>JBDKSR010000553.1:0-1516 GCA_039680545.1 Bryobacteraceae bacterium | reverse complement strand
ACCGGCGCGGAAGTCGTGACCTATCGGGCGGGTTTCCCGCTCGAGATGATCGAGAAGCTGAACCCGAGTCTGGTTCTGGTTTCTCCTGGCCCCGGACGCCCGTCCGAGTTTGGCGTCCCCAAACTCGTCAAGCACTGCGCGCGCATTGGCGTCCCTGTGTTTGGCGTATGCCTGGGTTTGCAAGGGATCGTCGAGGCGTTCGGTGGTGAACTGGGCGTCCTGGACTATCCGATGCACGGTAAGCCTTCCACCGTCGTCCATTCCGGTGCGGGCGTTTTCAACGGGCTTCCGGAGAAATTTACTGTCGGCCGCTATCACTCATTGTTCGCGCGGAAGGAGACGTTCCCTTCCTGTCTCGAGGTGACTGCGGAGTCGGAAGACGGGGTCATCATGGGGATTCGCCATCGCGAACTCCCGATCGAAGCGGTTCAGTTCCATCCTGAATCGATGCTTACCCTGCACGGCGACTGCGGACTGCATCTGATGGAGAACGTGGTGAAACTGTATGGGCGTTCTCGCGCCCGATAGGTCAACGTCCCCGTGATTGTGACCGAGGAGTCTAGCTAAAGCAGCGATATGGCGGAAGTCATCATCGTAGGGGGAGGATTGGCCGGCCTCGCCGCCGCCGCCGCACTCGGAGGCGAAGGTCACCGCGTCACCGTCTTCGAATCGCGGCCCTTCCTGGGCGGACGCGCTACTTCGTTTCCCCTCTCGTCTCCCGGCCACGATTGCGAAATCATCGACAACTGCCAGCACACGCTGTTGCGCTGCTGCGTCAATCTGCTCGACCTGTACAAACGGCTGGGGGTGATGGAGCATATCCGCTTCCACCGCGAGTTCTATTACATCGAGCCCGGCGGGCGCACCTCGGTATTCCGAGCGGGAGCGCTGCCGGCGCCCTTCCATTTCACAGGCGCCTTTCGGGGGCTCCATTTTCTCGGCTTCCGCGAGAAACTCGCTGTCGCGCGAGGCCTTCTCGCCCTGCGGCGGGAGTCCAACCGTCCCGGACTCGGCGACATGACGATGTCCGACTGGCTGCGCGAAAAGGACCAGCCGCCGCGTGCAATCGATCGGTTCTGGCGGCCCGTCCTTGTTAGTGCCTTGAACGAGGAGTTGGATCGGGTAGCCGCGGCGCACGCCTTTTTCGTGTTCCGGCTCGGTTTTCTGGCGCGGCACGACAATTACGAGATGGGAGTTCCGGCTGTTCCGCTTGGCGACCTTTTCGGCCCGCAAGTGTGGCCGCGTCTCGGCAACGTCGAAATTCGCCTCCAGTCGCGCGTGGAACGGATCTGTGTCCAACAGGGCCGGGCTACATCGGTATTGGTAGACGGCGTCGCGCAGCGGGCGGACTGTTTCATCTCCGCCCTGCCTTTCGAGCGCGTGACGCCGGTTGTGCCCGAGCTTGGGCTGGATGTTTCCTCGCTGGAACACTCCCCCATCACAGGGATCCATCTCTGGTTCGATCGCAGCGTGACGGATCTGCCGCACGCCGTGTTGCTCGACCGCACGATTCACT
>JBDKSR010000552.1:0-3183 GCA_039680545.1 Bryobacteraceae bacterium | reverse complement strand
TGCTCGATAACCGGGTCACCGAGACCCTGGAGAAGATCCCTGGCTTGGGCGACATCCCGCTGTTGGGCAAGTTGTTTCAATCGATGTCCAGGGCCAAGAACAACACCGAACTGTTGATCCTGGTCACTCCGGAAATCGTACGGCCGATACCAGCGGGCCAGAAGACGCCTGAAATCGGGATGCCTATCCCATTCCTTGAGGACGCACCCACGGTAGTTCCGCGTACGCCGGGCATGGAGGAGACAGGTCCTGTTCCGGTACGTCCTCCGGCCGATTCGATACGCATCGAAGACCTTCTTGAGAGCCTGAAACCGGGTCAAGGTGTCGCAACACCGAACTTTACCCCGACGACCGGGCCCGCCGAAACGCCGGCGCCTCAGCCCTCGGCGCCTCCTGCTCCTGCAGCAAAAAGCGGTTCCGGCACAGCAGGTTGAGCTAGGATTAGGGGAGGAAGGAAGGGTTCGTGTATCCAATCACACTTGGGCTGATCATCGGAACGAAGGAATTGTGGCAGGAAGTACAGTCGTGTCTTCAGCGACTCCCGCTGCATGTACTTTTCGAGCAGAACGAGATCGATGATTGGACAACCCTTCTGGACAAGGTTGACCGCCTGCGGCCGGACGTGATCCTGATCGACTTCACGTCGATCAAAGAGGCTCACGAGGAGGTGATTGGGAAGCTGAAAGCGGTGGGAGGCGCACCGCTTATCATAGGGTTGCATAGGTCAGCGGAGCCGGAGACGATCCTCGCCGTGATCCGGGCCGGCGCTGACGAATATGTGTATCCGCCGCTTGATTCCAATTTGCCGAAAGCCTTGGAGCGGATGGCGAACAAGCGGAGCACGGAAAGGCAGGGGACAGCGCGCTCGGGAGGCAGGACGTGCGCGTTTTTCTCGGCTAAGGGCGGGTGCGGGGCAACGACGATCGCCTGTCACACGGCGGTGGAGTTGTCCCGCCAAACGAACAAAGAGGTGCTGCTCGCTGACTTCGACCTGGATGCCGGATTGGTTGGCTTCCTGATGAAGTCGAAGTCCCGGTATTCAGTGCTTGACGCGATGAGCAATACGCATCGCCTTGACACCAATTACTGGAGGGCGCTCATCTCGAACGGCATCCCCAGACTCGGAGTGATCAAGGCGCCGGGTGCCCTGACGTCGCGGGAGCAGCCCAAGGCAGAAGACATGCGGCACGTCCTCCGCTTCGTTCGCTTCCAGTACGACTGGACCGTGATCGATCTGGGGCGTGGCATCAACTCGCTCCTGATGGCGGCGCTTGAGGAAGTGGACGAAGCATTTCTGGTTACTACGCTTGACGTGCCGGCTCTGCACCAGGTGAAACAGATCGCCGATGCGTTGGCCGATGCCGGGTATGGCCGGGCGCGCCTGCGTCTGGTGCTGAATCGCGTTCCGAAGAATCCGGACGTAACGCCGGATGAGTTGGAACGGCTGCTGGGCCTCTCGGTTTACGCCATGCTTCCCGACGATTACGGGTCGATCTACGAGGCATATACCGAGGGACAACTGGTTCCGCCAGGAAGCAACCTCGGTAGGCAGATGGCGCGTCTGGCGACAAAGGTTGCCGGGATCCAAGAGCAAACGAGCAAGAAGAAATTCTCCTTATTTGGAGATTAGTAGGGGGCTAACATGGGAACCTCAGCGGATACGACTGGTAAGGCTATTGTTAACCGGGAAACGCCTTGGGGTTCGCGAGGAGCGAACCGGCAGACGTATACGCCGGAGTACCAGGAGCTAAAGTTCGCGCTTCACCGGAAGTTGCTGGACCGGATCAACCTGGAAGTACTCTCGTCGATGGCTGGTGAGCGGGTGCGGACTGAAATCCGCACGGCGCTCGCGAGACTTGTTGACGAGGAAAAGACTCCTCTTAGCTTGGTTGAAAAAGACCGGGTTACCGAGGAAGTCCTGAACGAAGTATTCGGACTCGGGCCGCTCGAGCCGCTTTTGCAGGATCCGACGATCAACGACATTCTCGTCACAACACCGCGGCTGGTATACGTCGAACGTGCCGGCAAACTATACCGCACACCGGTTGAATTCAAAGACAATTCGCACCTGATCCGGATCATTGAGAAGATCGTGTCCCGAGTCGGACGGCGTGTCGATGAGTCGTCACCGATGGTCGATGCGCGGCTTCCGGACGGATCGCGCGTCAACGCCGTGATTCCGCCGGTTGCGGTTGATGGGCCACTTCTCTCCATACGACGGTTCGGCAAGGACCCGCTGCAAGCGGAAGACCTCGTGAAAAACCTTTCGCTGACTGAGGGTATGCTTCAGTTGGCGCAGGCGGCTGTGAAGGCGCGCTTGAATGTCATCATTTCCGGTGGAACCGGCGCCGGGAAGACTACTTTCTTGAACGTCCTGTCCGGTTACATTCCGGAGGACGAGCGCATCGTAACCATCGAAGACGCCGCGGAATTGCAGTTGCGGCAGATTCACATCGCACGGATGGAATCCCGCCCGCCGAACATCGAGGGGCAGGGCGCCATCAAGATCCGCAACCTGGTAATCAACGCTCTCCGTATGCGCCCCGACCGCATCATCGTCGGTGAGGTCCGCGGCGAGGAAGCGATTGACATGTTGCAGGCAATGAATACGGGTCACGACGGATCGTTGACTACGATTCACGCTAATAGCCCGCGCGATGCCATCGCGCGTCTGGAAGTCATGGTCGGCATGGCTAACGCCAACATGGGAGTGAAATCGATCCGGCAGCAGGTGAGCTCCGCTGTGGACCTGTTCATTCAGATCGCCCGTTTGAGCGACGGCAGTCGCCGCATTACGCATATGACGGAGTGCGTCGGGATGGAAGGCGACCAGGTCACGACCCAGGAACTGTTCGTGTTCGAAAAGACGGGCTTGGGAGAGAACGGCCGTGTGAAGGGGCGATTCCGGGCGACTGGCATTCGTCCTAAGTTCTATGAGCGGTTGGTGACGTCGGGTATCCAGTTGCCGGCGTCGCTGTTCCAGACTGTAGTCGAGATTCGCTAGGTACAGGGCATGACAGTATTAGTCATCAGCTTTCTTGTCATCTTCGCGCTCGTGCTGATCGCAGTTAGCATGGGCTGGACGTTCGTGGAGTCCCAACGAAAGAAGAAGGTCGTTGGGATGCTCCAGACGGTCACTGGTGGAACGGTTGTCACGGAGACGACCGTTCTGAAGGATGCCGG
>JBDKSR010000551.1:0-10054 GCA_039680545.1 Bryobacteraceae bacterium | reverse complement strand
TCGTCGACGCACGCGCTGAGTTGCCACATACGGATCGACGACGTGGCGTATCCGGAGAGCGACAGGATCTTACGCCGCCTGAACCGGATGCTAAGCGATCGGTTTCACATCCACCACACAACCATCCAGTTCGAGCACGTCGATTGCCTGCTCTGCGAGAATGGCTGTTCGATATCGGGCGTTCAGAGTGATTGGCCCTGCGACCTCTAGGACCGTCTTACTCGAGCACTGCCAGATACTCCAGCAGCTTCTTCCGCAACTTCTCGGCCGCTGCCTTGTCCGGAGTCACGACCAAGATAGTGTCGTCGCCGGCAAGAGTACCGACGATCTCGGGCCAGCGCTCCTTGTCGAGCGAAACGGCCAGGGAGCCGGCGTGCGCCGGTGCGGTCTTCAGCACCAGGAGGTTCTGGGCGACGCGGACATCCTGTAGGAACTCCGCGGCCATAGTGGCGAGCGAGGGCCCACCCGGTTCCGGCGCCACCTGGAAATAGCCATTCGGCGTCTTCGCCAGGCCGAGGTCGCGGATGTCGCGCGACAGCGTGACCTGCGTCGTCAGAATTCCGAGCGTTTTCAGCTCTTTAGCCAGGTCTTCCTGCGTGCGAATGGGTCTGGACCGGATCACTCTAAGAATCTGTCCCTGCCGGTAGCTCTTGTTCATGTCCGTGAAGACCTCTCTTTCATTGAAACCAGGAGTCCCTCAGCCCGCTGCAAAGCCTTGGCGACTGTCTCCGGGCCCGTCCCCCCGAAAATCTCCCGTGTTTTCATGCCTTCTTGCGGCTGCAGCAGTCTCGCCATCTCCGGCGTGAACTCAGGGGCGAACGCAGCGAGCTCCTGAGGAGTCCAACTGGAGGGCCGCTTTCCTTGGCGCACACTTTCCAGCACCAACCGTCCCGCAATCTTGTGGGCCTGGTGGAACGGTGTGCCGGCCCGCGCCAGCGCTTCGGCGAGGTCGGTGGCCACCACCCAGCTCTCTTCCGCCGCAGCGACGGTCCGGGATGGATCGAGCGTCACCGATTCCGCAACCACTCGCGCCATTTCGAGCGAGCCGGCGAGCTGATCGGCAGCCTCAAACAGCGGCTCTTTATCTTCCTGCATGTCGCGGTTATACGTCAGCGGCAGCCCCTTCATCGTCATAAAGAGCGACGTGAAGCTTCCCATGACCCGGCCGCACTTACCGCGAATCAGCTCGAGCGAATCGGGGTTCTTCTTTTGCGGCATGAGGCTCGATCCGCTTGTGACGCCATCGCCCAGCTCGAGCCAGCCAAATTCTTCGCTCGAATAGAGAATCCAGTCCTCCGCGAGGCGGCTGAGGTGCAGCATGGTGACTGAGGCGGCGTACAGGAAATCGAGGGCGAAATCGCGGTCCGAGGAGACATCCATGCTGTTCGCGGTGATGCCTTCGAATCCCAGGTCCTTGGCGATCGCTTCGCGGTCGAACGGGAAGCCGCTCCCCGCAAGCGCGCCGGAACCTAGCGGGAGCAGGTTGGCGCTTTGCCGCGCTTTTTCCAAACGGACCCAATCCCGCGAGAACATCTCGAAGTAGGCCAATATGTAATGAGGCCAAAGCACCGCTTGCGCGCGGCGCATGTGCGTGAAGCCGGGTATTACGGCATCGGAATAGCGCTTGGCCAGTTCCAAAAGAGCGGCGAGAAACGCGTGCAGGCTGCCGTGGATCCGGTCAATTTCCTCGCGGAGCCACAGCCGCGTATCGAGCGAGACTTGCTCGTTGCGGCTGCGTCCCGTATGGATCTTGTCGGCCAGTCCGCCTGTCTGCTCCTTGAGCTTTCGGATGACGAAGGTGTGAACGTCTTCGTCCGTGGCGCCATCGAAGAAATCGGGGTGGCCCGATTCTTCCAGTATCCCGTCGAACGCCTCGACGATCCGCGCCCGCTCCGCCGCCGTGAGGATACCGACCCGTTCCAAGGCTCGGGCAAATGCCTGCGAGCCCCGAATGTCAGGGCCGATCAGCCGGCGGTCGAAGTGAAGCGAGCCGGAAAAACGCTCGAAGGTCTCCGACGGACCCTGTTCGAATCTGCCACCCCAGAGCTTCATTGTTTCTTGGTCACCATGGCGCGAATGCGCATCGGAAGCCCGATCAGGTTGATGAACCCGAGCGCGTCCTTTTGGTCATAGCTCTCGCCCATCGTAAAGCTGGCGATATCAAGCGAATAAAGCGAATACGGCGACTTGCGGCACACCGGCTCGGCCGTGCCCTTGTAAAGGCGCATCGTGATCTCGCCGGTCGCAGTGCTGGCAAGCGCCGCGAAGAATGCGTCGAGGCCCTCGCGGAGCGGCGTAAACCACAGGCCGTTATACACGAGTTCGGCGTAGTCGAGCGACAGTTTCTGCTTGTAGTGCATCGTGGCCCGGTCGAGCGTGAGCGACTCGAGTTCCCGGTAAGCCGCCATGAGCAGCGTGCCGCCCGGCGTCTCGTAGCAACCGCGCGACTTCATGCCGACGAAGCGGTTCTCAACCAGGTCTATCCGGCCGACACCGTGCGCCGCAGCCGCTTCATTCAGCGTCTCAAGCAACGCAACCGCGGAGGTGTAGCACTGGCCGTTGACGGAGACCGGCCTGCCCTTTTCGAAGCCGATGGTCACGTCGAGCGGCGTATTCGGAGCTTCCTTGGGGCTCTTGGTCGTTACCCAAACATCGTCCGGAGCGGCGTTCTTGGGGTCTTCCAGCAACCCGCCTTCGTGGGAGATGTGCCAGATATTCCGGTCGCGGCTGTAAATCTTCTTGGTCGAGACCGAAATCGGGACATCGTGCTTCGCCGCATAGGCGATCGCGTCCTCGCGCGACTTGATGTCCCACTCGCGCCACGGGGCGATGACTTGAAGATTCGGTGCGATGGCCTTGTAGGTCAGCTCGAACCGGACCTGATCGTTACCCTTGCCCGTGCATCCGTGCGCGACGGCGTCGCATCCGGTGCGCAGAGCCACTTCCGCCTGGCGTTTGGCGATAAGCGGACGCGCAATCGACGTGCCCAGGAGGTATTTATGTTCGTAGATCGCGCCGGAGCGAACGAGCGGCCACAGGTATTCGCTCACGAACTCCTCGCGCAAGTCTTCGACGTAGACCTCGGCGGCGCCCGTCTTCAGCGCCTTCTCCTTCAGGCCCACGAGTTCGTCCGAGCCCTGGCCGACATCGCCGCAGACGGCGACCACCTCACATTGGTAGTTTTCTTTCAGCCACGGAATGATGATGGACGTGTCCAGCCCGCCTGAATAAGCGAGCGCAACTTTCTTCGGTTTGCTCATAACTTGGGGTTCCAACCTACCGCCGCCTGGGCGGCATCGTACCCGGCCTTTCCTCAGCCGAGCAACATCAGCAGCAGTGCCTTCTGTGTATGCAGGCGGTTCTCCGCCTGATCGAAAACAACCGATCGCGGCGATTCAATCACGCCGTCGGTAACTTCCTCGCCGTGCTTGGCCGGCAAGCAGTGCATGAAGACCGCCTTCGGTCCTGCCGCCGCAAAGAGGCTTTCGTTGACCTGGAAGGGTAGGAAATCCTTGCGGCGCTGCTCCCGCTGGGTTTCCTGGCCCATACTGGTCCAGACATCGGTATAGATAGCGTCCGCGCCGTGCGCGGCGGTTGCGGGATCGTGAGTCACCGTGATGGTCACGCCGGTCTTGGCCGCGAGTTCACGGGCTTTCGCAACGACCCCGGTGTTCGGTTCGTATCCGTGCGGGCAGGCGATGGCGAAGTGCGCGCCGAGACGCGCGGCGGTCAGCATCAACGAATGCGCGACGTTGTTCCCGTCACCCACGAACGTCAATTTCAGGTTACGAAGTGAACCGAAGTGTTCAATCAGCGTGAAAACGTCGGCATGTGCCTGGCAGGGATGATATAAGTCGCTCAGCGCGTTCACCACCGGCACGCTCGACCATTCGGCCAGATCGTCGACTGTCTTCTGCGAGAACGTGCGCGCGACGATGCCGTGCGTCCAGCGTTCGAGGTTACGCGCCACGTCCTTGAGCGCCTCGCGAACGCCGAGCGGACCCTCACTCAGGACGGAGTCGCCCCCAAGCTGCTTGATCGCAAGCTCAAACGTGAGCCTCGTGCGCAGAGACGGCTTTTCAAAAAGGAGACTGAGATAGCGGCCGGCGAGAGCCTGAGCGTACCGCCCCGGATCCCGCTTGACGCGCGCCGTGAGGTCGAGGAGGGAATCCAGTTCCCCATCGGTAAGGTCAAGGTCGTACGTCAGGTTTCGCGCCTGGATGCCAGAGATGGCGCCCGCAGCCACCGGCGCTGTATTTTTATTCACGCTAATGAATAATTACACATCCAAGCGGCCAGAGTCAAGTCAGCGTCTCCGGTTACCGGCGGCGGTTGCAGGCACAGTTCTTGCGGCATCAGCCTCTACTTCGTCGCGAGCGCCAGTACGGTAACGTGCGGGTCGGTCTTGATTCCCGCCACGGTAATTGTCAGCTTGCCGCCTGCCTGCTTGAACTTCATGGGTGCGTTGCCGTCCAGTGTCTTGACGGATGCGATCTTAGCGGTGAGCCCTTCCAGTTCGAGACTATCCTTCGGCATGTCGAACACATGCAGGTAGAGCGTTTTGCCTTTGGCGGTCATGCGGCCGAAAGGAATCGTCTGGAGCGGGCCGTAAGTCGTGCCGTAGATGGAATCCCCATTCACTTCGAGCCATTTGCCGATAGCGCGCAGCCGTTCCTCGAATTCCGGCTGGATGGTTCCTTCCGGCGTCGGACCGACGTTGAGCAGGAAGTTACCGCCCTTGCTTGCGGCGTCCACCAGCGCCCGGATCAAGCGCGTTGTTGGCTTGTAGCGGAGGTCGTTCTTGTTGTAACCCCAGGTCCCGTTGATGGTCATGCAGGTTTCCCAGGGCTGAAACTCTTCAGGCTTCGGAGCGGAGTTGATTACGCCCTTGTCGTTTGCCTTCATGTCAGCGATCACCGCTCCCTTTCGCGGAATTCCGTTCGGCAGCCGCTGTTCGGGTGTTACGAAGTCGCCGGTGAGCCCGATGCGGTTGTTGATCAGGGTCATTGGCTGGATCGAATGGATCAGGTCGTGAAACCGCGCGCCCGCATACTTTTGCTGATTGCCCAGGCCGTCGAACCAGATGACGAAAGCGTCGCCGTATTGCGTCAACAGTTCGCGTAGTTGCAGTTCCATGTAGTCGAGATAGAGCGGCCATTCAGCGCGTTGCGGTTCGCCCGCCCAGTTCGTGTACGAGAGCTTCGATGTGTCGCGGAAACCGGGGTGGTTCATGTCGGGCGGAGAATAGTAGAACCCGAGCGGCATGCCTTCCGCCTTTGCCGCCTCCGCTAACTGCGCCACGATGTCCTTGCCGTAAGGCGTTTTGGTGATCTTGTAATCGGTGTACTGCGAATCGAACATGCAGAAGCCGTCGTGATGCTTGGTGGTGAAGACCATGTAGCGTTGGCCCGCAGCCTTCGCCAGGCGGACCCACGCGCGCGCGTCGAACTTCACCGGATTGAATTGCCCGGGCAGTGAGCGGTAATCGGCCTCGGAGATGCCCCAGTTACCGGGGCGCATGATCGGCCACGATGCCTCTACGCTGGCGACAGAGTACGGTCCCCAGTGAATGAACATGCCGCACTTCGCATCGTTGAAGCGTTTGAACCGCTCAGCTTGTTTTGAGTCAGCAGCGGTTATCGCGCCGGAAAGAATCAAAAGCGGAACCAGGAATTTGGTTAAGCAGTTCATGGGTATTTCAAGAGTTTACACTGACACATCGAGCACGGAACAGGGACACTGACCCGCATTCGGTCAGTGAATCGATCCCGCAGTACACTCGAATACATGTTCATACAGTCCTCTTTCCTCCGCCGGTTCCGCCGGGCGGCGGCAGTTGTGGCCGCGAGCACATTGCTTACGCTTGCAGCTGCCGGACAGAAGCCGCCTGCGTCCACCCCCGAGGTTCAAGCCGCGCTGGCCCCATTTGTGTCGAATCACACGCTGGCAGGCGCTGTTACGCTCGTGGCTTCGCCGGACAAAGTGTTGAGCGTCGATACCGTCGGCTACTCCGATGTCGCAGCCCGCAAGGCGATGTCTGGCGATGCAATCTTCTGGATCGCCTCGATGAGTAAGCCCATCACCGCCGCCGCGTTCATGATGCTGGTGGACGAGGGCAAAGTCTCACTCGACGATCCGGTCGAGAAGTACCTGCCCGAGTTCAAGGGTCAGTGGGTGGCGGTGGAAAAGGACAAAGAGCACATGCTGCTCAAACCGGCGCCTCCGATCACGGTACGACAGGTGCTTTCGCACACGAGCGGGCTGCCCTTTGAAACACTGGTTGAGAAACCGGTGGCTGACGTCTGTCCGCTGAACATCCGAGTGCCCAGCTACGCGATGTCTCCCCTCGAGTTTGCTCCCGGGAGCGATTACAAGTACTCGAACGCAGGCATCAACACGGCAGGGCGGATTATCGAAGTGGTGACAGGCGTGCCGTACGAGAAGTTCCTGCAAGACCGGTTGCTTACGCCACTCGGAATGAGGGACACCACTTTCCGGCCCTCAGGAGAGCAGCTTGCGCGCCTTGCCAAGTCTTACAAGTCGAATCAGACTACGGGTGGCCTGGAGGAACTCGAGATTGGCCGGTTGCACTATCCACTTGATGATCCCAAGCGGCAGGCCTCGCCCGCCGGGGGCTTGTTCTCCACGGCGCGTGACGTTGCTCGATTCTGCCAGATGATGCTTTCCGGCGGCACTTTCGAGGGCCGCCGCTATCTCTCAGCCGCCGCGATTGAGCAGATGGCCAGCGTGCAAACCGGGAATATTGTGATCAGCGAAGGCACACTGGGTTACGGCCTCGGCTGGAGTGTTGTGCGCAAGGGTGGCGAAGAGGGCGGCATGCGGGCCGGCAGCTACGGCCACGGCGGCGCCTATAAGACGTCCATGTGGATTGACCCGCAGCGGCGTCTCATCTTCGTGCTGATGCGCCAGCACACAGGCGATTTCACCAATCCGGAAGGGAAGAAGATCCAAAGCCAGTTCGTCAGGGCTGCGATCGCCCGCTTCGGCGACTCGAAATAGTTCGTCAATCGCGACGGAACATCGGGTTCACGCGGCTACCCCGCCATGCGTTCGAGCGTGAGCAGGTTCAGCATGAGCTGGCGCGGCGGGTGGTAGTTGTCCTGGCGCGTGACGTGAGGCTGGAACTCCAGCTTACGATCGGCAAAGAGCATGTAGCCCGGCATCCCGTGCGGTTCGGCGGAATACTTACGGTCGATTAGGTCCTGCGCCATCCTGAAATAGCGGGCCGCTTGCTCCGAGCGTGTGCGCTCATAGATGTTGAGCGTCGTGATCAGGACTTCGTTCAGCGCCCACAGCGCTTTCAGGTAGAAATACTCGCCGGTGAAATGGAACTTGAGGTCCGTGCCGACCGGATTGTCCGTGGGCCAGTCATAGCAGGTTTGGCCGACGTTGACGAGTTCCGCCAAACCGCCGTATACGTGATCCCATCCGGCCTCTATGTGATGCAGTGCGCGATCCGCGGCTGTGCTCCACAATTTGGCATCACCGCGACGGTCGGCCTCGTCCATCACCATCCAGAACGTTTCCACGCTGTGGCCGAACAGGCACTTCGTGCTCTCCTCGGGAGGCCGGCTGAAATCGAAGTTTAAGAGTTCGTTGTTCAACCCGATGTCCGGGTTGTAATGCCGGTTGATGAGCGCGTCGACGCACCGATCGGCGATCCCCGCGATTTCGGGATCCTTCCAGTGCCGCAGCATCTGTGTCGCGATGCGAAGGATCACCATCCAAAGCCCCTGTGGACGCATGCCGGGTTTTGGAATGCCGGAGAGTTGCACGCCGGGCGTGTCGATGTAGCGATACAACTTCCTCATCAACTCGAGAGCGAGTTCGTGCGCCTGTTCGTCACCGGTGGCGGCGGCGTACTCCTGAAGTCCCTCGGCTCCGAAGAACATGCCATAGATGTCGCCCTGAAACGGCCGGACAAGCTTCCCCTCGCGAGTGAGCGTCTCCGCCCACCACCCGTCGGGCTGCGGTTCGTGGCGGAGCATGAAATCCTTCGTCTTCCGCGCGATTTCGAGGTGCTTTGGGTCTTTGCCGAAATGCTGATAGAGAAAACTGTAGACCCAGACGCCGCGCCCTTGGAACCAGTGGAATTTGTCCGTCCTGACGCGCGTCCCGTCGTAATCCAGGCTATGGAAAAATCCGCCGAGCTCGTGGTCGATGCCGTGCTTGTCCCAGAAGGGAAGTTGCCGGTCGAGCAGTTCCCGGCGGTATTTTTCACGAATCCCTGTGACATTCAGGCCGGAGGACTGTATCGCGCCCTGTGCGGATGGGGGGCCGGCGGGTGCAATAAGTGATCCGGCCGCGGAGGACATAAACGCACGACGTTTCACGTTCACGCATCGTAGCACGCCGATGACCGGGGCGTGATTCGCGAGGGGACTTCAGTTTACGGGTGCGCGTTTGAGTACAATGCTGGCTATGAAGAGGGTCGCTTTGTTGTTCGCGCTGAACGCGCTTCTCTGCGCGCAGGGTGCGCGCCAGACCGACGAAATCGCGACGGCGGCAGGGCCGGTTCGGATCACCCCGATCTACCACGCGAGCCTGGTGCTCGAAGGCGGTGGGCAGGTGATCTACGTGGATCCCTGGGAACACGGGAATTACGATGGACTTCCGCCCGCCAACCTGGTCTTGATCACGCACGAGCATGGAGATCACCTCGACCCGCGAATGATTGCCCGGTTGAGGAAGGACGGTACGATTGTCGCCGGGCCTGAGGCTGTGGCGCAGAAGCTCAACGGTGTTGCCGTGATCCGCATCGGGGAAGAGAAGACCTTGGATAAGTGGTCCGTCCTGGCTATGCCGGCTTACAATATCAAACGCGGACCGTCCGAGGGAGGGGTCTACCACGAAAAGGGCCGTGGCGTGGGATATGTGCTGACGTTTGGCGGGAAGCGCATCTACATCTCCGGCGATACCGAAGCGATTCCGGAAATGAAGGCGCTGAAGAACATCGACATAGCTTTCGTCTCGATGAATCTGCCGTACACGATGACTCCCGCTGAAGCTGCCGAGGCTATACGGGCCTTCCGGCCGAAGATCGTGTACCCGTATCATTACCGCGGGTCGGATTTGACGGTTCTTCAGAAAGCGCTAGAAGGAACCGGTGTCGACGTCAGGATTCGCAACTGGTATCAGTCATCGCGTTAAGCGGACGCCGGCGCTGTCCCGGCTCTAACTCGCAGGGCGGAGGCGCAGCGCGAGCTTTGGGCGCGGGTCGATCCCGAGTGCCAGGATTCCGCCGCTGCCGGCTGTTTCCGTACGCTTCTTCTGGCCGTTCAGGTCGATTTCGTACGACTCACCGGACCGCAGTCCCACCACGTAAATCGTCTTGACGCCCAGCCCATCAAGCTCCAGACGTGAGGCGTTGGGCGATATCAGGACGAGGGCATCGCCAATGTGCATGGGTTCTGCCGGCACGCCCGGCTTGAGGACTTTCCGCTCGCCCTTCTCGAATATCTGGATCTCACCATCGAAGCAGCCGAACCAGACGGCGTCATCGTCCCAACTTGAACGCAGGAAGAGGCGGCCGCTCCGCGCATCGTGGAAGGCAAGCGGCATGTGATAGTAACTCAGCCCCGGTTGATACGGATTGCCCCAGAGAAACTCATAGGGGGCGCCATACGCGCCACGTAGCAGGAAGCGGTCGCGCGTCAGCCAACCTTGCAAAAACTGGCTGCTCCGGTCGTTGGTATCGTATGCCACGAGGGCCAGATCGGCTGCCCTTGAGAGCGCGGCAGCATCGGGGCCCGGCCGGGCGTTCCCCTTCCAGGCGGAAATCCGGTACTCGTTCTCCGCGGCGGGGTAAGAGGCCGGATAGTAGCCGAGCAGCCGTTCCACGGGTAAATTCCGGAAGAATTCGGGGGCGTTCTCGCGCAGGTCCACCTTCAAGTTGTCGAACACCGCGTGAAGAATTTCGGTGAGAGCGTACGCCTCATCACGTTGGAGTGCGCGTTTCCCGCTATCGAGGGCAGGCGCCTCGTCCTGGCGCCACCACCTGTCGATTACGTCCCGTATGGTGCGCCGTGAGAGG
>JBDKSR010000550.1:0-1627 GCA_039680545.1 Bryobacteraceae bacterium | reverse complement strand
CCGACGATTTTCCAGAACCGCACTGGTTCGGAAGTTCCGCCCTACCAGGACCACCGTTTCGGATTGAGCTCCGGCGGTCCGGTTTACATCCCCAAGGTTTACAACGGTAAGAACAAGACTTTCTGGTTCTATCTGTGGGAAAAGAACAAGATCCAGTACGCGTACGACTTCACGAACACTGTTCCCACGGCCGCGATGAAGCAAGGCGACCTGTCCCCGCTGCTGGCGCTCGGCTCTACCTACCAGGTCTATGATCCTGCGACCACTACGGCCAACGCCAATGGCACCTATAGCCGTCAACCGTTGACCGGCAACATCATTCCCGCCAGCCGCCTCGACCCGGTGGCGCAAAACCTCATGAAGTATTGGCCGGAGGCAAACTCGCCGCTCACCACGACGAAAGAGTTCAAGAACAATCATTTCGTCAGTTACGCGGGTCCGTTCCCGGTGTGGACACACCTTGCCCGTGTCGATCACACCTTCAACCCCAACCACCGTATGTACGTCCGAATCATGCGGGAAAGCTTCATGAGCGAGTCCAACAGAAGGTTCCTGAATGACAATGACGGCATGCACTATCAGCAAGACAAGTGGGGATTCGCGCTGGACGACGTGTACATGTTCAGCCCCTCTTTCTTCATGAATCTCCGCTACGGACTTGCCGATCGTTGGAGTTCGCAATACAGGTTCACCAAGGGCTTTGACCTGAGCACGCTCGGATTCTCTGACACGTTTTTGTCGATGTTACCGGACCCGAAACTGTCGAGTCTCCCGTATGTCAGTGTGAGTCCATTCCAGACGCTTGCTGGAAATGGGGTTGACTCAAACGCTTCGTCTTTTATTAACACGTTCAATGCCAATTTCACGAAGCTAAAGGGCGTGCATAGTATCCGGTTTGGCGGCGAAGTGCGGCAGACCAGGGAGTTCGCGAGTTCCCCGACGTGGGACAACACGCCGAGACTCTATTACGGCAGCGACTATACCAAGGGTCCTCTGAGTACTTCGACTGCTCCTACCATGGGCGGCGAAATCGCTTCGTTCCTGCTGGGAATTCCCTCGACGAGCAGCTACATGACCAGGTCGGCCGATTCCGCGACGCAGGAGATCTATTACGGACTTTACGTACACGACGACGTCAAACTGACTCCCAAACTGACGATGAACATCGGCGTCCGTTGGGAGTATGAGACGCCCCTCACCGAGCGGTACAACCGCACGATCTCTCAGTTTGACTTCAATGCGGCGAGTCCCATCGAAGCTGCGGTGAAGGCAAATTACGCCGCAAATCCAATCCCGGAGATCGCCGCAAGCGATTTTCGTGTAAAGGGTGGCCTGCTCTTCGCGGGTGTGGACGGCAATTCGCGCAGTTTGTGGAAGAACGAGAAGAACAACTTCATGCCACGCATCGGCTTCGCCTATCAGCTTCAGCCGACTCTCGTCTTCCGGGCGGGATATGGAATCTTCTTTGATTCCATCGGCATCAACACAAGTAGTATCGTCCAGAGCGGGTTTGGTAACAGCACGCCGGTGCAAGCTTCACTCGACAGCGGCGTTTCCTTCGTTGCCAGCACCGCGAATCCGTTCCCGAATGGGCTGATCAAGCTGGCGGGCTCCAGCGGCGGCCTTT
>JBDKSR010000549.1:0-13308 GCA_039680545.1 Bryobacteraceae bacterium | reverse complement strand
CTGGGCCGTTACGACGAACTGCTGCGCCGGATCCTTGCGTGGCAATCCGTACTCTATTCGTCGGACCTGCCTGGCTGGCTCCAGGACGCGCTCGTCCAGTGCTTTTACAGCATGGCGAAGAACTCCGTCTGGATTGCGCGGACTCGCGGTGACGAGTGGTGGGGGGAGAACGGCTGGTTTACTCACAGTGAGAGCCACACGGGATGCCCGATCGTCGAGACTATGGTCTGCCGGATGCACGGGCATTTCCCACTGCTCTACTTCTTCCCGGAACTGGAGACCACGACGCTGGAAGCGTTCCAGCACTTCCAGATCGCGGACGGAGAGATTCCGTTCTCCTTCGGGCAGCCCACGAGCATGCGCGATCCACGCTACCACTGCCAGCATCCGCTCAACTCCGGCCAATATGCGCAGATGATCTGCCGCCTTTACGGGCGAACGGGGGACAAGACTGTCCTGGAACACTTCTACGAGTCGGCGAAGCGCGCCATACGTTACCAGTTGACGCTCGACGACGATGGATGCGGACTGGTGCACGACCAGGCTCACGTTTCTCCGGGTGAGGCGTGGCCGGCCAACCAGTTCTATGACATCTGGCCCTGGAAGGGCGTGTCCTGCTATGTAGCCGGCACGTGGCTGGCGACGCTCGCAGCGGGCGTGGCGCTCGCGAAAGCGGCGGGCGACAGAGAGTTTGAGGCTGAGTGCGCCGGACGCCTCGACAAGGCGCGGCGCGCGTTCGCCGAGCGCCTCTGGAACGGCTCGTACTACCGTTTGTGGAACGATGCCGCCTCGGGCGAAGCGAGCGAGGTTGTGTTAGCCAACCAATTGATGGCTCAATGGTGCGTTCGCGTGGCGGGTCTGCCGGACGTGCTGCCGCGCGAGCAGGTAAGCGTTGCCCTTGATACGGTGGAGCGCCTCAATTTTCGGGCGACTTCCTACGGTCTGATCAACGGGGTCACTCCGGAGGGTAAGCCGTTCGATACCAAGCTGAACCAGGCGGGGGATCACGCGAAACACATCTTCGTGGGCGAAAACCTCTGCGCGGCGATGACGTTCCTCTATCACGGGCGGCGTGATGCTGGCCTGGAGATCGCTCGCCGGCTGTTCAGTGCGATGTTCGTGAAGACCCGTGCGCCCTGGAATCAGCGCTGCCTGTTGAACGGTGAGACAGGCCTTCCCCAATGGGGCGACGACTATTACTCGAACATGGTCATTTGGGCTCTGCCGATGGCCTTGCGCGGAGAATCTGTCCGCGAGTTCGTCCAGAGCGGTCTTGCGGCCAGGGTCCTGCGCGCCTGATCGAACCCGGGCCGCGATCTACCGTTCCTAGCCGATCTTGGGCAACGACTGCATCGATCGGGAAATCGCTTCCGCCGGATGCTCGTAGTCCTGCAGCTGGCCGCTCAGATACTTGTCGTAAGAAGCCAAGTCGAAATGACCGTGGCCGCTCAGGCAAAAGAGAATTGTCCGCTGGCGTCCTTCTTCCTTCGCTGCGAGAGCCTCGTCGACTGCGGCACGGATGGCGTGGGCCGATTCCGGAGCCGGCAAAATACCCTCGGTCTGGGCAAACATCACCGCAGCTTCGAAGGTTGGGATTTGCAGGCAGGACCGGGATTCGATGTATCCGTGACGAATCAGGTGGCTTGCAAGCGGCGAAGCGCCGTGGTATCGCAACCCTCCGGCGTGGATGCCGGCGGGCATAAAGTCGTGGCCGAGCGTGTACATCTTCAGCAGCGGCGTAAGCTTTGCCGTGTCGCCGAAGTCGTACGCGAATTCACCCTTGGTCAGCGTCGGGCATGCGGCCGGCTCCACTGCCTGGAGGCGGATAGGAGAACCCTTGAATTTGTCGAGAACATACGGCAGAGCGATGCCCGCGAAGTTGCTGCCGCCGCCAAAGCAGCCAATGACAACGTCAGGCTGTTCACCGGCGTCGTTCATCTGAAGTTTCGCTTCCTGACCGATGACGGTCTGGTGCAGCATCACATGGTTGAGCACGCTGCCGAGGGAGTAATTCGTATCGGGGTGGGTCGCTGCATCCTCGACGGCCTCACTGATGGCAATGCCGAGGCTACCGAGCGTATCGGGATCCAACTCCAGCGCATGCCGTCCGGCATTCGTGTGCTCGCTGGGACTGGCAAAAACTTCGGCGCCCCAGGTATTCATCATCATCCGGCGGTACGGTTTCTGCTGGTAGCTAATCTTCACCATGTAAACCGTACATTCCATGCCGAACATGCGGCACGCGAGCGCGAGCGCGCTTCCCCACTGGCCCGCGCCGGTTTCCGTCGACAGTCTGCGGATGCCGGCCTGCTTGTTGTACCAAGCCTGTGGAATCGAAGTATTGGGCTTGTGGCTACCGGCCGGGCTGGTGCCTTCGTACTTGTAATAAATATGAGCCGGCGTATCGAGAGCCTTCTCCAGGCGACGTGCGCGATAGAGCGGAGTCGGCCGCCACAGGCTGTAAATGTCCAATACCTCGCCGGGGATGTCGATCTCCGGCTTCGGCGAGAACTCCTGCTCGATCAGGGACATCGGAAAGATAGGCGCGAGGTCCTCCGCTGCGAGCGGCTTCTGTGTCCCCGGGTGCAGCGGCGGGTCCATGGGCACCGGTAAGGACGGCAACACGTTTACCCATGCGGATGGGATTTGGCGCTCAGAGAGCAGGAATTTCGTAACCATGGAGATGGATGGGGCTCCTTCAAGAAAAGAGTTAAAGGCCCATTCTAACAGGGTGCGCGAGGCACTGAGTTGGGTGCCTCGCCAGTTTCACCACCTATCTCGATGAGCCTCTCGTCGAATCCGGCCGGAACACGGCCTCGCTTACGCCCTTGATCGGCGGAAGAACGGAGCAGCCACTCCCCACAGAAGCAGGAAGGTGAAGGCTGAACCGATTATCATGCTGCCCTCTTTGGTGTTCAACTGCGCCGGAATCGGGACCAAGCCCACCACCAGCGCCAACACAATGCTCAAGATGTGCCAGTACCAGGATTTTGCACGGAAAACAAAAAGCAGCAGCAGTGCAACGAACGCTGCCGCTCCGAAGCATAACAAGGCCCAAATGGACATGAGAAATCTCTCCGACAATCATTCTATATCCGAACACGTGGGTGCTTATCTAGCGTAGTACCAAAAAAGTGGCCCGCGACTTGCTCCAATAACTGCGCCGTTTGTTGAAACCGTTGATTTTTCAAGGGATTTAGTGGTCAGTCGGAAAAAACCGGGCCAAACCGGGAATAAATTTCCAGTCTGGCTGGGAAGAAATGGGGTTAGGAGGAAGAAATGAGGGTTCACTTCGTCTGGTGCGTGCCGCTTCTCTTGGCCGGATTGATGGGTTGCCAGAACAAGCCCGCGACGGAATCAGCCGGGACGGCAGGCACAAAGGCCGCCACAGAGTCGGTATCCGGGGCGGCAGGCGGGCCGGGAACTGAACAGGGTTCCACGGGCGCGCGTGCTCAAAGCGGCAAGCCGGCAGCAACGGCTCCGGTGGTCCGGAGTGTTGAGGTGCCCACGGGCGCCGTTCTTCGCGTGCGTCTTGATCAGTCGATAAGCACCGAAACCAATCAGCCAGGTGATAAATTCACCGGAACACTAGCAGAACCTGTGATGGAATCAGGTGCCGCCGTCCTCGCGAAAGGGACGCGATTTACCGGCCGTGTGACGGGCTCAAAGTCCTCCGGCCGTCTTACGGGGCAGGGCTATCTGAGCCTGGTCCTGGAGTCGTTCCAGTTGGACGGGAACACGTACGAAGTAACTACGACATCCATTAGCCGCGCCACTCGCGGCCACAAGAAACGGAACACAGCGCTGATCGGTGGTGGAACCGGCCTCGGCGCAATTGTTGGCGCCATCGCCGGGGGAGGCAAAGGCGCAGCGATTGGAGCCGCGGCAGGCGCTGGAGCAGGGACAGCCGGTGCGGCAGCGACCGGTAAGCAAGAAGCGGTGTTTCAAGCGGAAACACTGCTCGAGTTCACCCTCAAGAAACCTGTAAATGTGCAGCGTTAGGACTGTGTAGAGACTGGAGAAAACTTATGCGATCTGTGCCTCGAATTGGACTAGTGGCTGCTGTTGCGGTGGCGTTTGTGTTGGCCACCGGCTGCGCCACAAAGAAGTACGTACAGAATACGATCAACCCGGTTGAGAAGCGGGTCTCGGACCTCGACAAGCGGACAACCGAGCAGGGTACCTCGATCAACGAATTGGACACCAAGGTTTCCCGTGTCGACGAGAAAGCCATAACCGCGGACTCGAAGGCGGCAGCGGCGGCGCAGGAAGCCGCTAGGGCGAACGACCAGGCTGCGCTTGCGGGTAAGAGCGCGGCGGACGCGCGCTCGCTGGCCGAGCAGGGGATCGGCAAGGCCGATCAAGCGAACGCCAAGATCGAAAACTACGACAACTACACAACGGTTTTCGAGAACAGTGTCGTCTTCAAGTTCGGTAAGAGCGAACTGGATGACGAGGCCAAGGCCACTCTTGACACCGCCGCCGGCAAGATCGCGGGGACGAAACACTTTGTCATTGAGGTGCGGGGCTTTACGGATACGACCGGTTCGAAGTCCTATAACCTGGAACTCAGCCGCAAGCGCGCCGCGGCAGTGGTGCGATACCTGACGGCTGACAAGAATATCCCGCTGTATCGAATCCACACGCTTGGATACGGCAGCGAGAGTCCTGTGGCTGACAACAAGACGCGTGACGGGCGCGGTCAGAACCGGCGCGTCGAAGTAAAGTGTTATGCAGCAAATCTGGGGGGAGAGAAGGCCAGCTTCTGACCTTGTCTCTGTGCATAACTGGGCTGTTGTCGGGAACAGACCTGGCCGCTCAACGCAAACCGGCGGCCAGGTCCCGCGCCAGGACATCAGCACGCTCCGCCAGGTTGTTGGCGCGGATCAGGTCTGTCGACCTGGCCTGTTCAGCCTGACGGATGAATGTCTGGATCTGGTTGACCGTGGCCCTCTGTTGCGGATTCAGTGCTCGCCCGTGGATGGAGGCCAAAACTCGCCGTGCACTCGCGATTCGTGAGCCGACAGCCGACTCCAGCCCCTGCCTGTACCTTGGGTCCAACATCGGCTGAAGGGATGGGGGCGGTGTTTGTGAAGCAGCTGGTTCGTGTTCGGCCGGCGGAGGCGCTGTCTGGGGCCTGGGGCTGGCAGAAACCGTGCGCTTCCTCGGCGGGGGCCCCGGCAGTCCTTCAGGCGACGTCAGCGGAATGTCGGGGGCTGACGCCTGCGCTTCGATCTCGGGCGGTGGAGGAAACTCGACTGGCTGCAGAACCGCCTTCGTTCGCCGTGGCGGAAGCTGCAACGTACGAACAGGGGTTCTCTTCCGGGACGGCCAGCAAGCCGTCATCGTGGGCAACATCGCGATCAACGTCAAAAGCGCCCACAGTCTGAGTCTCTTCATGCCAATTGCAGCGGCCACATTGCCCGGCCGGTCTGTATCCGCCTGCCAGCGTTAGTCCGCAGCCAACTCCTCCTCTTCACCAGCGGCAAAGCGGAGCCAGAACGTCGTTCCCTTGCCAATTTCTGTCGTGAAATCGATCGTACCATTGTGAAGCTGCACGATTCGAAACGTCATGGCGAGGCCGATACCTGAACCCTTGCCCTTCGTCGTGAAATAGAGGTTGAAGATTTTATCGCGAACTTCGGCCGGAATGCCTCCGCCCTCGTCCGAAACCCGGATGGTGCAGCCGTCGCCCGAATGCGCCACACCGATGTCCAATCGCCCGCCGTTCTTCATGGCTTCGATCCCGTTCATCACGACGTTGAGTATGGCCTGCTTGAGTAAGTCGCGATCGGCTCGGATATGCGCGGGCTCTGCCGGCGCATCCACGGCGACGGCAATACCGCGCTTCCGCGCGTCAGGTTCGACAAGCGCCGCGATCTCTTGCACCAGACTGGTTATGTCGACGAGAGCAAGGCGAAGGTCCACCGGCCGTGTGAAGTCCAAAAACGTTTTGACGACGCGATCGAGCCTCGTGATCTCCGAAGAAATGATCCCGATTTCCTGATCGAGACCGGGGTTGTCACCCAAGCGCGCCTTTAGGACTTCCACATGAAGTGCGATGGCGTTGAGCGGGTTCTTGATCTCATGGGCCGCTCCTCCCGTGAGACGGCTTATCGCCGCCAGGCGTGTCGAAACGTCCAGTTGTGACTGCAGCTGGCGCCTCGACTCGGCATCGCGCAGGCTGATCATCGTTCCGATGCGGTCACGGCTCGGGAAATCCTCCAACAGTTCGACGTTCACGAGAAAGCGTCCTGTCGCCTGTCCGTCTCCCTTGAGTTGCACCGGATGGTGCTTGAATGGATGCCGCAACTGAACCGCGCTCTGGACAATCGCGCCGAGCGGGGTATCGGGAGGGAATACCTCTTCCAGAGTACGGCCCATTATTTCCCAACGGCTGCGTCCCAGGAACGCTTCGGCCGATTGGCCCGCCACGATGAGCCGGTCGTTCCGGTCGAACAGAAGGACCACTTCTTCCAGCCTGCCAAGCAGTCGCTCGATGTTGCCACGCAGTTGCGCGACGTCCTCGCGGGCGCCGCGAAATTGTTGTCCGAGGACGCTCAACTTGGATTGAACCGCGGCAAACTCCTTGGATTCGTTGCCCAGCAAGGCGGCATCGCGTTCTGCTTCACCACGCGCGATGCGGTCAATCGCTTCGCCGATCTTCGAGAGGGGGCGTAAGGCGATGTTCGAAACCAACACCGCCAGCAAAAGCGCGCAAAGGAACGAGACGCCGAGCGCCACACCGAAATACCACATCTGGGGCACAAGCGTGTTCCGTAAGAGCACAGACGAAACCGCCACCTGGACCTGGAAAACCGGGTCCTGCTGCTCCGCGACACCGAGCGGTAGGCGTAGGTCGTAGTCCAGCCGCTGCGTGAAGATGTCCCAGAGCTTCTCCCAGGGGTTCTGTCGCGTCCACTCTTCAAGCCCAGGAAGTCTTCGCATCGGCGTGCCGATGCTTTCCGGGTTGGACGATGCCAGCACGCGCCCGTCTTCGCCTATGATGGCGATCTCCACAGTGGTTCTCGAACTCGCCATCGTGTCTTTCAGTAGGCGAGCGAGATCCTGGTCGCTCCGAATAATCTCTGACCACAGAGCCTTGGTCTCCGCGAGATTGGCGGGCGGAGCCTGCTGGGAAGATTGTTCCTCAAGCCGTTGCAGAAGCACGCTTTGAACTTGCAGTGCGCTCATGCGCGCCCGCTCCAGCACGTCTTCGAAGCGGGCGGTGGCCACGCTGTGGAGGTTCAGGGCAGAGAGCGCAAGAACGATCGAGATGACCAGCGTGACAACCGCCAGACGCAGGCGGGTTTTCAGCGACATTTCATTCCTTCGGCGCATCGGATCGCATCACGGTCAACGACGCGTCTATTCTTCCGAGGCTTCGCCGGACGCCGAGCCATATTCTTTCAACTTGTTGTGCAACGTTTTCAGGCTGATGCCCAAAATCTCGGCGGCTCGTGTCTTGTTGTTTCGCGTGTGATCGAGGGTCCTCAGGATGAGTGCCTTTTCCGCCTCGTCTACCGTGGAACCGACGCGGACCCGCACCTCATTGGAGTCCGTAACCTCGGGCGCGGTATGTTTGAGAGGCTCTGCGCCGAAATCGGCCGGCAAATGTTTCTCCGAGATGCTGCCCTCGCCCGCGATCACCACGGCCCGTTCCAAAACATTCCGCAACTCACGGACATTTCCCGGCCAGTTGTACTCCTGGAAATGACTCATCACTTCGGGACGAATGTCTGTCACGCGGCATCCGTGCCGGCGATTCAGACCGGCGAGCAGCGCTTCGCAAAGTGGCGGAACATCCTCCTTGCGTTCGCGGAGCGGCGGAAGGTGGATTCGGAATACGTTGATACGGTAGTACAGGTCCTCACGAATCTCGCCCTTGCGCAGCGACTCCTCGATCGGCTTGTTCGTAGAGGCAATGACGCGCACGTCGACTTCGATCTCCGCCTTGCCGCCCAGCCGTCTCACCCGTGAGTCCTCGAGAACGCGGAGCAATTTTGCCTGCGTGCCGATCGGCATGTCGCCGATTTCGTCGAGCAGGAGCGTGCCGTGTTGTGCCAATTCGAAGCAACCAGCCCGCCGCTCGAGCGCCCCGGTAAAGGCCCCCTTTTCATGGCCAAACAGTTCGCTCTCCATGAGCGTTTCCGGCATCGCGGCGCAGTTCACCGCGACGAAAGGCCCGTCCCGCCGGGGGCTCAAATCGTGAATCGTTCTCGCTACCAGTTCCTTACCCGTGCCGCTCTCTCCCGTTACGAGTACAGCCGCTCTGGTGGGAGCCACCTGCCGGACGAGCGAAAACACCTGCTGGAAAGCCGCCGACCGTCCCACCATATTACCGAGCATGCCGTGGTAGCTCAGTTCCCGCTGAAGCCGCTCGGTCTCTTCACTCAACCGGCTCTGGGCGGCAGCACGGGCCAGCAGGACACGCATCGCCTGGAGGTCAATCGGCTTCTCCATGAACCAGAACGCGCCCAGTTCGTGAATCGTGGAAACGGCGGTTTCGATGTTGCCGAACGCCGTCACGACGATCGCTGTGGGGCCACCGCCCTGCGCAGCAAGCCGCCGCAACAGTTCCGAGCCGTCCATGCGCGGCATCATCAGGTCAGTCACGAGAATTTGGGCTGGAAACTCGGCCAACTTCTCAAGCGCCTCTTGCCCGTCGGCGGCGGTCTCGGACTCGTATCCCCACGCGGAGATCATACTGGCCAGACCACGGCGCTGGTTCTCTTCGTCGTCCACAATCAGCACTCGGACCGGGGTCCGTGAGGCATCATTCTTCATCGCTCGTATTGTACTTACACGCCGGGCCTTCCTGCCGATTTTATTCGACTGGTTCCGGCTCCAGAAGCTGCTTCGTCTTGATGGCCTTAATCCGATCCCGGATCTGGGCCGACCGCTCGAACTCAAACTGCCGAGCCGCTTCCCGCATGCGCTCCTCCAGTTCCTCCAGGAAGTGCTCCCGCTCGGCGGGGGTCATCGCCTCGACTTCCTCGTCTTCCGCCTCAATCGGCACAGTAACGTAATCACCTTCGGCGACAGCGACAAGGCTCATGTCAATGGGCTTGATGATCGTTTGCGGAGTGATGCCATTCGCCTCGTTGTAGTCGGCCTGAATCTGCCGGCGGCGCATAGTTTCACTGATCGCGGTCCGCATGCTCTCGGTCATGACATCGGCATACAGGATCGCTTTTCCTTTCACGTTCCGCGCGGCACGGCCGATCGTCTGGATGAGCGCTCCCGACGACCGCAGGAATCCTTCTTTATCCGCGTCGAGGATGGCTACCAAAGATACCTCCGGCAGGTCGAGTCCCTCGCGCAACAGATTCACGCCAATCAATGCGTCGAACTCGCCCCGGCGCAGATCCCGGAGGATCTTCACGCGATCGAGTGTCGAAACTTCGGAGTGCAGATACTGGCACTTTACGCCGACCTCGGAATAGTACTCGGAAAGGTCCTCCGACATGCGCTTCGTGAGTGTCGTCACGAGCACTCGTTCGTTTTGCTCCGCGCGACCGCGGATTTCGCCCAACAGGTCATCCACCTGGCCCCGTATCGGCCGCACCTCGACCTCCGGATCGATGAGGCCCGTCGGGCGGATCACCTGCTCGACTACCACACCCGCCGACTTGGTCAGTTCATACGGCCCCGGCGTCGCCGAGACGTAAACCACCTGGTTCACGCGATGCTCGAACTCTTCAAAGGTCAGAGGCCGGTTATCGAGCGCGCTGGGGAGCCGGAAACCAAAATTGACGAGAGTCTCCTTGCGCGAACGATCTCCGTGAAACATGCCATGAAGCTGCGGGACTGTCTGATGGCTCTCATCGATGAACATCAGAGCGTCGTTAGGCAGGTAGTCGAGCAGTGTCGGCGGTGCTTCGCCCGGAAGGCGGCCGGAAAAGTGCCTCGAATAGTTTTCGATCCCGTGGCAGTAGCCGATCTCCCGCATCATCTCGAGGTCGAATGTCGTCCGCTGCCACAGCCTTTGCGCCTCGACGAGCCTCCCCTGCTTCTCCAATTCGCCGCGCCACCATTTCAGTTCCTCGATGATGGAGTTGCGCGCGGACTCGCGCGTCGCTTCGTCCATCACGTAGTGCGTTTTCGGGTAGATGGGCAGCCGGAGATAGGTTTGCTTGATTTGTCCCGTGAGGGGATCGATCTGAGAGAGGCTCTCGATCTCGTCGCCCCAGAGTTCGATGCGGTAGGCGTTGTCGTCGTACGTCGGGAAGACTTCGATGACGTCGCCCCGTACACGGAAGGTGCCGCGCTTGAAGTCCGCGTCGTTACGTTCGTACAGGATTTCGACGAGCCGCTTGAGGATCTGCTCTCGTGGGAATTGCTTGCCCTTTTCGAGCATCAGGAGCATTCCGTAATAGGCTTCCGGCGAACCGAGGCCGTAAATGCAACTGACGCTCGCGATGATTACGCAATCCCGGCGTTCGAACAACGATCGCGTAGCCGACATACGCAGCTTGTCGAGCTCGTCATTGATTGTGGCTTCCTTCTCGATGTAGACGTCCCCGGACGGAATGTACGCTTCAGGCTGGTAGTAGTCGTAATAGCTGACAAAATACTCGACGGCGTTTGAGGGGAAGAACGACTTGAATTCGTGATAGAGCTGCGCGGCGAGCGTCTTGTTGTGAGCGAGCACCAGCGCGGGACGTCCCACGCGCTCGATCACCTTGCCCATCGTGAAGGTCTTGCCGGATCCCGTGACACCGAGCAACACCTGATGCTTCTCTCCGTCCAAGATGCCTCGGACGAGTTGCTCGATGGCGGCCTCCTGATCGCCCCGGGGGCGGTAATCGACGGCAAGACGAAACGCCATACTTTCAGTATAGGGAGCCCAAGTCCACGCGCTGTCTTCGAAAGGAGCGCATTCAGGACTCGGGTGCTTCCGCCTGCAACATCCGTTCGTATTCTGCGTTAAACTCGCAGCCGATCAAGCTGATCGCGACCAGCACATACATCCAAACCAACAAGGCGATTACGGCGCCCAAGCTACCGTAAAGAAGGTTATAGTTCGCGATGTTGCGGACATAGCTCGCGAATCCGAGCGTGGAGGCGAGCCACAGCACCGTGGATACCATCGCTCCGGGCCACAGGGTCCGCCACCTCTGAGGGCGGTTCGGGCCCAACTTGTAGAGAACGGCGTGGACAAGCACCATCGTTCCAAGGGCAATCCCGAAACGTGCCGCACTGGCGGCGAGCGCCACCCAAGCCCGCAGGCCGGCTCCGGCCGGAACCAAACCAAGCCAGTAGAGAACGGCCTGTTCCGATCGAGTTCCGAACAGGATCAGAGCAGAGGCTGCCACCACCGGTATCGAGGATGCAAAGACCAACAGAATCGCGATGCCCTGTTGCCGGAAAAACGGACGATCCACCGGGATATGGTAGGCGGCCTGAAATCCTTCCATAAGGCTTGTGACCACGCGGGAAGCGGCCCAGATCGAAATCAACGTGGCCGCTCCGATCAAGCCGGAGGGCCTCTCTCCGTGCATACGGAAGTGGTTCAGGACAAGTCCTTCGGTACCCGGCGGCAAAGCATAGGAGAGCGCGCGAGAAAGAATGCGCGTGATCGGCTGGGCCCGTATTTGAACCAGGATTGTTGCGGTTGCCGTAAGCAGCGGAAACAGCGAGAGCAAAGCGGAATATGCCCCTGCCTTCGCGATCCCAAAACAGTTGTCCTCGAAGGCAAGAATCAACGAGCGCCTCAGCAGCCACCAAAACCTGCGCAAGGACTGTATCACGCAATTAGTGTAGCCGTCACCGGGGGGTTCGCGTGAGGCGCAATTTCCGTGCCTCGAATCTCTCAGTATTCGATCCGGTCCTTCTTGCGGAGCCATTCCGCGAATGCGGTGGCGCCCTCGGACCGGAGCAGGGGGATCATGGCAATGTCGCGCCGCCCCAACGGCTTCTGGAACTCTTCATAGAAGCGCATGTCGCTGAAGCCTGCGCCGGCGGCGTCCTCCCGCGTTCCAGCATAGTAGACACGCTTGATCCCGGCCCAATAAATGGCGCCGAGACACATCGGACAGGGCTCGCAACTTGCGTAGATGTCGCAACCGGTCAGTCGAAAAGTCCGGAGCGTTCGGCAAGCCTCCCGGATGGCGACCACTTCAGCGTGCGCGGTGGGATCGTTGGCTGAAGTAACCAGGTTCACACCCTGCCCTATGACACGCCCGTCTCCTACGACAAGTGCGCCAAATGGGCCGCCTTTTCCGTCACGAGCATTGCCGGCGGCAAGTTCGATCGCCCTCCGCATGAACCGCTCGTGCGTATTCAGATCTTCGATTGGCGGCGTCATCCGGCAGGCTCAAGCAACCGCGTGGACGGCATGACGCAGGGTTGTCTCATATCCTTTGACCGTGTGGAACACGGCGTGGTCGAAAAACAGCCCAACCATGTGTTCGAGTTCCTCTTCCGCGTACAGTTCGACCGGATTCTGGCTGATCCCCTGCTCGCGGACGAAATCCATCATGTTCTCCTTTAACGAACACAAGGCCCTCACAACCTCATATAACGGAATAGTTTCCTCAAACCGGCGACGCCCCAGTTGCTCATAGCGGGTGGCTATTTCACCCTCGCGTCCGGCGATCAACCACCGCCCGAGGTTCTTCAATACCTCGGCGATACGGTCGCGAAGTTCCGACTCGGGAAGACTCCTGATCCGGTCCAACTCAGGATCTTGTCTATGGTGCAGGATAATCCGGTCGGTTATCTGATCACAGTGGTCTTCGATCATCTGGACGAGGGTACGAGAGAGCATCTCTCACCTCCAGGGGACTGGCGCCCAGCGATGCGGATCTTTGTCCCCAATTCGTAAGTACTCCCAACCGTTGTGGGAGTCAACAGTTATTTCGGAGTCATGCGGACCACCCAAACCTCTGACGGTCCTAAGCGTTTGCCAAAGCGGACTCGCGCGCCGGAACGCGATATCTCCACGGGCTGTCCGCTCTGCAAATCGAGGCCGCTCCAATCACCGGATGGCATAGCCATCTCGATCGAGGCGTCGGCGGTCTTTTCAGCGTGGTGGAACACGATAGCGACACGATCCCGGCCGGATTCGAGCCACTTGACCTCGGCTTCCGCACCGGTAACCGCGACGGGGCGGTTGACGCCTGCCCAATCGAGCAAACCCTCGAAGAAGCGCCGCACGCTCGGATTTTGCTGTGATTCGTAGGCGACCCCGAGGTATGTGCCGACGGTTATGGATTTTCCCGCTCCGAATGAGGAAAGAACCGCGGCCGGAGACCCGTCCGGATGGACGGCTACCACCCTTGCGGTGGGACCGGACGGCTCCAG
>JBDKSR010000548.1:0-2966 GCA_039680545.1 Bryobacteraceae bacterium | reverse complement strand
CCGTCGAGGAAGAACTTGTCCTTGAAGTCCTTGCTCCACAGCGTGCTGTACTTGACGCCTGCCTTGGTGAGGCACGCATTGAGGTTGAGCATGCCCACGAGTCCCGGCCATTCGCCGCTCCAATTGGCGACTGTCAGGATCGGCCCCTTGTGGGTATAGAGGCCAGGGAAGACGTGGTGGCTATATTGCCAGACGGCCTCGACGACGAGAAGCGGTGCGGTGGGCGGAATCTGGCGAAAGACCTCCATGCCATGCTTCTGGGAATCGATGAATCCATGGCCCAATTCGGGGTTATAGGCGTGCCCTCGTTTGACCTCGCGGCCTTCGGCGCGAATAGCTGCCGTGACAGCCTCTTCCGCGCGTTGCTGCGCTGCCCAACAAGTCTGATTCGCGGAAAGCCGCAAATCTCCACTGGCGATGAGAATGATTGGTTCCGGCATGGTCCCATTTTGCCACCGTCGATATACATTTTGAAAACGGACTTTCGGGACAAGTCTCGCCATCGCCTGTTATGATGGGTAGCGGGAGTGCGGGGTACCCGATGTTGTTCCTCAACGGGATCAGAATCAGCCTGCACTTGATCAATTCGGGCCGGTAGCTCAGGCGGTAGAGCATCTGCCTTTTAAGCAGAGGGTCGCGGGTTCGAGTCCCGCCCGGCTCACCAATTCTCAACAGCTTACAGACAATGACCCTCTGCTAAATGAGGGCCAACAGGGTAGTGAGCACATCAGAACGTGCTCAAAACGTGCTCAACCCACCGAAGCGGAGGAGGACGGGGAAACGTCCCCCTCTCCTGTCTCAGACAGTGATATCCGCGATCTCAACTGCGAGTGTTCGGTTCCGCAAAGTTGGCAAGGGCCAAAGGTGCCTACTCCGGACCCGAACTTCTGTGAATAATTGAGGAATGAGTGTCGTCGCAGGATGTTTGCTCATGGACGGCGTTTTCCTTGCCGCAGACACACGCGTAACATACTCGAAAGGGCCGGGACAGGACATCTACGTTGACCAGGCCATGAAGGTTCTCCACTTAGCGCCGGGTACTGCAATAGGTTATGTCGGGCGTGTCGAAACAGCGGCAGTTCTGCTGAAATATGTGATTGACGGTAGGGACCATAGGGAACGAACGGATCCCATCAGTCTTATGAATTGGCTGCCCCGAGTACTCCGCGCGGCCTATCAGCGTGTACGGCCAGAGCTGCGGGGTGATGTGGCTTTCATGGTTGGAAGCTCTCTGGCCGGCCGGCCCATGCTTGTTGAGACTACGAAGGTCCGTGAAATTCTCTTTGAGGGAGTAAAGAATGGACTAAACAGTATCGTCGGGAGGTTGCCGATCACTATTCTCTCGTCCGGGGCGCGCTTTGTTAGCCTGACGAACACTTGTGCGGGTTTGCTATACGTGTTGAGGAGTCCTGGCTTTGAATTGCGGATTTGTCCCCCCTTACAGGTTGCAGCTATCGGTTCAGGACACGGTGTCATAGAAGAGGTTCGACGTGTCCATGCTCGGGTCTTGTTTGATTATTCGGGCAACGTTGGCATACAGGCATATTGGTTTAGACAGGCAATCGCGGATTTTGTTGAGAGAAATGATATCAGCAGTGTCGGTGGCCTATACCCTGTAATCAGAGTTCGCGGTAATGACTTCCTGTGTATTGGACAGTCAACCAAGAAGTTCAAGCGTGGCACTTCGGAGATTGAGGCGGATGTGACACTCTCGGTCGAAAATGGATGCTGGGTTCAACGGAATCGCGTCACTGGCAAGGAAATCAAGCTAGAACTGCCCTGGAATATCCCGAAAAACCCAAAGCAGGACATCCGCTTTGATGATATTGACAGACGACGATCGAGAAAAGTCGATGCCGGCGATTTTTAGGGATATCGCTAAACTCTCTGGCTGGCACATTGCAGCCCAGCCTTCCCCGCTTGTATCCATGACGTCTCCCTCTTGTCGCAGAATATAAACTTGTGCCGTGACGGGATGGCGTGTGGCTGAGGAGGGCCGATGAGAAGAATGCTGAAACCGGGCTGGTGTGCGTTGGCGCTGTTGGTTGTGACGGGCGGAGCGGGGAATTGCGCTGCGCCTCTCGGTGACGACGGCGTAGCGGCACGGATTGCCGCAGCCCTCAAGCTGCGACCTCGCGAGCGCGTTCTGATTCGCTATGACATCAATTCTTCCCGTACGCTGGCGCGCAGTCTCGATGTGCGTGTCCGCGCGGCAAAGGCCCGTGTGGTGTCCCTGCTGCCCGCGGAAAAGGTACTTTCGGATGCCAACCTTTCGCCAGTGGACGTTCTTGTTCAGCTCCCGCTGAGCGAGTCAGCGCGTAAGCTGAGCGCTATCGAGGAAGCGGCGCTGTCAAAGTGGCTCGATCAAGGAGGTAGTCGACGGGAGTTGCCTGTGCGCCTGTCTGAAGGGGCGCTTCGAGTTGATGGCCTTCCGGCTTCGCCCGCAGTGAGACTTGAGGCTGCCGCTTCGGGTGCTCTCGATATTGACTACGCGGCTCTCGATCGGACCCAGCAGAGTGTGGCTCATATTCTGTCTCTCGGCACTGTTCGAATACAGGCCCCGGGCGGGACAGATTTCATGTTTCGCGTGGCCAGGCGCCCCATAATTCGGCAGAACGGCGACGCCTCGGCGCAGCGTGTCCAGGGAGCCCGGATCCGGGCGGATCGGCGTATTGAACTTCCAGCCGGCGTGATTAGCCTCGCCCCTGTTGAGGGGACGACGTTCGGCCAAATTGCCATTTCGGAAGTCCGTTTCGGCAACACGGTTGCGCGAAACGTGTTGGTCATGGTGGATAACGGCCTTGTGACCGGGGTGAAGGCCACCGAAGGTCAGGAGGCAGCTCAGGCCGAACTCCTCAAAGGCAGCGATGTGGCACGCTGGTTTGGCGAGTTTGCTCTCGGCTTTAATCCGAAGCTGGCGGTCGAACCCGGCAGCAGGGTTGTGCCGTGTTCGGGATGTGGCGCGG
>JBDKSR010000547.1:0-2776 GCA_039680545.1 Bryobacteraceae bacterium | reverse complement strand
ACCGGCGGCAAAAAGAGCACAAGCAGACATACCAGGGGTATGGATCTCCTCAGGATTCGCATTGACTAATCTCCCCAGCCCCGTTTGACCGGCGGACAACGAACCGGCATGGGCCACTCATGGACGCAAGCGTACTACAAAACGAGAGCATCCGGCGGAGGCTCCGTACACGATTGCAGCCGTCCGCGCCTGCGATACTGTCCTTAATGCGACGGTCGCATCTGCTTTTCTTCCTGCTGGTTGGCGCGGCATGTGCACAGGAACTGCCTGCGCCGGACATGGATCTGCGCACGATGCTGCGGAATCACATCATCCGCCGTGCGTCCGAATCGCTGGCGAGCGGGGCCGCCAAGCGCGCCGGGGCCGTCCGTGGGAGCCGGTACGGCGGTTATCGCACCGATGTGCGCGCGGCGTTGCGAGAGATGCTCGGGCCGCTTCCGTTCGGACCTCGCGGCGGCGCCCTCAACGTGCGTTCCATATCCAGCCACGACCGCGGCGGCTATCGCATCGAAAACGTCCTCTATGAATCACTTCCCGGCTGGGACGTGAACGCCACGTTGTACCTGCCAGATCCCAACAAGTTCCAGCCGCCATGGCCCGCCATCGTCATTCCGGTGGGCCATAGCGGGAAGCAGTTTGAAAGCTATCAGATCCCGGCGCAGATATTCGCGCGCTGCGGTTATGGGGCGCTGACGTTCGATCCGCCCGGGCAAGCCGGCGAGAAGCGCATCGGGAACGATCATTTCCGTGACGGCGTCCGCTGCTACCTGACTGGTTCGACCTCGCAACGGTTCTTCGTGCTGGACGCGTTGCGCTCGATCGACTACCTGGCCACACGCGCCGATGTGGATATGCGCAAAGGCGTCGGTATCACGGGTGTGTCCGGCGGTGGTTTTACGGCGCTTTGTGCCACGTTGCTCGACGATCGCATTCGAGTCTCGGGACCATCCTGCTTCGCCGGGCCGGAAATCGAGCACCCGATCCGTGACCTGTATCCCCCTTGTCCGGAAACGCTATCTTTCGGCCTTTATGAGCGAGGCCTGGATGCCCTGACCCTTCTGGTGGCGGCTTGTCCTACACCGCTCCTGATGATGGCCGGCGCCCAGGACGAGGTATTCAAGGCTGAATGGATGAAACGCATGGCCGGCGAGGTGGAGCGCGCATACGGTGCTGCCGGTTCAACGGACCGTTTCCGTTTTTTCCTCGATGCGGGTGGCCACGCCTACAGCGTCGCGCAGGCCTTCGAGTTCGTGAGGTGGATGGACCGCTGGCTACGGGCGACGCCCGGCCGGTCGCTTCCCGTGAGCGAAAGAGCCGAGTTTGAAATGGCGCCGGAGACACTGCTGCGCTCGAATCCGCGTCCCGAGCAGAACATGCTCACCGTGACAAGCGCGGAGGCTGCCCGGCTGGCCGCCACACGCAACGTCACGGATATCCAACGCGCGGCAGCCCAGATCGCGGGGGTCACGAGTGAATCCTCTCCACGCGTGCAATCCGCCAAGCGTTCCAAGCCGTTCCTGATCTGGTCAGATCTCGCTGAGGAGGTCCTGCTGAAAGTCGATACGGATGTAGAGTTGCCCGCTACGTTTCTCTATCCGGCGAAGCAGAGTGCGCCCGCCGGTGGACTGCTTTACTTCGACGATCGTGGGCGATGGACGGACCTTGTCAAGGGCGGCAAGCTGGCTCAGATGAGCGGTTTTTTGAAGCGCGATGGCGTGCATCCAGCCGTGCTCAGCGTGGATCTTCGTGGCTGGGGCGATACGCGTCCGGCGTTAGCTCCCTATGAGGCAGCCGGTTGGGCTGCACCGGATCGCTGGCTCGCCTATGTTTCTGCTGCACTTGGTGACCCGGTCCTCGCCATGAGAATACGCGACGGGTTGGCGTCGCTCGCGTGGTTGCGGGCACAACCGGGCGTGGATCCTGCGCGCGTCGTTGTGGGCGGGCGTGGTATGGGCGGCGTTGTCGCGTTGCACGTGGCGGCTATCGATGGCCGCGTTCATGGCGTCTTCGCGAGCGAGTTTCCTGCCAGTTTCCGGCTGCTGGCCGAAGCGGCCCAATACGCATGGCCGCATGATGCGTTCCTGCCAAATGTCCTGACGCGCTACGATCTTCCCGAACTCATCGCCAAGCTGAGGGCGCCGGCGCTCTTGGTCAATCCACTTGATGCAGCGATGAGCCCACTGCCCGCCGCAGCCGCACAAGAGTTGTATCGCGCGTCGCTCGGCGCGAACGTCGCACTATCGGCAGGCGCAGACGAAGGAAGAGCGCGGAATGCGGAATGTAACTGGGTAGCCGAACGCTGGAAGTAACCACCCGACAGGTGGGTCTAGAGCGGCTCCTTGTTGCGAAGCGTCTTCCAAAACCGGGCCATGTCGTCAGCTAACGGTGCACAAAACGACAGGCCGTCAGGCCAGAGCTTCGCCGGGAGGAACGTCACGCGTTCGCAGTGCAACGCCTGACGTCTGATGGGGAGCTGCTCCGGCAGACGGCCAGTAAAGCCGTCGCGAATGAACTCCAGGAACAGGGCCTCGTCCGGACCATAGATCTTGTCTCCCGCGACGGGATGACCGATGTGCGCGGCATGCACTCGAATTTGGTGCAGCCGGCCGGTTTTCGGTTCGACGCGCACAAAGCTGTATCCGGCACACGTCTCCAGCGGCACGAATCGTGTGAAGGCGGCCTGTCCATCAACGGTGATGGCCCGCCGCACGCGGATCTCGGACGTTGGGTGCTTGCCAATGGGTGCATCCACGTCGACCGGTTCACGTAGTTCACC
>JBDKSR010000546.1:0-1931 GCA_039680545.1 Bryobacteraceae bacterium | reverse complement strand
TTTATTGGATGGGCGGCGGCTCGGTCAGGTCACGGAATCAGCGGCGGGGCGGTATCGTACCCCACTGGCCGTTCCGCTGATGGACCTGCGTCTCGAGAAAGCCGACCTGTTGAAGGCGCTCGGGGTAAGCGAACAGGAAGTCGACACGTACCACTTCAGCGCCGCACCGGATGAGGCGGCTCTCTCCACGGCGAGGCAGGCCCAAAACTCGCCATTCAGTAGACGCAATCAAGCACACATCGACTCGATCGCGTACATCGCAGGGAAGACTGACCTGGTGCCGGTCGGAATGGGGATCGGCCCGTTCTCGCTCACCACAAAGCTGATGTCCGATCCGATTACGGCCATCGCAATGGCCGGCATGGGAATGACAGCAGAGGAAGACGCAGGCGTACTCATGGTGGAGCGGTGCCTGGCGCTTGCGGAGATGACCGTATCGAGATGGATCGGGGCACAGGCCGCTGCGGGAGCCCGTGCCGTGATCATTTGCGAGCCCGCCGCCAACCGGGTGTTCCTGTCGCCGAAACAGCTTGAGGCTGGCTCGGACGTGTTCGAGCGCTTCGTCATGCAGCCCAACCTGCGATTGAAACAGCAGCTTTCGAAAGCGGGAGCCGACCTGATCTTCCACAACTGCGGCGACCTGATACCGATGATGGTGCGCGAATTCGCCGAGCGGCTCGATCCCGTGATTCTGAGTCTTGGAAGCTCGCGAAAGCTTTGGGAGGACGCGGCGCTCGTACCGAAGAACGTTGTGCTTTACGGAAATCTCCCGACAAAGAATTTCTATTCCGACTCAGTGATGCCGGTCGAGCGCGTCGAGAAGCTTGTCACCGAACTCATAGAGAAGATGCACGCTGCAAACCATCCGCACATTCTCGGGTCCGAGTGCGACGTGCTGCACGTCCCGGAAGCCGCAGCGTCGATCCGTCACAAAGTTGATGTGATGCTTGGCCACAACTGCCGCGGCTAACGGCGAGCTTGGTTCTCTGCTTAGCGGAACTGTTTAAGAAGATCCGACACTTCCCGCATGAAGACGTGTTCAGCGATCGGATCAAAGTGTGAGACGGACGGCTCGTAGCCGCCCTCCGCGAAAGCCTTCTGTTCGGGAAGATAGCCCACGTAGCCGTTCGTGTACCCCATGAAGTGCGCGTGCGTGGCGGGGCAGGCCGCTTTGAGGCGCTGGCCAATGACGTGGAATAGTTCTCCAGGGAACGTGACCCACATCAGGTCGCCGATCCGCACGGCGGTCACGAGCACGTTCACTGCAGTCTTTTCGAAGTTATCGAACAGTTCCCGATAGGCGCGAGGGAGCTGCATGTCCTTATTCTTGACCTCGATGAATGCGGCGGGTGTCTGAGGGGTCAGCGTACGATAGACGCGCGCAGCTTCCCTGCCGATCTCCTCACCGAGCGCCCAGGTGATGTGAATATCGTCCGGTGCGCCATCCAATCCACCGACGACACGGGGATTGATGTCGCCGGCTGCGCCCTGGATGAACATCGCTCCAACACCCGGGAATTGCTCTTCAAGGTACTTCTGCATGCGCCCCATCCATTCGCCCGCGATCTTGCTGTTCCGGCCGCCGAGCGAAGTTCCGTGGCAGGCGTAATGAATCATCACGGCGAGCGGTTTGCCGGAGGCGGTGTCGAGGCGGACGACTTGCACTTCATCGTCGATCGATCCAGCGGGGTTGGCGCCGAGCCGCATCACGCCGGCGGGTTCATGGATCGTCACTGGCTTGTCCACCTTGTACTTGCCGAAAGATTGGCTGCGGGCGTTCTCGTCGAAGGTGAGAGTTGAATCGTAGGCTGCGGCGCGAACAACGCGCCGATTCATGGCGATTCTGGACCGGCCGCTGCCCGCCGCGATCCTTACAGGTTCCAGACGTGCGATGGCCTGCTTCACGGTAACAGGCAATGCTTCGCCGAACT
>JBDKSR010000545.1:0-3014 GCA_039680545.1 Bryobacteraceae bacterium | reverse complement strand
GGGGATTCATACACGCCGTTGTACCGGCCCAGGTAGCAGGGGTCGTGGTACGTTACCTTCTCGCCCAACTGTTTCTTGACGGAGAGGCGGCCGGAGCGGATCAATTCGTCCAGCACCTCGGCGTAATGAAAGACAACGCCATTCAGCCCGTATTCGTTCTTCAGGGAATGATATGTGTGGGGATCAGTAGTGATGATCCGCTCGAACTTTGCCTTGCTGAGCGCTTGCTTGTTCTTCTCCTGAAGAACCTCGAACAACCCCTCCTCACCGGCGCGCCGCGCATCGTTGCCGGTGTTCTGCTCCGCTTCGTAGAGGATGCCGAAATCGAGTCCGGCGGAGTTAAAGAGCGTGGCTGCCGCACGCGTCGCGGATTGCGCGCGCATGTCATAGGATGCGTAGTCTCCGGTAAACCAGAGGTACTCGGCAGGTTCCTTGCGGATGTCTTTCGGCTTAAACGGCAGTCCCTGGGTCCACTTCGCTCGCGCGCGGGGAGAAGCGCCGAACGAATTGCCGTAGCGGGTGAGGTTCATCAGGGCGTCCTGCAAGCCCGGTTCGATTTCACCGTTCGATACGAGGCGGCGGCGCATCACAATGATCACCGGGATGTGCTCATTGAGGACCGGGCAGTTCTCCATGCAGGAGTAACAAGTCGCACAGGCCCAGATCTCGTTGGCGGTGATTTTCCCGTTCGTGAAATCACCATCGTGATCCGCGCTCCTCGCGAGTTCCTTCAGGTCGTGCATGAGGGTCTTCGGGGAGAGTGGGAAACCGGCGTTGAAGCAGGGGCATGCGCGGTCGCAGCGGCCGCATTCGGCACAGGCAAAGCCACTAAACAACTGCCGCCAGGTGAATTCTTCACGCCGGGACGCGCCTTCGGAAGGCGCCGGTATCCCGCCCGGACGGAGTGATCCGAAGAATACGCCGAAGGGCGCCGCGAGCAGGTGCATGTGCTTGGAGTAGGGCAGGTAGGCGAGAAACCCGAGCACCGTCGCCATATGGAGCCACCACATCGTGGACCGGACTTGCTCGCTCTTTGTGATGGAGCCCGCGAGGGACGTCAGCAGCACGACTGCGATCAGGAAGAGGATCAGCGACGCGTCCCGGGACTTTTCGAGCCTTGGCGGGGTGAAGATGTATCGCCTGATGGCGGCGACAATCAGCGCGATCACGCCCAGCACTCCGAAGACGTCAAGTGCGAGGGCCATCCACGTCACGCCATCAGCGTATGGGATCGGAAGAAACGGCAACAGGCCCCGGATCAGGTTCCAGAAAAACGAGGAAGCGTAAAAGACGAACGACCAGAAAATGAGGAAGTGGGCGACGCCAATGATCCCCTCGCGGAATAGTTTCTTCTGGCCGAGCACGTTCACCAGGAACATCCCCAGGCGCCGCAACGGATCGTCCCATCGTGTCTCCCGCCGCGCTTTCCGCAAGACCGCGACATAATGTGCGACGCGCTTTCCAAACAGAGAGAAAGAAACGAGAGTCAGCGCCCACAGAAACACGTAGCCTGGGACGCCCCAGTAGGTCGATGCCGCCGGGTCGAACATCCGCCGTTATCCTTTCCGGGCTCTTATCGCCTCCGTAAGAGCCGGTAGAACGTCCATCACATCCGCCTCAACCCCGTAATGCGCCACGTTGAAGATTGGCGCCTGTGGGTCAGTATTCACGGCCACAATCAGGGCCGCGTCTTTCATCCCCTCGGTATGCTCTGGTGCGCCGCTGATGCCCGCCGCGATGTAAAGCCTGGGCTTAACGGTGAGTCCGGACTTGCCCACCTGCCGGGAGAGCGGCAGCCAGCCCTGGTCGATCACGGGACGGGAGCCGCAAACCGCCCCGCCGAGTACGTCCGCGAGTTCGGTCGCCACTTCGATGTTGTCCTGGGTCTGTATGCCGCGCCCGATAGCCACCAGCGAATCCTGCTCGGAGATGTCGATGTCACCCGCCTCGGGGTCGACGTATTGTTTCAGCCGCACGCGCTGCGTGTCCGGCAGGCTTACAGAGACCTGCTCAACGCGAGGTTGGGCCCCGTCACGGCCCTTTTCCGCAGGACGCGCTCCTGCCCAGAGTCCCAGAATCGCCGGGGATGCCTTGACGGCGACTGTGGCCTCCATCTTGCCGCCGTATAGCACGCAACGCGCTTGTATCCCGCCCTCGAGCACCGTGACGTCAGTGCAGAAATTGATGCACGGAGCGTTCAAACTGACAGCCGCCAGCGTGCCGATACCCCTACTGACGTTGGTGAGAGGGACCAGAATTACGCTCGGCGTCCGCTCCTTCGCCAACTGCACCAATACGTCGGCATAGGTTTCGGGCACCGGCTCGGCAAGTACCGGATGATCGACATAGAGGACGGCGTCGGCTTTTCCCAAAGCTGCCGCGGCGCCGGCTTGCCCATGGGCCATCAGGACCGCCTCCAGTTGAACGCCCAACTGGCCGGCAACCTCGCGCCCAAGGGCCAGCAGTTCGAAAGTGATGTCGGAGAGCTGCCCTCTCCACTGTTCCGCAAGAACCCAAACGGTCCCTGCCATGGCGCCTCCTCCTCAGAGCATTCCCCGTTCGGCCAGGATGGCGCAGAGTTTCTCCGCCACCTCGCCGGGCTCGCCCGTTATCATCTCGGCCCCGCCTGTTACAACTGGTTTATTCATCGCAACGATCTCGGCGAAGGGCGCTTTGACGCTCTCCGGTGCCTGCACGGTGTCGATCTTCTGCGTCTTCATCGCGGCTCGCACTCTTGCGACCGGGACGTATCGTGGGGGCCTTTCGGCTGACTGTATGCCAAGCACAGCGGGCAGCGGCGTCTCGAACTCGCCGTGGACACCGCCGGCGTACTCCTTGACGACCGTCGCATGACCGCCGGCTCCGGCCGGGATGATCTCCGTGACGATGCCAAGATAGGGCCAGCCGAGGGTGTGCGCCAGCATGGGCGCCACAAGGCCGTCGATGTCGTCGATCGCCTGCGATCCCGTCAGAATCAGGTCCACGGGCAATAGCCCCGGCGTGTCCCTGATCAC
>JBDKSR010000544.1:0-1717 GCA_039680545.1 Bryobacteraceae bacterium | reverse complement strand
CATCGCGCGCGAGTATCTCAATCCGATCTCTTGTCACCCGGCGGACCTCTTCCGCGGTGCCGTGGGGAAGTGTGCTCTGCACATCCATCCCGCCGTGAAAGCACAGCTTGTCGCCAAAACTGGCCTTAATGTCCTTCGGATCCATATTGTCCGCGCTGAACTGCAGAACATCCAGCACGTCGACTCCGATCTCCACAAGTCCGGGAATGAATGGCCGCACTGAGCCGCAGCAGTGATACATGACACGGGCGCCCAGTTCGTGAATACGCCGGTTCAGCCGTTCATGATGCGGCGCGATGAGTTCACTCCACGAGCGAAGCGACATGAGCTTACCGTGCTGGTGCGCGATATCGTCGCTGGTCCAAATGAGGTCGACTCCATCGCGCGCTGCCGCCATCACGCGGTCGAGCAGGCCCACATAGAAATCAGCCACGCGACGCATAATCTCAAAGGCAAGATCGGGCCTTTCGACCATGTCCATGAGGAATTGCTCCATGCCGCGCAGATACCAGGCAACTTCGAATATCCCACCCGGATCGCCGAACTCCTCGAGCGTGATGGGGTAATCGCCGCACGACCGTATGTGTCGAATCTCCTCGGCGAGTGCATCCGCATCCCACCATTCCGGCCGGGGCCATCGGTATGTTTCGAGATCCTTCGCGTCCCGGATGTTGGCCAGCGGGTGCTCCACGATTTCGTCGTATGCGCCTCGGGTGTGAGGAACCTTGCGCCGGCGCACCCCCCAGGGGTCCACCCAACTTCCGTCTGGTTCCGAGTGCAGCGGAGGACCGATATAAGGTTGGCGTGGATGCCGAAGATCGACACCGAGGTGTTGCAGCACGGTTTCCCGGTCATGGATGCCGAGGTGCTCTTCGAGTCTCGTCCAGGCCTCGGGCGTGGCCATGAAGTCGACAGGAACTCTGTCGGTCTGCTGGTGGGCAAGTGCCAGGCGCACCCGCTCCCCCGGAGTGAGTTTACTTGATGGCAAGGCGAGATTATTTTAACAGGCGAGCCCTGAGCGAGGCGTGCTGAGGTTGCCGGAACCAAATGAAGATAGAATAGCGAAGCGGTTGTAGCACGCGTGGTTTTTCTCTCAAAGATGGCGAACCTATGACGCGAAAATCATTCCTGGAGACTCTTGGTGTGCTCCCTGCCGCTGCCAGTGTGAGACCGGTGGCAAACGGTGGTAAAACGGCAGGCCTTCGCTTCGAGTTGACCGTCCATCCCGCCCGCGGCCTCGAGACAAAGCTTCTGCACGAGGAAAGCGGCCTGGTCCTCGCCAGCGGCGCTTACAGTTACAGCTTTGGAACACCCCGTTTCGACCAGCCGATCAAAGGTCACGAAGGCGGCGAACTGATTGTCGAAGGCTCAACCGGGAGCGGGATTCAAGTGCGGCAGCACTATCGCAAGCCCGCGGGAAGCACATGGCTCGAAGAGCAAATCACGATTGCAAACCGCACGTCCCATTCATTGGCGCTCCCTCGCGGCCGGGCGGGTTTTGTCCTGCCTCTGACCCTTGCGGGAAACTCGGTGACCGGTCCGCTCCGGGATTTCAAGTTCACGGGCGTCCCGTACCGGCGCGAACCCCGTGGTGACCGGAAGCAATACGCGGACTATACGTTGGCGCAGGTCCTCACAGAGCCGCGTTATTCGGGCCTTCGCCCCAACGTCAGGGGAAACCCAGCCGGAAGCCGGGCAGGGGATTGTGTGACCTCCC
>JBDKSR010000543.1:0-2485 GCA_039680545.1 Bryobacteraceae bacterium | reverse complement strand
CCTCAGACGGAAGTTCGAGCGCTTCCGCCAGTTCACCCGACACGTAGACTGATCGGATGCCGATGTATGGACGGGCATACCTTCCACGCGCCTGGTAGTCATCAAGGCGTGTCTTCAAGCGATTGATAGGGATGGCAAAGCCGATACCGATGTTTGCCGCACCAACGATCATCGTATTGATGCCGATGACGCTGCCCTGCGAATCAAGGAGCGGACCTCCGCTATTGCCGGGGTTGATGGCGGCATCCGTCTGGATCATGTCCTCCATAGGACGGCCCTCCTCGGCTTCAATGCTGCGCTTCAGGGAACTGATTACGCCGGTCGTAAGCGTTCCTTCAAGGCCGAACGGGTTCCCAATCGCGAGCACCTTTTGGCCGACCTGGAGATTGTCCGAGTCACCCAGCCGGAGATAGGAGAGTTTCTTCTTCGGCGCGATCTTCAGAAGCGCCAGATCATTCATTTCATCGTTGAAGAGAACCCGTGCCGGATAGCTGCTCTTGTCGGAAAGAATCACTTTGATCTCCGCCCGGCGGCCGCCCGAAACGACGTGACTATTCGTGATGATCTCCCCGTCCGGATTCACGATGAAGCCCGATCCTGAACCTGCTTCAGGCACGAGGCGGAAAAACCAGTCTTCGCGGTACACGACAGTCGTGATGTTGACAGTCGCGAGGTGAGCTGTCCGGTAAATGTCTATGCTGTTGACCTCATCGGAGCTGAGGCCGGCCGACTTCGCCTTATCAGGCTCGAACCAAAGCCTTCCAGCCCGTACGGGATCCAACGCATCCCAGAAGTTGCCGTGGCCCAATGACGCCACCAGATAGAACGCTCCGATAACAACAGCAACCAGAATCAATACGCGCTTCAGCATTGCGGCGTGCTCCTAAGCGAATTGTAGACCTCTCGGGTCTGGAGAAGTGTGTCTTCTTTCGTACCTGAAGTGTCGATGATGTAATCGGCGTACTTACGCTTTTGCGCGAGTGGCATCTGGCGGTTGATGCGGGCGCGCGCCTCTTCCCGGCTTATGCCGCCACGAAGCACGGCGCGCTCCAACTGCTGCTCTTCATCGCAAACCGCCAGGATCACCTTTTCAAAGCGCTTGTAACTGCCGCATTCGATGAGAATGGCGGCCTCTACAACCGCGATCGCGCCGGGGTCTCGTGCCTGTATAGCGGCCAGCTCAACCTCTTCACGGGCAATCACGGGAGGATGAACCAGACTATTCAGCAGGGCCAAGCGTTCAGGCGTACTGAACACTTCGACGGCAAGGGCTTTGCGGTCGATCAAGCCGTGCGAATCCAGAATCCCGCGGCCGAACTCCCTTACTACGGCGTCATAGGCCTCCGCGCCCGGCAAAAGCACCTTGTGGCCCAATTCGTCAGCCTTGATTAAATAGCATCCAAGCCCGGCAAGCGCTTCGCCAACCAGGCTCTTTCCCGTGGCAAGGCCCCCGGTCAGGCCCACTCTTAGCATCCGGTTGCTCTCCGTTCGGCGAACTCGACGGTATTTACCATGAGCATCGCGACCGTGAGTAGCCCGACGCCGCCGGGAACGGGCGTGTAGGCCCCCGCTCGTGCCGCCACGTCCACCGGATGCACGTCGCCTACGAGCACACTGCCGGTTCGATTGAAAGCATCGAGTTTGGCGGGCAACTCGTGGAAGATCGCCTCCGCCTGCGCCCGATCCCCGATCCGGTTCATCCCAACGTCGATGACCGTCGCGCCGGGCTTGATGTAGTCCGCAGTGATCATAGCAGGACGGCCCATGGCCACGACAAGGATGTCCGCTCCCCGGCAGACACCCGGCAGGTCGCGAGTTTTGGAGTGACAGATGGTCACCGTGGCGTTCTCGTGCAACAGCAGCAGAGCCATCGGCTTGCCCACGATATCGCTCCGGCCGACAACCACCGCCGAGCTCCCGGCGATCGGAATCTGGTACCGCTTCAGTATTTCAATGACTCCCGCAGGGGTACACGGACGAGGCCCGGGCCTGTTCGCGACCACATTACCGACGCTCATCGGATGGAAGCAATCGACATCCTTCGCGGGCGAGACAGCCAGGAGGACTCTCTTCGCATCGATGTGCTTGGGAAGCGGCATCTGCACGAGGACACCGTCGATTTCCTCCCGCCGGTTCAACCCCTCGACGAGCGCGACAAGCTCCTCGGTGCTGATCGTGGGCGGCGGGGTGATCCGTTCGCTGTAAATTCCAAGTTCTTCGCACGCTTTGACTTTATTGCGGACGTAAATCTGCGAACCGGCGTCGTCGCCAACCAGCACCACCGCAAGGCCCGGCTTCCGGTATGAGGCAGTCAAACGCTCGACTCGCGGTTTCAGTTCGGATTGGATCTCGTCGCGAATCCGCTTTCCATCTAGAATCTGCGCCATCTTCACGCAGGATAGCAAACAGCGCAATAGGGATCAGCCCGCGCGACGAGCGGCCCCACGCCTGGAGTGATACACTACCGCCCCTGTCGCGATCGTAA
>JBDKSR010000542.1:0-2854 GCA_039680545.1 Bryobacteraceae bacterium | reverse complement strand
AGACGGCCGAAAAACGACCGACACCGGCGCAGCGCAAGCCGGAGATCCTCGGTCGATACGCTCTCCTTGCGATCCCACTGCCCTTCAAGGTTCGCCCGTTCATCCGCGAATACTTCCGCCAGGCGCTTCATAGCCCCCGCGACCAGGCTCAGCCAACTGGGCAAGCCGCGCAGCCTTTTCGGCCCTGCTCATGTACCGAGCAGCCGCGGGACTCGAATCAGGGCTGGCCGGCGTGTGAAGCTCACTTCTGGTTCGGCGTTCGGATCCGCGACCGTACTGGATCTGGCTTGCTGACGAGCTTCGCGGGTGTCACGCTCCCTTTCGTGGGGTGCCAAAACTTCCAATAGTCGCTTGCGAAGAGCTTCGCGCCGTCGCGCGCTCGCAATTTCTGATTCTTTGGTTCGCTTACCCAACATGCAACTTAACACCCTCTTTGTTCCTGACCTTGATCCCCACGCGGCCCGCTGTCGAGTGCCCAGACTTTAGATGGGCCTAGCGCCAGAGCCACCCCGAGTGGGCAGCCTACTTACGTACTGTTCGCTTCAGAACTCAGCGGGCCGGCTTATTCGGATTGCCTAGCAGCTCCGGCGACTCGTCGGTGCAATGACCCGGATTGCTGGCGTACACACCAGTTCCCTGGTTGTAATCAGCCAGGATCCCAGCCCACATGACCTGGAGCGGGCAGCCTTTAGGATTAGAGGCGCAGAAGTAGGACCCGGCGTCGAATCCCGAGAAGAAACCGGACGACGCAGCGATCACGTCCACCACGCTCTGCGGCGCACACGCCCCGTTGGCAACATTGAGCGTAGCCGCGATGTACTGATGGGCCAAGTTGATGTACGCATTACCTCCCTTTACTGATTGGTCCATGATCTGTTGGTAAGTCAGGCCACTGTTGAAGAACAGGTCGGCCTGCTGAGGACGGCTCGCGGGCCAAACCACGCCGGGCTTGTTGCTCCAGTAGCCCTGCGTGAAGGTGCAGCCACAGGACTCGGGTGGGGCGATGACGGCCTCGAAGAAATCCTGCTCGTAGCTCAGCAAGTTTTGACCCTCGGGGATCGTAGCGGTCGATACGGTATGAACCGTCTGCAAATTGTACGGGTTTGAAAAAACAGTATTCACAGCTCCCGTCATCGTCATCGGCGCTGGTGTCACCCCCGTCTGCATGTCATTTATGACGATTGTGGAGTTGAGCGCGCCCGGGTTCATCTGGTCCTTCGATCCGACAATCTCACGCAGGTTGCCCGGCAGCACCGAAATGTCGTAGCTAAGCGTCCATCCCAGAACCCACGCCTGCGTGGGGAAAAACGACCAGCCGTGAATGTCCTGAGTTCCGGTCTGGATGACCAGATTGACGTTAATGGCAGAGGCAGGCACGCCGCCTTCCGGCAGTGTGTAAACGAAGTTGTTGAAGAGCTTGTCCTGGCTAGTGCATCCTCCGGTGGCGTTGAGGTTGATCAGATCCTGAAGCGTACCGCTCGTTGGGCACGGTGTGGGTACCGGTTGCGCCGGCAGAACAGCAGCAGCAGCAAACGCAACCAAAGTCAATACCAATATTCTCTTCATACTTCCTCCCTTTCTGAGTCCGCAACCATAGTTGTTATGCATCATGTTTTCATCCCTTCCTAGCTTTTACGTAGCACGTCATCGACCGTATGCAAACACGTATTACCCTGGCGTAAGGCCGCTACGCGGCTACCGGCAAGAGTTACATTCAAGTGCATTATTTTGTCGGCTCTGTGCAGGACTTCGACCGAAATCCATCCGTAAGGTACTGAGGTCCGCGCCTGGCGGGCTCGCGGTCTTCGTTTCGTTCCTCGGCGAGATCGGCTTGGTGGAGGCGGTTCGACAGCACATGCCGGTATGTTGGAAGTCACCGAATTACCTCGATCCGAACAGCGACTTTCACGTCGTTTCTGATGTCCGTGCTGATGAGCGCCGGGCATTTCGCCCACGCCGGCCTGCTGCGCGGGGATCGCGCTGTACATGTTCTGCTGGGAAACTGGAGCGGTTTCCCGCCGACGACACCATTCGGAACCTGCTCCGGAAGTTCGGCATGTGTCATGCGCAGCGCTTGTTCGAACCAGTGACTGAACGGCAGATGGAGCGTTAGCGTCGCGGCGCGAAGGCTACACACCGGAACTGTATTCGATGTTCTTTGAGCGCCACGGAAAGCAGGAAGGCTAGTTCAAAGGGCACAACCCGCGCACGTCGCGTGCGTGTCATAGGCGCGGTCCGCTGCCAACGTGCCCTGCTTGTGGCGCTCCGCCATCTGCTCGCTGATCGCGATGGCCGCCTCTCGCTTAGCCGTTCCCGTCGCCAGCGTCAAACGGGTATCCACCACCAAGCCGTTCCGGTTTTCCGTCACCAGATGCCCCAGATAACACAGCTTGGCGTCCGCCTCGCGCGTCTTCTTGAACAACCGCGCAAAGCGGTCCACCAGGGATTCGTGCGTTGCGTTCGACCGCATCCCGTTCCGGTAGTTGAGCGTGAGGTTGCCACCAGGCGCCTGCCGCGCCTTGTCTGCCATTGATCGAATCGGACGGAGCGGATGATCGACCGGCATCCGCTCCTCCAGTGAGCCGTAGCTGAACGGGTCGTGTCGTCGGATATCTTCTCCGCGCATGCATATGAGACGCCCCAACCTTCCTTCCCGTCACTGCTCAGCCAGAATTGCAGGAGCCTGCTAGGCCCAAGAACACAACAACACACCGCACTCTCGTGCGCGCGGCTCCGGTACGGTTATTCGACAAAGGTTGTCAGCGAGAGCGTTCAGGTTTGCTCACCCGGCGGCGCAAAAGGCCGACGCCCAGCAAACCTGACCCGATCAGAACGAAACTCACGGGCTCGGGGA
>JBDKSR010000541.1:0-7934 GCA_039680545.1 Bryobacteraceae bacterium | reverse complement strand
TCATCTTGTCATGGGCATCGCCGAGGCGCCGCCAGGCGTCCGCGCAACCCTGGTTCCACAGGAGAGCCTCTTTGTAACGCGCGATAGCGGCCCGAAAGCTGCCCTTTTTGAAGTAATAATCCCCGACTTTTACCTCATTTGCGGCCTGAATCGGGTTAAAAACATACTCCTTTTTGACCAGTGATTCGTCTTCCTCGGGAGGCTCCGGAGGCGTGGTGGAAGGCTTGGTTTGCTGCCCGTAGAGGGACCCGGCGAGGACAAGAAGGGCGACCGGGAGGAGACGGCTCAGTGGCACAATTAAAGTATAGCCCTCGATGAATCTTCGAGATAAAGTGTCGTCCCTGCCCCTCGAACCGGGCGTTTATCTGTACAAAGACGCCCATGGGACGGTTCTGTACGTCGGCAAAGCGAAGAGCTTACGGGCGAGAGTGCGGAGTTACTTCTCCGAGGAAAGGATGGCGGACGCCAAGACGGGAAGCCTTCTCGCCGAGGCGCGCGACATCCACTACATCGAAGTCGACAACGAGCAGGAAGCACTAGCGCTCGAAAACAACCTGATCAAGGAGTACCAGCCGCGATTCAATGTTCTGCTGCGCGACGACAAAACCTACCCGTACATCAAAGTGACCGCCGAGAAGTTTCCGCGCGTTTACGTGACCCGGCGCGTGTTGAAGGACGGGGCTTCGTACTACGGCCCTTACTTTCCGGCCAGCTTGGCTTACCGGATCCTGCGCGCCATCCACCTGCATTTCCTCGTTCCCTCCTGCAAAGTCGATCTGACGCGATATCACGCAAATCCTTGCCTCCAATACCACATCCACCGTTGTTTGGGACCATGCGTCGAAGGACTGACGTCTGAAGAGGCTTACGGCCGTGCGGTTCATGACGTAAAGCTGTTCCTGGAAGGGCGTCACCACGACCTGGCTGCAGAACTGCGGACCAGGATGGAGGAAGCTTCGGATGCGATGCGGTTCGAGGAAGCCGCCAAGCTACGTGACCTTCTCGGCACTCTCGAAGAGTTGCAGCAGAGGCAGAAGATGGCTTCGGCGGAGAACGAGGATGCCGACATCGTTGGTCATTACGCCGAGCCGCCGCTCGTCGCGGTGAATGTCTTCCATCTGCGCGGCGGACGGGTGGTCGACCGGCGCGAGTTCTTCTGGGAAGATCAGCACGAATTCGAGCCCGGAGAGTTCTATTCCGCTCTTCTGAAGCAGTATTACCTCGACCAGCTTTTCATTCCAGCGGTTATTCATGTGCCCGAGGAGTTTGAGGATCGCGAGGCTTTGGAGGAATTGCTCTCGAAGAAGCGGGGGCACAAGACCGAGATTCACACTCCGAAGCGCGGGCAGAAGAAGGCCATGGTCGACCTGGTGCTCACGAATGCGAAACACAGTTTCGATCAGCGATTCCGGGTCATGAAACCCTCGGCGAAGGTCATCCGGGAGGCGCTGGAAGAGGCGCTAGGCCTCACGGAGCCCCTCCGCCGCATCGAGTGTTTCGACATCTCCCACATACAGGGAACCGACACGGTGGCAAGCATGGTGGTTTGGGAGGACGGCCGGATGAAGCGGTCCGACTACCGCAAGTTCATCATACGCGAGGTGGAGGGGAACGACGACTTCGCCTCGATGCGCGAGGTTGTGACGCGCCGTTACACGCGATTGCGAGATGAGGGCAAGTCGATGCCGAGCCTGGTGCTGATCGACGGCGGTGTGGGTCAACTGCACGTGGCTGCCGAGGCGCTCGAATCGATCGGCTTCCTCAACCAGCCCGTAGCGGCGCTCGCCAAGAGGGAGGAGTGGATCTATCTGCCGGGCCAGGAGGATGAGCCGGTCGTGCTCGACCGCTTCTCGCCCGCGTTGCACCTCGTCCAGACCGTGCGTGACGAGGCGCACCGTTTTGCCGTGACTTTCCACCGGAACCGGCGCGATTCAAAACGCCTTGTTTCCGAGCTTGACGAGGCGCCGGGTGTCGGCCCGAAGACGGTTCAGCTGCTGCTGAAGGAATTCGGAAGTGTGGAGCGGGTGCGTGCTGCCTCGGAAGACGAACTTACCGCGAAAGTAGGCCGTGCGGCGGCGCGACGAATCCGCAGTTTCTATGCCACGAGTGAACGCGGGCAGAGTGACTCAGACACCGCGCGCGAGACGGTGGGCTAGCGATTCCGGAAGACCCGCCTTCAGAATCTTTTGTTCGGCGGCCGCGACATCGTAAGTCACACGGCGATAGATGAGTTCCGGCTCTCCCGGCGAGTACAGCATGTAGGCGGCGCGAGGATCGCGGTCCCGAGGCTGCCCCACCGAACCAGGATTGGCGAGACATAGCCAGTCCCGCCACAACTCGACTGTCTGTTCGTCGTCACCCGCCGGAGTCTGCGAAATCTTCCTTGTCCCGTTCCTGGATGTGAAAAAGCCGCCTTGCAGGTGGGTGTGGCCGAAAAATGTCAGCGGCTTCCGGATGTCGTCGCGCACGAGGTCCACGTCGGTGGTGGCGAGGACGTACTCGTCTTCGTCAATCGGAGCTCCGTGCATGATTTGGAAATCGTCGACGGCGAGAGGTCCCTTCGGAAGGTTCTTCAAATACTCGAGATTTGCGGCGGACAGCGCATTTGTCGTCCAGAGCGCTGCCGCTCGCGCGACGGGATTGAGCCGGAGGAGGTTGTCAAGGCCGGCGCAAGCCTTGTCGTGATTTCCTCGCACGATCGCCGCAACATTGGCGCGCGCCCAGTCTATGACGGCATTCGGATCGGCTCCGTAACCAACCAGATCGCCACAGCAGACAATCCGGTCGTACCGGCCCCCGGCGTGACCGAGCACCGCCTGAAGTCCTTCCCAGTTCGCGTGTATGTCACTGACGATCAGATAGCGCATAGACGAATCAGAGCGACCTCCGGGGGCGCCCCGATACGCGCCGGAATTCCAACTGTCCCAATGCCGCGGTTGACATAAGCGGAAGATGGTCCAAGTTGATAGAGCCCGTAAACGTACGGGGTATAGAAGCGGGCGACATTCAAGGAGTGCCGGAAAATCTCGAAATTAACCTGACCCCCGTGCGTATGCCCGGCGACGGTCAGGTCGAAACCCTGCCGTGCGGCTACCGGGAATACGTCCGGGTTGTGGGACAACAAGATGTTGACGCTGTCCTTTCGAATCAGCTTCTCGCCACCGCGAAGATAGGCTTGGTAATAGGACTGGTAATCAACTCCCGCCACGTTTAGAACCGCATCGCCAAAGCGGACCAGAGTCGATTTCGCCCGCAGAATGTGAATGCCGCGGCGGGAGGCTTGCACGGTTGTGTGCCTCTCGATTCCCGCGTAGCCCTCGTGGTTGCCGAGGCAGCCAAGTATCCCCGCATCTGCTCTCAACCGTCCCAACTGGTGCAGGCAGGCGTCAATCGGATCGCCTCCGCTGCTGATGAAGTCTCCTGTAACGAGTGCGAGGTGCGGGCGCAACTCGTTCGCCATGTCGACGGCGCGGGCGAGTTCCTTCTCGCTCAGGAACGGGCCCAGGTGGATGTCGCTCAATTGGACGAGGCGTAGACCGTCCAATTCGCGGGGCAGGCCGGCAAGAGGAACCCGGACTTCGTTCACCCGGATGCTACGGCGCTCAATCAGGACACCGAAGCCCGTCGCGGCAACGGGGGCCGCCAGAATGATTCCACCAGTCGTGCGCAGCATTCGCCGCCGCTCCGGGTCAAAGTGCGGCGTATGGCGCCACAACCAAAGCGCGCAATAGGCAACGAGCGAGAGCAAAGCCCACGTGAGCGCGGCTGCCCGGACCCAGATAGGCCAAAGAGCCGGCTGAAAAAGACGGGCCAGCCGGGGAACGCTCAGGATACCCCCGGCGACTACCAGCAGGCTCATCGCTGCGACCAGGAGCCACGCGAGGCGCATACGACGAGGGTTCCCGCCAACGAACGGCTGCCTCGATAGCCAGCGGCCCATCCGCCAATGGATGAACAGATAGCCCACCACAATCGCAGCCAGGACAAGATATCGAACGTCACGCGCCATGATCGAGCGTTTTCATTGTAGCCCGTATCAAGTTGGGAACCTTGGCAGTTACAATTAAGAAATGTCGCTTGTTGTGGTTGGCTCGGTCGCCTATGACGGCATTGAGACTCCGCGCGGGCGCGTCAGCCGGATTCTCGGCGGCGCCGGCACGTACATTTCCCTGGCGGCCAGCTACTTTACTCACGTTAAGATTGTCGCAGTCGTGGGCGAGGATTTTGCTCACGAAGATGAAGAACTCCTTACCAGCCGGGACATAGATATCAGCGGTTTGGAGCAAGTGCCGGGCAAGACGTTCTTCTGGTCCGGCGTGTACTCGGCGGACATGAATGATCGGACCACGTTGCGGACCGATCTGAATGTCTTCGCCGACTTCCAGCCCAAGCTGCCTGACCATTACAAATCGCAGCCCTATCTCATGCTCGGGAACATTCAGCCGGCGCTCCAGCGCGGCGTGCGGGAGCAGATGGATGGTCTGCGGCTGGCGGGTGGCGACACCATGAATTACTGGATCCAGGACTATCGCGAAGAACTCCTGGAAACGATTCAGGACTGGAATTTCCTTCTGATCAACGACAGCGAAGCTCGCCAGCTTTCCGGGGAGCACAACCTCCGCCGGGCAGCCCAAACGATTCTCGCCATGGGCCCGCAGACGCTGGTCGTGAAGCGCGGCGAATTCGGCGCGGTACTTTTCCACGGGGATAGGTACTTCAGCGTGCCGGGTTACCTGCTCGACGACGTGTTCGACCCAACGGGCGCGGGGGATTGCTTTGCCGGCGGCTTCATCGGTTACCTGGCCGAGCAGGGGATCGATCCCAAGGCCGGCCCAGTGGACGACCGGGCGATACGCAACGCCGTGGTGTACGGATCGGTGATGGGCAGTTTTTGCTGTGAACAATTCGGAGTTGGGCGTTTTCGGACACTCACCCGCACGGAGATCGATGGCCGCTTCCAGGAGTTCAAAGCGTTCACCGATTTTTGAGTCCCTGCTGGCCGTCCTCGCACTGGCGGCTGTTAGCGCGGTCTCGGTCTGGTGGTCGGCCGGGCACGGCTGGACGCTCTGCTACGGGGATGCCGAAGCGCACCTGAACATCGCGCGCCGTATCTTCGACTCCCGAACCCCGTCATACTTCCAGATTGGGACTGTCTGGCTGCCGCTGCCTCACGCGCTGATGCTGCCGCTCGTGGGCGACAACGCCCTCTGGCGGAACGGATTGGCGGGAGCGATCCCCGTGGCGATCTGCTTCGTCCTGGCGGGGGCGTTTCTTCATGCGGCGGCTCGCCGGATGTTTGACAGCAGCGCGGCTGCGGCAGCGGCTGTCGCGGCGCTCGCGCTGAATCCGAATCTACTGTATCTGCAGTCCGCCCCGATGACGGAACCGGTGTTTCTGGCTGCGCTCGCGGCTTTGCTCTATTTCACGGTGCTTTTTCGTGACACGCAATCGGGCGCAGCCGTGGTGGGCGCGGGCGTTGCAACGCTGGCGGCGACTCTGACGCGTTACGAGGGCTGGTTCCTTATTCCGTTCGTAGCGTTGTATTTCCTCATCGCGGCGAAACAGCACAGGCTAATCTGGGCTTTTCTGTTCGGCGCGGTGGCCTCGCTCGGCCCCATTTACTGGCTGGCGCACAACTGGTGGTATTGGGGAGATTTCCTCGAGTTCTACAGGGGGCCATACTCGGCAAAGGCCATCTACCAGCGGGCGCTTGACGGCGGCATGGCGCGAGTTCCTGGGGATGGCGATTGGCAGAAGGCCGCACTTTACTACAAGACCGCGGCCGAACTGTGTGTGGGCGCCCCGTTGTTTTGGATGGGACTGGCCGGAGCGGTCGCCGGACTCCTGAAACGGCAGTTCTGGGCGCTCCTACTCCTTGCGCTTGCACCTGCGTTTTACATCATGAGCGTTCACGGAGGATCGACGCCGATCTTCGTACCGCACCTTTGGCCCAACACGTACTACAACACGCGATACGGTATAGCAGTCTTGCCGTTGCTCGCTGTCTGCGCAGGCGCCCTCGTCGCGATCGTCCCCGGGCGTGTACGAGGGTTCGCCGCTGTGGCGGTGATTGTTGCGGCTGTTTCTCCCTGGGTGTTCTATCCGCGGCCGGAACGCTGGATCTGCTGGAAAGAATCGCAAGTGAACTCCGAGGCGCGCCGCGCATGGACCAGGCAGGCGGCGGACTATCTGCGTCAATGGCGCCGGCCGGGAGAGGGAATCTTCTTCTCGTTCGGGGACTTGACGGGCATCCTGCGCGAGGCGGACATCCCGTTGCGAGAGGGGTTCCATAACGGAAACGTACCTTACTGGGAGGCGGCTATAGCGAGACCCGATCTGTTTTTGTGGGAAGATTGGGCCTTGGCGATCTCGGGTGATAAGGTGGACGACGCGTTGACACGGGCACAGCGTCATGGGCCACGCTATCAATGCGTGAAGACGATCGCGCCCAAGGGCTCGCCGGTCGTTCATATATACAGGCGCGTGAGCGAGCCGGCGTGGCTGGCTCCACCAGCGTCGCGCCAGTAGAGATTCAGTGCTTATGAAGATTCCATTCACTAAGGCGCACGGCGCGCGAAACGACTTTCTCCTTACCTGGGCCAACGAGGCCCTATGCGGGGATCACCGAGCCGTGGCCCGAGCCATCTGCGACCGCCACTGCGGCGTGGGAGCGGACGGCTGGATGCTCGTCTCGCCCGGTGGCGGGGCTGATTACGATGGCGCGATCCGGCTTTACAACGCCGATGGGAGCGACGCTGAAATGTCCGGCAACGGCACGCGCTGCGCGGCCGCGTTCCTTCTCGATGCGGGACTGAAGAAAGAAACGGTCCGCATCCTGACCGGTGCAGGGCCTAAGGAGTTGCGCGTAATTTCCAGGGACGGTCTGCGGTACTCGTTCGAAATGGGTATGGGGCGGCCTGAGTGGAAGGACGAGGATATCCGGTTCTCTCTGCCTCTGTCGAGCGGCCCACTCGAGGTCACACTGCTGAACGTGGGTAACCCCCAGTGCGCTGTCATGGTGGACAATTTCGACCTCGACTGGCGCCGAATCGGGGCTGAGATCGAATCGCACAAGCATTTCCCGAACCGCACGAACGTATCCTTTGTGTGTCCGGTGAACCGGCACGAAATCGACGTGAGGTTTTACGAGAGAGGCGCCGGAGAGACGATGAGTTCAGGTACGGGTTCCACCGGTGCCGTATGGGCGGCAGTGCTGCGCGGCCTGATCGAAAGTCCCGTGCGGGTCCAGACCCCCGGGGGGCCGCTCGATGCGCGATGGGATGAGGCCGTCTATCTCACGGGGCCGGCGGAAATCGTGGCAGGCGGTGAGTTCTATCTGTAGCAAGAGTGAGAACGATGGATCGAACAGACATGGAAACGGCGAGCGCGGCGGCACAACTCGAAAAGAAGATTAAGAACCGGACTGCGAAGGTCGGCATCGTCGGACTCGGCTATGTGGGACTGCCGCTTGCCGTGGAGTTCGCCCGCGCCGGTTTCGATGTGACGGGAATCGACGCGAACGCATCGAAGGTTGCGCGCCTGAATGCAGGCGATTCGTACGTGCAGGACGTGCGCAGCGAAGTGCTCGCCGCGCTGGTTCAACAGGGACGACTGCGCGCGACTGCCGACTTTTCGGCGGCAACCAATCTGGACACGATCAATATTTGCGTGCCGACCCCGCTCCGCAAGACGAAGGACCCGGACATGAGCTACATCGTGTCCGCCTGCGAGGAGATCGCCAAGCACATGCACCCGGGTATGCTGTTGATACTCGAATCGACAACCTACCCGGGCACGACCGAGGAATTGCTGCTGCCGATGTTCGCCCGGCCAGGCATGGAAGTGGGCCGCGATTTCTTCCTGTGCTTCTCACCGGAGCGCGTGGACCCGGGCAATCCCAAGTACCAAACCTCGAACATCCCGAAGGTGGTCGG
>JBDKSR010000540.1:0-22010 GCA_039680545.1 Bryobacteraceae bacterium | reverse complement strand
CGGTATGAGACCAGCGCGACGATCAACGATGCCGCGAGAAACACCCAGTTGAAGAACAGCGAGAACCCGTCCACCGTCAGCGTGCCGTTAAATGCGGTTAGTTCTTCGATGCCTTGCGAAGCCAGGTAGCTCTGCTGCCGCCACAAACCCGTGCCCGCAAAGACGATGCCGAGGACGACAAAAATCAACAGCCACTTGCGCTGCTTCGCTTCGGGGAAGATGAAGAAATCGAACAACAACACTGCGCAGCCGAACAGCGCCAGCATGATGGCGGGAACCAGAACGAAATGATCGGTGCTGGTGTAAAACTGGCTCATTTGCCGACCTCCGCCACGACGGGACTGCTCTGGGCGGTCCCATTAAAATAACCGGGCCGAACCCGTTCCACTATTTGCGCCACTGGTTTCTCGATGATTTCGAAATACGGTTTCGGATAAACGCCGATCCAAATTGCCCAGGCGATGAGCGGCAGGAAGACCGCCAGTTCGCGGAAGTTCAGGTCGGGCAACTTCAAGTTCTTGAGATTGGTCACCTGTCCCAACATCGTGCGCTGATAGAGCCACAGCAGGTACGCTGCGCTTAAGATAATTCCAAGTACGGCGAACGAGGCCCACACGAGGCTCTCTTCGAACGCTCCCTGCATGATTGTGAACTCGCCCACGAACCCGTTGAGCAACGGCAGCCCCGCCGAACTGAGCATCGCGAACGCGAAGACGATCGAATAGATTGGCATCACATGGGCCAGACCGCCGTACTCCTTGATTTCCCTCGTGTGACGGCGCTCGTAAACAATGCCCACGATTAAGAAGAGCATGCCGGTCGAGATGCCGTGGTTGATCTGCTGCAACACACTGCCGGCGATCCCGTTCGGATTGAGCGTGAAAATGCCCAACGTGCAGAAGCCGAGGTGGCTCACGGATGAGTAGGCAACCAGCTTCTTCCAGTCCTGCTGCATGAGGCTGACCAGTGCGCCGTAAATGATGCCCACGAGCGAGAGCCCGATCAGCACTTGCACGATCCAGGGATCAATCGAGGCCTTCGGCAGAAGCGGCAGAGAGAAGCGCAGGAATCCGTACGTCCCCATCTTCAGCAGCACGCTGGCCAGGATGACCGAGCCCGCGGTCGGCGCCTCCACGTGAGCGTCCGGAAGCCAGGTGTGGAAGGGGAACATCGGGACCTTGATAGCGAACCCGATGAAGAACGCCCAGAACACCCACTGCTGCAATCCGAGCGGCAGGTTGAGCTTCATCAACTCGGAAATCTCGAACGTATATGTGCCGTATTGCTGGAAGTATTGGAAGTAAAGCGTCAGGATGCCGAGCAGCATTAGAACGCTGCCGGCCATGGTGTACATGAAGAACTTGATTGCCGCGTAAAGCTTCCGGGGACCGCCCCACACGCCGATGATGAAGTACATCGGCACCAGCACGACTTCCCAGAACACGTAAAACAGGAAGAAGTCGAGGGCGATAAAGACTCCGATCATGCCCGCTTGCTGGAGCAGGAACATCGCGTAATACGATTTCACCCGCTCCTGAATCGCGCTCCACGACGACAGGATGGCGACGAAGCCGACCAGCGTCGTAAGCATCACAAGCAAAAGGCTGATTCCATCAATCCCGACGTAGTACCGCGCGCCAAGGGCGGGAATCCAGTCGACATTCTCGACCATCTGGAAGGCAGCCGTACTGCGGTCGTAACGCGCCACGAGCGGAAGAGAAACCAGGAACCCGGCGAGAGCCACAACATTCGCCCACACGCGGATTAGGTTCTTCTGCGCCGCCGGGATGAACAGCAGCACGATCATGCCGGCGAGCGGCGTGAACAGGACAAGACTCAATAAGTGCTCGTTCATAGGGTCAGCGCAATATGAAATAACCAAAGAAAATCAGCACGCCCAGTACAAAGACCAGGGCGTACGCCTGAACAAAACCGGTTTGGGCGAACCGCATCGGATAGGACGTCACTTTCACCACGAAAGAGAGCAGCCGGACCGCACCGTCGACGATCCACGTATCCCACCAGATCGACACCTTTGAAGTGAATCGCGTGAGCCATCCCGCGCCATTCACGCCGCCGTCAATAACCGTGCTATCGAAGGAGCCGAGCGCTTTGCCGCCGCCCTTCGCGAGCCCGTCAATGAACACGGCGCCGTAGATTTCGTCCACGTACCACTTGTGCAGCAGCTTGTCGTAAACACCGGGAGCCGAACTCGCCCAAGCATCCGCCGTACCGGGCCGCAGCGAGTACATGTACCTCGCTACCCAGATGCCGGCGAGCGCAACCGCCACCGACAGGGCCATCAGAAACCACTCGGCGGAAGCATCGTGCTGAGCAGCCTCTGAGACATGCGCGGAGGCGGTCACCAATCCAGGCGCGAGCCAGTGTTCGAATGTCCGGAACGCATCCGGGAAGATCGTCCAAAGCTTCGGAACGCCGATCCAGCCTGCCAGCGCACTGCCGGCCGCCAGAATCGTCAGCGGAATCGTCATCACGCGGGGTGATTCGTGAATATGGGCAGCGGCGGCCGGTTCAACGCGGGAGTTTCCATAGAAGGTCATGTACATCAACCGCCACATGTAGAAGGCGGTCATTCCCGCCGTGACCAGGCCGGTCACCCAGAGGATCTTGGAACCGCTCGGCGAACTATACGCCTGCCAAAGAATTTCGTCTTTTGAGAAGAAGCCTGCAAAGCCCGGGATGCCCGTGATGGCGAGCGACGCAATGAACATCGTCCAGTGCGTCACCGGGATCTTGTTCTTGAGTGCGCCCATCTTGCGCATGTCCTGCTCGCCTGAGATCGAGTGAATCACCGAACCGGCGCCGAGGAACAAGAGGGCCTTGAAGAATGCGTGCGTGAACAGGTGGAACACTGCCACCCAGTAGGCTCCAACGCCGCAGGCGATGAACATGTAGCCCAACTGGCTGATCGTCGAGTAGGCGAGCACGCGCTTGATGTCGTTCTGCACGAGTGCGATAGATGCCGCCAGGATGGCTGTGAACGCGCCGATCACCGCAACGATCATGGATGTCTCGGGCGTCAGGCTGAACAGCGGGCTCGACCGCGCCACCATGTATACGCCCGCGGTAACCATCGTCGCGGCATGGATGAGGGCGGAGACCGGAGTGGGGCCTTCCATTGCATCCGGCAGCCAAACGTACAAGGGGAACTGAGCCGACTTGCCCGTTGCGCCGATGAACAGGAACAGCGCCATCAGGCTGAGAACGCCGAAACCCGTCTCCACGGAAAACCGGCCGCTCGTGAGCGCCTGCTTCACATCGATGAAGCGGAGGGAGCCAAGCACGTTGAACATCAACAACATGCCGAGGATGAAACCCGCGTCGCCGATTCGATTCACAATGAAGGCTTTATTCGCCGCGTCCCCGGCCGACTTCTTGTGGTAGTAGAACCCGATCAGCAGATAACTGCACAGGCCGACGCCTTCCCATCCGACGAACAGGAGCAAATAGTTGTTCGCCAGCACGAGCATCAGCATGAAAAACACAAACAGGTTCATGTATCCGAAAAAGCGGTAGTAACCGCCATCGTGGGCCATGTAGCCGATCGAATACACGTGAATCAGGAACCCGACCCCGGTCACGACCAGGATCATGACGGAACTGAGCGGGTCGAGAAGAAATCCAAAATCCGCGCCGAAGGTGCTCATCGCCCCATCGGCCATCCGGAAGGGAAAACCGGTCATCCAGGTGTACTTGATCACCTGATGGATCCTCTCAGCATGGCCCGCGAGTTCGGCTACTGCCCCGATCGAGAAGATCAGGGAGAGCAGAACCGTTCCCGGGCACAACAGGCTGATGATCGATTTCGTCCATGGCGAGTGCGCGGCGTGGTGTGACGGAGCGGGCGCGGTATCGGGGACTACGCCGGGCGCCACGGCGTTCTCGGATGGCGCCTGGGGATCCAGCAGTTTCCCCACCAGCAGCATTGCCGCCGCGCCGAACAGGGGGAATAGCGGGATCAGCCAGATATTGTCTAGAAAACTCATCGCAACGTCCTCACCACTTCAGAATGTCGATATCATCGGCGTTAACTGTTTCCCGATTGCGGAACAAAGCGATGAGGATGCCCAGTCCCACTGCTGCCTCAGCCACCGCCACGGCGATGATAAAGGTCGCAAAGACCTGCCCGTCAACACTCTGAAAGTGCCGGGAGAACGCGACCAGATTGATGTTGACTGCGTTCAGAATGAGCTCGATCGACATCAAAATGATGACGATATTACGGCGGGCCAGCACACCCGCGGCCCCCACGAGCAGAAGTGCCGCGCTCAGGACCAAATAGTGAACGGTCGTGATTGGATGAAACATCAAATCCTCTTTTTCGCCATGACTACCGAGCCCACAATGGCGACCAGCAAGAGTACCGAAGCGATCTCGAACGGCAGCAGGTATTCGGAAAACAGCACGTCCGCGAGGCGCTCCGTATTGCCACCAATTACTGGTGTAGCTTCAGGCGGCGGCGCTAATCGGAACGCAGCGGCACCCCTGTGGATGAAATAAGCGAGTTCCGCGCCGATCGCCAGAACGCAAGCGAGCGCCAGCCACCATTGCCGGTTGAATTGCCGTTCGCGCGCCGCCTGGTCAAGGTTCACAAGCATGATCACGAACAGGAACAACAGCATCACGCCGCCGACGTACAGCACAATCTGCACGACGAACAAAAACTCTGCGTGTTGAAGAAGATAGAGACCGGCGACGCCGAGAAGCGACACGATCAGCCAGATGGCGCTGTGCACGGCGTTACGGCGTGTGACGGCCAGAATTCCGCCGCCCAGAGTGAGCAGCGCGAACACATAAAAAAAGATGGTGTCGATCATTTGTCAGCGGTCAGTACTCAGCGGCGCCCTGCAACCGGAGTCACGGATGTAATTCCGTGCTCCACCAGTTGCCGGTCACCGGCCACTAGAACTTGTAGCGGGTCGGCTTCGGCCCTTCTTCGAGCATCTGCCGATCCAAGATGGCGCCCTCACGCGAGTAAAACGCCATCTCGAAATCCTGTGTCAACTCCAGCGCATCCACCGGGCACGCGTCTTCGCACAAGCCACAGAACATGCAGCGCGAGATATCGTACGTAAAAGTCGTCAATTCCTTCCGGCGCGTCTCTTCATTTCGCTCACTGGTCACCACGATCAAACGCTCAGGGCAGGCCAGGGCGCAGAGGTTGCAGGCGATGCACAGGGTTTCCCCTGTCTCAGGGTTAATGTTGAGGCGCGGTGCTCCACGAAAGCGTTCCGCAACCTTGGGCCGTTCTGCTGGGTACTGTTCGGTGCAGATGTTCTTGGGGTTCTGATAGCGAAAAGTAAGCCAGAGCCCCTGGACGAGGTCCACCAGGAAAACGGTTCTGAGAAACTTACGCATACTCCCCCTTCGGGCGTGCGGCCCGGCGCTTACCGGTCCACCTCACCCAGGATTATATCTATTGTACCGATGATGGCCACCATGTCTGCGACCAGTCCGCCCCGGGCCATCTTATCGACGGCCTGCAGATTCACAAACGACGGGGGGCGCACGCGAACACGATAGGGCTGAGTGGAACCATCACTCACCAAAAAATAACCAAGCTCGCCCTTCGGGGCCTCAATTGAGACGTAAACCTCGCCTACTGGCGGTTTGATAACCTTCGGCGCCTTACCCATGATCGGGCCGGCCGGAATATCCTCAACCGCCTGCTGAATGATGCGCACAGCCTGGCGCATCTCCTGAACCCTTACGATGTACCGGTCGTAGGTGTCCCCGTTTTGCCGGGTGGGAATTTCAAAATCGTACTTTTCGTAACCGCTATAGGGCTGCGCCTTACGGAGGTCCCACTTGACACCGGATGCCCGCAGCATCGGGCCGGTGACTCCGAACGCCTTGCAGTCCTCGGCGGTTAGAACGCCCACATTTGTAAGGCGTCCGATCCAGATACGGTTGCCGGTCAGCAGTTCCTCGTACTCATCGACCTTGGTGACGAACATCTTGCAGAACCGCTTGACCTCTTCTTCGAAGCCTTCGTACAGCTCGTACTGAAGCCCGCCGATCCGGAAGGCGTGCGTCGTCATGCGCGCGCCGCAGAACTTTTCGTAAATATCGAGGATCGCTTCCCGCTCGCGGAATGTATAGAAAACCGGGGTGATTGCCCCGATGTCCAGTGCGTGCGTGCCAAGCCACACCAGGTGGCTGGCGATCCGGTTCAGTTCGGTGAGGATGACCCGCACGACTTGCGCCCGTTCAGGCACCTCTAAACTGAGAAGCTTTTCCACCGCGAGGCAGTAACCCAGTCCGTTCGAGACCGCGGAAACGTAGTCCATACGGTCCACGTATGGCGCGAACATCTGATACGTGCGGTTCTCACCAATCTTCTCGACGCCGCGATGCAGGTACCCGATCACGCACTCGGTGCCCCTGATCCGCTCGCCATCCAGTTTCAGGATGACGCGCAGCACACCGTGCGTAGCCGGGTGCTGTGGCCCCATGTTGAGGACCAATTCGGTGCTGTCAAGGAAAGTTGGTTCCGGCATAGGGCTATTGGGCGCTTTCGATCCCGAGGTTCTCCTTGACCCAGCGCTGGTCCTGTTGGGTGATCGGAGTTTCCTTTCTTAACGGGTAGCCCTGCCACTCCTCTGGTAATAAGATGCGGCGCATGTCCGGGTGGTCGGCGAATTCGATGCCGAACATGTCGTACACCTCGCGTTCGAGCCAGTTGGCGGTGGGGTGAACTCCAGTAGCGGTCCGCGGCTTGAAGCCGTCGGGAATGCGGATCTTGATACGGATCCGTTGGTTACGGGCGAAACTGTACAGAACGTACACCACGTCGAAGCGTTCCGTCCGGGAAAGGTAGTCGACTGCGGTTACGTCCACCAGGTAATCGAACTGGGCGTCAGACTTGAGAAATTCGAGGATGGGGACGGCCGCTTCCGGCTTCGCCACCAGGAACTCTTGTCCGAGGTACGTCGAAAACTCCAGGATCTGGTCGCCAAACTTCTCATGAAGCAACCGGGGAAGGTCTCCTTCCCACGGTACGACGGCCATCACCGCGGCGGGCTTGCCGGGAGCGGACGCCGGCTTGCCAGCGGCTTTGGGCTCTTCAGCCATACGAGTAATTACAGAGAATCACCAGCTTACAAGGCGCCATTCGGAGGTGTCAAATCGGTCCAGCGTGCGCCGGCCGGGACTCGCCCGCTGCTACACTGGAATCTTCAAGTAACCCATGCGTAGAATCGCTTTTTTGCTCGGAATTGCGGTGGCCGTTGCCGCCCAGACGCCGGAGATTTCCGGTTCCAGAATTCGTACTCACACGAAGTTCCTCGCCGATGATTTGCTCGAAGGCCGTGGCGTAGGAGCCCGCGGAGGCAAGCTGACAACAGCGTACCTTGCCGGCCAACTCGCCCTGATCGGGGCGAAGCCTGCCGGCGACTCCGGAACGTACTTCCAAAAGGTGCCGCTAGTCGGCGTCGAAACACTGCCTGGCGCTCGGCTCGCGGCGGTGTCTAAGGGAAAGACCCTACCGCTTCGCTGGCTGGACGACTTCGTCGGCGGCAGCGAACGCCAGACAACCCTCGATCATTTCGATGCGGAGGCCGTCTTCGTTGGGCATGGCATCGTTGCGCCCGAATTCGGTTGGGACGACTTCAAGGGAGTCGACGTCAAAGGGAAGATTCTGGTCCTGTTCACGAACGAGCCCCCTTCAGAAGACAAGAATTTCTTTGGGGGGAAGTCCCTAACATATTACGGACGCTGGACTTACAAGTACGAGCAGGCTGTGCGCATGGGAGCGCTGGGCGTCATCATCCTGCACACGCCGGCCACGGCCGGCTACGGGTGGAACGTGGTCCGGAACTCGTGGGCGCGCGAGGAACCGTACGTGAAGTTGAAGCAAGGTGAACCGGCGCTGGCGCTTGCAGGTTGGGTGAGCCAGGAGGCCGCTCAAAAGCTGTCTGCAATCGCCGGGAAAACGCTCGTAGAGCTCGAAAAACAGTCAAATTCGCGCGATTTTCGTCCGTTTTCGCTCAAGTTCCGGTTCCGTGGCCGCATTCCATCCAAGGTCAGGGAACTGGATACCGAGAACGTCGTTGCGGTGATCGAGGGCAGCGATCCGGCCCGCAAGCCGGAAGCCGTGGTCTTCAGTGCTCATTGGGATCACCTGGGAATCGGAATGCCCGTGAAGGGCGACCGCATTTACAACGGCGCCGTGGACAACGCCACCGGCTGCGCCATGCTGCTCGAAGTCGCGCGGGCTTGGGCGGCACTAGATCCGAAACCGAGGCGCTCAGCTCTGTTCATCGCCACGACTGCTGAGGAGGGAGGGCTGCGCGGCTCCGAGTATTATGCGGCGAACCCGATCGTTCCTCCCGGAAAAATTGCCGTGGGATTGAATTTTGACGCCTATCTGCCCTTGGGACGGACCAAGGACGTCGTACTGAACGGCGTCAATCGCACCACTTTCTGGCCCGTGGCGCAGGACGTTGCGGCGCGAATGGGGCTCAAGATCGTACCGGATTCCGGCAACGGGCAGGGTGCGTTTTACCGTTCCGATCATTTTCCGCTGGCCAAGGCCGGCGTGCCGGCTTTCTCGGTCAACATGGGCAGCGAATTCTATGGGAAGCTCGAAGGTTTCGCCGCGAGCTTCGAACAGAAATACGGCGCCAATTCCTATCACCAGCCCTCTGATGAGTACAACGAACAGTGGGATTTTTCAGGGCTCGAATTCGTCGCCCGATTCGGCTTTGCTCTTGGGATGGAGGCGGCGAACATTGACGCCCTGCCAACCTGGAACGCCGGGGATGAGTTTCGCGCCGTGCGGGAACAAAGCCTCAAGGCGCGCTAGACAGCCCGCCGGAGCGTCACGACGGCCTGGGCTTCGGCCGACCGGCCCTCGCCTATGGGACCCAGCTTCTCCGCGGTCTTGAATTTCACCGAAACACGGCTGGGGTCGAGCTTCAGGGCCCCGGCGAGACTTTCCCGGATTGCCTGCCGGTAATCCTTGAGTTTCGGCTTCTCCAGGATGACCGTCGAATCCACGTTGACGAGTTCGAAACCGGCCTCCGCCGCTAAGCTCTGTGCGTGCCTGAGAAACTGGAGGCTGTCCGCGCCGGCCCATCGGGGATCCGTGTCGGGGAAGTGCATGCCGATGTCTCCGAGGGCAGCGGCTCCAAGAATAGCGTCGGTTATGGCGTGCGCCAGCACGTCCGCGTCGGAATGACCTTCGAACCCAACCTCGGATGAAATCAGGACGCCGCCGAGAAGTAGCCGGCGCCCCGTTGCCATGCGGTGCACGTCCCAGCCTATGCCGGTCCGATACTCGCTCATGAAGTCTTCCGCTGCGCGTTCTCTTCCGCGAGGTACAGGTGCGCCAGATCCATGTCGGAGGGCTTCGTGATCTTGATGTTGCGGTCACTGCCGGGCACCACGCTGACCTCGACCTGTTCCAGGCGCTCCACGAGGCTCGATTCGTCGGTGCCGATAAAACCGTCCTCCCGGGCCATGTCGAAAGCGCGCTTCAGAAGCTCATAGCGGAAGACCTGGGGGGTCTGGGCCAGGACCAGACGCTCCCGCGGCAGGGTGGCGTGGATCTTGTTCCGTTTCACCTGCTTGATCGTATCCACGGGCACGATCCCGACAATCGCGGCGCCGGATTCAGCGGCCTCAAGCACTGCCTTTTCGATGATCGCCGGCTCGATGAATGGGCGCACGGCATCGTGGACCGCAACGAGGTCGGTATCGGGGGCGAGGCTTGCCAGACCGTTTTCGACCGACTGCTGCCGCGTGTCGCCTCCCTCCACAAGACGGATTGGTTTGTCGAGAGTCTCGCGGGCGAGCATCTCTTTCACCCACGGAATGTCCTCTGCGCGCAGCGACACGACAATTTCGCTCACAATCGGGCACACGGCGAACTTGCGGATCGTATGCAAGAGGATCGGTGACCCGTCGAGCAACATGAACTGCTTACGGCTTGTGCCGGCTTTTTCGGGAGATGTCCGGCCCATCCGGATGCCCAGCCCGGCGGCTGGGATGATCACGGCTACCTTCATGGTTTTCCAATGTTTCAGCGGCGGATGTGTTGTCCGGCTGGCGCCGGCGCGGACTCGATGCTACCGCACGGGCGGCGCCGCGGCGCTGTTGTTGTTCGCCTGCTGCTCCTTGTGTATTCGTTCGTGCCGCTCACTTGGCGCCTTGTCGTGAACGGCGTGGATTTTCTCGTCGTACCGGCCGAAGATCATCTTCCCGGCGGTCGTTTGAAGCACACTGGTGACGGAGATGTCGATGGTCTTGGAGATCATCCTCTTCGCGTTGTCTACGACGACCATAGTGCCGTCATCGAGATAGGCGACGCCCTGATTGTATTCCTTGCCTTCCTTGAGGATGAAGACCCGCATCACTTCGCCCGGCAGGACGATAGGCTTCAGCGAATTGGCCAGTTCGTTGATGTTCAACACCTCAACACCGTGTAACTGGGCCACTTTGTTCAGGTTGAAGTCGTTCGTGACAATCTTGCAGTCGTACACCTTGGCCAGTTCGATCAGCTTCATGTCGACTTCGCGGACGTTAGGGAAATCGTCCTCGAGAATCTGAATGTTTAGCTGCGGCATCTTTTGAATACGCTGAAGGATATCCAGACCGCGCCGTCCACGGTTACGCTTCATGGAGTCGGCCGAATCCGCCACCAACTGCAATTCACGGAGAACGAACTGGGGAATTACGACAATTCCGTCGAGGAAGCCCGTTTCGGCGACATCGGCGATGCGTCCGTCGATAATCACACTGGTATCGAGGATTTTGAAGCTCTGTTTCCCTATCTTTTCACCGCCAAACACACCCCCGAGTGCGGAGAGGTTCAGCATATCGCCTTTACTGGCGCCTACTACAAGACCCACGTAGGTCATCCAGAGCACCAGGCTGATCTGGATGAAGGGGACTGTGTTGGGGTTATTTGGGAGGGCCCTGGATACCACAAGCGACAGCAAAAAGGCCCCAAAAATGCCCAGGACTGAGCCTACGGCCGCTCCAATTAGCCGTTTCAGGCTCACTTCCTTGACCCGAATTTCGAATAGAACAATCACCACACCGAGTACCAGCCCGACCGATGCGGACCAAGGTGTTGGAATTCCAAACGGTTGGATGAAGAGGCTGGCAGAGGTGAGTAGAAGGACGAAGAAAGTACGTATCAGCAGAAGATCATTCACGCGCTCAACCCTCGTTCACGGGGCTGTTTTCCAGATATTACTTAACTATAATGTCCCGCGCATAGAGTATACCACTGCCGATTCAAGTACTGGCAGGAAAGACATATAGAAATACCCGCCGTGGAAATAAGACGGCAGGTTTCGCCGATTATGAAAGGCGATTAGAGGGCTTTTGCGAGCTCTTCTGCGAACGCGCTCTGAGGGGCCGAGTGTTCCGTTCTGACTCGCTTATGTTTCTTGCCGGCGCGGTGCGCTGGGCGCAAGGCCGGTTTCACCGGTACTTGCCCCTTGGCCCTTGGAGGCTGTGCCGGGTTAGCGCGCAGAAGACGGTCCTCAAGAGGAGCGCGGTCGAATCGTCGAATGATCGACTGCATTTCCTCGGAGTTAGGCGTCTCGAGAAAAGCGAATCCTTTGGATTCCTGCGTTTCGGGGTTACGTATTACCTTGATCGAATCGGCGACAAGACTCTCGGCGTTAAGCCATGATTGAATGTCGTCCGCTGTGACCCAGGCGGGAAGGTTGCCAAGAAAGACAGTAAAACTCAACTGATATTCACTCCGTTATCGCGATTGCTGGAGAGACTGGCGAGGGGAATCGTGCCATTCCTGCCCCTTCATCGTATCAAAGGGCACAGGTAATTCGCAAACACAAATCGAGAAAAATTACCCTCAAACTCAATCCGTGCGCCAGACAACCAAAAACTTTGCTGCTTACTACGTCAACTCAACAGTTCGTGCCACCTTAACCGCCGGATTATCGCGGAGCTGCGCGAGCACCTGCTCGGCAGGCAACTCATCCGTTTCCACCACGGCGATGGCATCCAGTGGTTCGCCGGGCTTCAATGGGGCGTCACGGCGTCCAAGTGAAAAATTCGCAATGTTAATCTTATTGCGTCCGAGCACAGTCCCGACGTGGCCGATGACACCGGGCACGTCCAGGTTTCGCATATAAATCAAATAGCCCGAAAGGGGCACTTCGCACTGGATCCCGTCAATCTGCAGCAACCTGGGCTTGCCGAGAACCACAGCGCCCTCAACGGTAGTGATCCCGGAGTCGGTTTCGAGCTCCAGCCGGATCGAATCCGTACGTCCGGTTCGCTTCTCGTGCTGTTCGGCGACATCGAGCCCGCGCTGCGTGGCGATCTGCATGGCGTTCACCAGGTTCGCCTTCAGGGACAACCACCGGTTCAGGACTCCCGCGAGCCCCGAATTCCGAATCAGATGCGTGTTGTTCTCGGAGAGCTGCCCCAAGTAGACGAGACGGACGGCTTTGGGATTGCCAAAAGCGATGTGAGAGGCAAACGTGCCCAGCCGCTCGGCGAGCGCAATGAACGGGGCGATCGCTTTGTACTGGTCCGGCGACATCGGGGGCATGTTCACCGCGTTGATGGCCACGCCACTTTGCAGATACTCGGCCAACTGTTCAGCGATGCGGACTCCAACGATCTCCTGTGCCTCTTCCGTGGAGCCGGCGATATGCGGCGTTGCCACGACCGGATCCAGCTCGAATAGCGGAAATCCGGGCGGAGGGGGCTCAGGGGAGAACACGTCAAGCGCCGCGCCGGCCACCTTTCCGGACTCAATCGCCTGTTTCAGCGCGTCGACGTCAATGAGTTCACCACGGGCGCAGTTCACGATGCGAACGCCAGTCTTCATCTTGGCGAACGCTTCATGCGAGAACATGTGGTTCGTTTCGGGGGTCAGGGCCACGTGGAGCGTAATGTAATCGCTCTCAGCGAGGAGCGTGTCCAAATCCGCCAATATGACGTGAAGATCCTCCGCCACGCGCGCGCTGACGTATGGATCGGAGGTCATGATCTTCATTTCGAAGGCACGCGCCCTGCGCACGACTTCTCGTCCGATGCTTCCGAGTCCGATCACGCCCAAGGTCTTCCCGCGAAGCTCGTTACCGAGGAACTTCTTCTTTTCCCACTTGCCGCTCTTGGTGGAAGCACTCGCAAGCGTGACCGATCGCGCCATCGCCAGCATCAGGGCGAGCGTATGCTCGGCCACAGAAACCGCGTTTCCGCCCGGCGTGTTCATCACGAGTACGCCGAAGTCCGTCGCAGCGGCGAGATCGACGTTGTCGACACCGACACCGGCACGGCCGATTGCACGCAGCTTGGGCGCTTTGCCCAGCACCTCGCGGGTGACCTTCACGGCACTACGTACAATCAGGGCGTCGGCATCGGCGAGATACTGCTGGTACTCCTTCGGGTTCGAGACGATCACGTCCCAGCCGGATTGGGCCTTCAATAACTCAATTCCAGCCGCGGCAAGCGGTTCAGCGATCAGGATCTTCACGGGTTTCCCCCAAACAACTAAGCTTTATCGGCCAGTGCTGCTTCAGCGTACACTCTCTGCACCGCGGCCACGCCGGAACCGAACTTCACTTCATGACCGTTGGCCGCGAGGATGATCTCCAGTTCGGCGATCACCGCGAACAGGTCAGCAAAATCGAAGTAACCCAAGTGGGCGATACGGAAGATCTTTCCCTTCATGCTGCCCTGGCCGTTGGCGATGATGGCGCCGAAACGATTACGGAACTCTTTCACGATGAGGCCGGAATCCCATCCCTCAGGCGCCTTGATGGCAGTGACTGATGAGGCGGGGAACTCGGGTGCGAAAAGCGAGAGGCCAAGTTGGGCGGCGGCGGCGCGGGTCGCGCGGGCGAGCAACTGAGCGTTCTCGACCAGTTTCGCCATGCCGAGCGACTTCACGTACTTCAGAGCTTCGTGCAGGCCGAGGATCAGGGCGGTGGACGGTGTCCAACTCGATTCGCCCTTGTCGGCGTTCTTCTTTTCTTTCTTCAGGTCGAAGTAGTAATGCGGCAGATTCGACGTTTCAGCAAACTTCCATGCCTTCGGACTGATCGATAGAAAGGCCAGCCCGGGAGGAATCATGAATGCCTTCTGAGAACCGCCGACGACCACGTCGAGGCCCCAGCCGTCGATATCGAGAGGCATCGTGCCCAAACCGGTGATCGCGTCGACTACGAAAATGGCATCCGTCTTCGCAATCGCCAGGCCCATGGCACGAACGTCGTGCGCAACGCCGGTGGAGGTTTCAGACGCCTGAATGAATACGCCACGAACTCCGGGGTCCGCGGCAAGCGCCGCTTCCACCTGCTCGGGGCGCACGGCATCGCCGTACTCCGCCTTCAAGACCGTAGCTTCGAGGCCGAAGGCCTTGGCCATCTCCACCCAACGCTCGCCGAACTTACCGGCCGAGCATACGATCACCTTATCGCCTCTCGAAAACAGGTTCGAGACGGCGGACTCCATTGCGCCCGTTCCCGAGGAGGTCAGGACCAGGACGTCGTTCGACGTGCCCATCACCTCCTTCAGCCCACTCAGGGTGGCACGGTACACGGTGCGGAAGTCTTCGGTCCGATGATGAATGTCGGCACCCATCATCGCGTGCAGGGCCGGCGGGTACAGAGGCGTCGGCCCGGGTGTGAGTAGTCGAGTCTTATGTACGTGCATGGCAGCGAATAGTCTTTATAGAATAGCAAACGAAATGCCTTTGCTTGAGCGAATCCAAACCGAGATGGTGCAGGCGATGAAGGCCAGGAACGAGGCGCGCCTCGGCGCCCTTCGACTGGTCAAAGCGGCCCTGAAAAAACACGAGATCGATTCCATGAAGCCGCTCGACGAAAACGCCGAGCTGCAAGTGCTTGGGACCCTTATAAAACAAAGGAGGGAAGCCGCTGAGATGTTCCGTAAGGGCGGCCGTCCCGAGCTGGCCGAGGGCGAAGAAGCCGAGATGCGCTTGATCGAGACGTTCATGCCGGCAGCGCCGACCGAGGAAGAAATGGAAGCGGCAATTGCAGGCGCTCTAGCCTCGACCGGCATCACGTCGTTAAAACAGATGGGCGTCGTGATGAAGGCGGCCCAGGCGGCGTTGGCAGGGAAGCGCGTCGATGGCCGTGTCCTGAGCGAGAAGGTCAGGGCAAAGCTTTCCTGAGCGGTTCCCGAGGCGGCGCCGCGCTCCTGCGATTCGTGTCGCCTACAGCGGACTCCATCCCGATGCCTGCAATTAATGGCGGTCTCAAGGGGCCGTCCCCGTTGATGAAAGACGGGTTATACCCTCTTGCGGGCCTTGCTATCATGAATATCCGTTTGCGGGAGTTGGCCTGATGAGCAAAGAGAAATATCGTCCTTACGTTCCCGAATCAGTTCAGATGACTGAGTTCACCCTGCGGGCCGTGCTGTTGGGCATGGTGCTCACGGTGATCCTTGGCGCAGCCAACGCATACCTGGGGCTGCGCGCGGGCATGACGATCGCGGCGACGTACCCGGCAGCGGTCATCAGCATGGCCGTTCTGCGGTTGTTCCGCGGATCCCTGCTTGAAGAGAACATCGCGCGAACCGTGGGTTCGATCGGCGAGTCCGTGGCGGCGGGCGCGATCTTCACGATCCCGGCGTTCGTCATCGCGAAGGCATGGCCGTCCTTCGATTTCGAACATGCCTATTGGAAGTCGAGCGTGCTGATGCTGGTCGGCGGTGTACTCGGCATCCTTTTTGTAACGCTGCTGCGGCGCGTGATGGTGGAAGACCCCGAATTGCCGTACCCCGAGTCGGTGGCGGCCGCAGAGATCCACAAGGCGGGACAGCGGGGCAGTGAAGCCGCGCGCATCCTCTTTTACAACATGGCCGTTGGTGCGGGTATTTATTTCCTCGGCGTTATCAAACTCTTCGCGGCAAGCAAGGAGTTTCTGATCCATATCGGACAGCTCGGCAAGAGCGTCGTTCGACTCGGCAGCGGGACGGAGGCGACGGCGGTGAATGTCGGCGGTGTAACGGCGGCTTCGGCCCCGGCGATCAGCCCGGCGTATCTTGGTGTTGGCTACATCATCGGGCCGCGCCTCGCGGCGCTGAACTTCTCGGGCGGCGTAATCGCCTGGGGACTCCTGGTTCCTCTATTCATCTATTTTCTCGGACCGCAGTTACGCGAGACTCTCCCCGCAGGCGCGGTGGACGAATCGTGGTCAGGCCTGGCGAACGCGATCTGGCGATTCATCGTCAGGCCGATCGCCGTGGGCGGAATGCTGGTTGGAGCGAGCTACACGCTGTTCAAAATGCGTAAGAATCTGGCCATCGGCATCAAACGAGCGGTGGCGGATCTGAAGAAAGCCAGTACGCAAACGGAAGCCGGTAGCCGTACCGAGCGGGACCTCGGAGCCAAGACGGTGTTCGCCGGGTTGGCGGTCACACTCCTGTGCATGGTCGCCCTGTACTCCTACCTATCCGGTGGGATAGGGGGCGGCACGGTGGCGGCCATCGTGATGATTGTTCTCGGATTCTTCTTCGCCGCTGTTTCCGGGAACCTGGTGGGAATGATCGGGTCGTCGAACAACCCGATTTCGGGACTTACGCTCTCGACGCTGATCGTATCCGCGCTGCTGATGGTGACGATCGGGGTATCCGGAATCAGCGGGGTGGCGGCAGTGCTCGGCGTGGCGGCGGTGGTCTGTGTGTCATCGGCTGTCGCGGGTGAGATGCTGCAGGACCTCAAGGTCGGCCACATTCTCGGGGGTACCCCGAGGAGTATGCAGATCGGCGACTTCATGGGCGTTCTCGTGGCAAGCGCGCTGCTGTATTTCCCGCTGCTTGTGCTGCATCAGGGCAATATCAATGCCGGCGGCATTGGTTTCGGCGACAAAGAACTATCGGCGCCGCAGGCGGGCCTGATGGCGTCGCTCGCACAGGGCATCGTGGGCGGCGACATGGCATGGCCCCTGGTCGTGGTCGGCATCATGATGGGCATCGGGCTGATCATGGTGCAGGTCAAAAGCCCCATGTTGTTCGCGGTAGGCATGTATCTTCCGCTCGAAACAACCTTCGCGATCTTCCTGGGCGGCGTGATCCGATGGATCACGGACTCGATGCGGGAACGGCGAGGTTTCAACGATGCGCAGAAGGCCCGTGTGGAGAATGCCGGAGTGTTGACCGCCTCAGGATTGATAGCGGGCGAGGCGCTCATGGGGCTTGTCGTGGCGACATTCCGATTCTTCGAGTGGCCGCTGCCGGAGATCTTCAAGCAGCCTTCGATCCTGGCCGGCTTCGCCGTGCTGATCTTGCTCGGGATTCTTATGGTGCGGGTGCCGCTTGCCAATGCGGGCCGCCCCGACGAACCTGCGCCGCCCACAGCGATCATGTGATCTCCACATGATCCGATCATTCTTCCGGTTGCCTGCCGCCATCGGCCTCCTGGCGGCAGTATTGGGCTTCGGCTGGCAGGCCCTCACCGTTCACGCGAACTACGGTGGAAATTGGACGGGACTATTTTGCATCGGCAGCGAAATGATCCCTCCTCCTCCGTCGGCAGCGCAGGGGCTCTACGTCTTTCAGGGCACTCCTGGTTACGACGGGCAGTTCTATCGCATCATCGCGCGCGATCCATTCCTGCGGACTGACGCCCCGGAACACATCGATAGCCCCAGTCTCCGCTATCGCAGGATTCTTATGCCGGTTGCCGCGTGGCTTCTCTCGGGCGGGCAGAGCGGACTTGCCGACGGGGCTTATCTGGCAGTAAACCTGCTGTTTGTCGCGCTTGGCGCGTGGTGGTTGAGCCAGTGCGCGGTCCTCGCCGAGCGTCACGCCGCTTGGGGGCTCGCTTTTCTGGCAGTTCCCGCTGTGATTGCTGCTCTCGACCGTGTTGTGCTGGATGGGGCGCTGGCCGCTCTCATAATAGGCTTCGTCCTGTACCTCAAGACCGAAGAACGGTGGAAGTTGTATGGAGTGCTGGTGGCCGCCGCGCTCTTGCGCGAGACCGGTGTAGTTTTGGCCGCCGGGTTATGTCTTTCCCTGCTCTTCCGCCGGAGGTTCCGGGAGGTCTTGCTCTTTGCCTCGGCTGTTCTGCCTACCTTCGCGTGGTACGTGTATGTGCACTTTCATACCCATACCAACTATGTCGACGCTGTTGCCTTGGAGTTTTCCAATAGCGTTTTCGAACGGTGGCTCGTGCCGTTGACATACGCCAGAGGGGGGCCGGTCGCCGGGATCGTAATTGCCACGGACTACATCTCGTTAGCCGGAGGAGTGGCCGCCTTGCTCCTTGCCGCGTGGGTCGTGTTGCGCAAGAAGGCGGGAGCCATCGAGATCGCCGGGGTTCTCTATGCGCTCGTTCTGTTCTGGGTCATCATCAGGCTCGGACGGTACGAGCCGTATGCGTTTCCACGGCTGGCGAGTCCGATCCTTATATTGCTCGCGATGCGAAGCTTCAGTGGCATGAGTCTGGCATGGGCAGTTCCGCTCGCCATGGTAAGTTTGCGCGCGGTCGTGCAAGTCGGACCGCAGATTTTGGGGATCGTTCGAAGCGTCGTGCCGGGGATGTAACGGATCTTCGGATTCGGTTGTGCGCAACATAATGACTCGCGCACGCGTCTCACGGGATGGGGGAAGAGAGCCGGCCGCTGGTTTGAAGGTTATTCGGCCGGTGGCCGGTTTCGCGCGACTCCCGGCTGGCTTACCATAGAGATTGGCTCGCATCTCCTCATCCACGAAAGGGCAGCGCTTTCGCTGGCCGTACCTCTATATCGGGGTAGTGCTTACCACGCTGGCGACCCTGCTGCTCGAACTTTCCCTGACGCGGATCTTCTCCGTTGTTTTCCATTACCATTTCGCATTTCTCGCCATATCGATAGCCCTGTTCGGGCTTGGGGCGGGCGGCGTGTTCTCGTATGCCGTCTCGGCGTGGTGCGGGAACCTCTATACGAAACTTGGCACGATTGCGGCGGCTAATAGCCTGCTCGTCGTGATTTCTCTGGTTCTCTCACTGTCGATCCGGCAGGACCTTGGCTTTTGGGCGCTCGCGGCGGTCTACTTTCCCAGCACGCTGCCTTTCTTCCTGGCGGGGACAGTAATCTCGCTCGTGATCGCGGAGACGATGGAGCGGGTGGACCGCGTCTACTTCTACGATCTGATGGGCGCGGGTGTGGGATGCCTGCTGCTGATTCCGCTGCTCAACGGTTTCGGCGGGCCGAATACGGTTATCGCGACGGCAGCTATCTACGCCGCCTCGGCAGCCATCTGGTACAGCCTTGCAGGCACGGTAAGAGGGCGGGCCGTGAGCGTCGCTCTATCGCTGGGGCTGCTGCTGCTGCTCGGATACAACGCGCGCTTTCGTGTCATCGACGTCAAATATGCCAAAGGGAAGGAACTCCGCAACGAGCAGTTCGTGAAGTGGAACAGCTTCTCCCGCATCGCGGTCGCCCCGGAGAAAGGTACGGGCGCGCCAAGCATCATCATCGACGCGGATGCCGCCACGGCCATCGCCGGTTACAACTTCGACAAACTGACGGACGCCGAACGGAAGGACTTGCTCGGTCAAGGGCCCGGCATCCCTTACGCCCTGCGTCCTGGAGCCAAGACGCTCATTATCGGGCCGGGAGGCGGATACGATGTGGCGCGGGCGCTGGCATCGGGCAGCCAGGACGTGACCGGTGTCGAGATTAATCCGATCATCGCGCGCACGGTGATGCGGGAACGCTTTCCACAGTACAGTTGGAACCTTTACGCGCGTCCGGAAGTGCATATTGAAGTCGAGGATGGCCGGAGCTTCCTGCGACGGAGCAAGGAACGATACAAGGTCATTCAGGCGACGCTGGTAGATACGTGGGCCTCGACGGCGGCAGGCGCCTATGCGCTTTCCGAGAACAACCTCTATACGAGCGATGCCTTCTATGACTACCTGACTCATCTGACCGGCGACGGTATGGTGGCCTTCACTCGTTGGGGCCTTGAACCGCCGCGGGAGTCGTTGCGGTTGATCTCGCTCGCTCGGGCGGCGCTGAATCGGCTTGGCGAGCACGAAACATGGCGGCACGTGATCGTGCTGCGGGAGGGCAGTATCGCGGAGTCGGGTGGATGGGGTGCACTCGACACCGTGCTGCTTTCGAGGAAACCCTTTCAGGAATCCGACTTCAGCCGGCTTCAGGAAGTGCTGGCCGGGACGCGAATCCGGATCATCTACGCTCCGAATCAGCCCTCTACGAACGAATTTGCGCAGTTTCTGCACGCGCGGGATCCGGAGGCGTTCCAACGCTCGTATTCTTACGACATCAGTCCGGTTAATGACAACCGGCCGTTCTTCTTCTACACGGTGCAGCCTCGCGATGTCATGAAATTCCTGGGCTACTTCCTTCGTGGCGCCTCTCCGGAGACGTCCCGGGCGGATTTCCAGATCAACATGGCTGTGCCCGTGATGTTCGGACTGCTGGCGGTCAGCCTCGTGGCGACCGGCGTGATGCTCGCGCTGCCGCCGTTGGTGCTCGGAGCGCGGCTTCCGAAGGAGCGTAGCACCCTGGCTTTCCTTCTTTACTTCATGTGCATCGGAGCGGGGTACATTTTGATCGAAGTCGCTCTCATCCAGCGCTTCGTGTTGTTCCTCGGACACCCGACGTATGCGCTGACCGTCATCATCTTCTCGATGCTGATCGCAAGCGGCTGCGGGAGCTATTGGAGCCGCCGGTTTGTCGGGCTGTCGCCGTCACGTCTCGGCGGAACGCTCGTGCTGGTTGCAGTCGCCGTTGCGATTCTTGCCGCGACATCTTCGGCCGTAACGGAGACGGGGGTAGGCTGGCCGCTCTGGTTGAAGTTCCTGACCACGGTCCTGCTGCTCGCGCCGCCGGCCTTCTTGATGGGCATGCCGTTCCCTACAGGCCTCTCGATGCTGGAACTCCTGCACAAACCATCGGTTCGTTGGGCGTGGGCGCTTAATGCCGCGGCGAGCGTCCTGGGTTCGGTGTCGGCGATCTTCCTGGCGATTTACTTCGGCCTGCGAGAAACGCTATTGCTGGGCGGAGCGTTGTATCTTGCCGCGTTGGTGATCCTGTGGCTGACCAAGCCGATGCGCGTCACGACGGAAACGCCGGCCGTCGAATCCGCCGCGCGTCCATAGGTTGGTCCGGCTACTCCCGGCAGATGCCTCGCTTGCTCGATCGAATGAACTCGACCAGGTGCAGCGTGTGCTCGTTGGGGATCTCCGCTTCAATGTGCTGCAACGCTTCGTCAAGCTTCAATCCGGACCGGTAGAGCAGTGCGTACGCCTTCTTGAGAACCGCGATGTCCGAATGGCGGAAGCCCGCTCGTTTCAGGCCGACCACGTTCAGCCCCATTGCGGTGACGTTGAAGCCTGAATAGAGGAAGTACGGAGGCACATCGCTGTTCACCCGGGTGTTGCCGCCGACCATCGCGAGACGCCCGATCTTCGAGAACTGGTGGATCACGACGCCGCCGGAGATGAACGCTTGGTCCTCGATCTCCACGTACCCCGCCACGAGCGCGCAACTGCAGATCACGGTATTGCTCCCGATCTTGCAATTGTGGGCGATGTGCCCAGAGGTCATGATGTAGTTCCCGTCTCCGATTTCGGTGACTGATTCCGGCTGCGTGCCGCGGGAGATGGTGTAGTGTTCGCGGATCTTGTTGTTGTTTCCGATACGGAGGTAGCTGCGCTCACCCGTGAACGCTTTGTCGAGGGGGTCGGTGCCGAGCGCCGTGCCTGCGGAGATCTCGTTATGGTCGCCCAGGGTCGTCCAGCGCTTCACATAGACGTAAGGCTCCAGGCGGCAGGCAGCGCCGATGGAGACGTCCTCTTCCACTACGCAGTATTCTCCGATGACTGAACCGGGGCCGATCACCGCGTCCGGATGGATTCGGGCTGTCGGCGCAATGACCGCGGATGGGTCGATCTGCATAAACTTGTATGATACTCAGTAGTCACGGACTGGTGGTTAGAGGCCAGAGATCGGAGGTGGGTAGTGCGGGTCCGCGAGCTTGCGGAATACTTAGGCGCGGAGTGGGAGGGTGACGGCGAAAAGGAA
>JBDKSR010000539.1:0-3765 GCA_039680545.1 Bryobacteraceae bacterium | reverse complement strand
TAGGTTGAGGCGTGGCAGTTGAGGCACGTTCCAGGTTGCTTGAACTCGGTGACCCGGCGTGTGTACCGCTGGTCGTCCAGCATGTAGGCGTGCCCGCGCCGCTCACGAAAGTCGACTGAGAAAGGATAGCCAGCCCACATCGTGATCAGCCGGTTGTCACTCTCCAGTTTGCTGCGGGCGATCACGCTGCGCGGATCGACTTGGGTGGGCGCGTGGGGAATCGCTTCCGATCCGCCGTAACGCGTGCGCTGCTGATCGACAGTGCGAAGGTACGCGTCATACTGCATCGGGAAATTCTTGCCCCAGACGGCGGGGTCGGCAGTATCGTCGGTCAAAGTGACGACTCGAAAGAACGGGTTGCGGGCTTCCTGCTTACGCTCAAAGATATTGACTAAGAAAGCCGTGGCTGCGATCGTGACCAGGACTGAAGCAGCGACCGCGATGAGGAGCCGGCGCGTCTGCGGATTTTTCGGATTGCTCGGGCTCATTCCATTTCCCCTGTCATTTTCAGCGTTACATCTACTACATATGACCTACGTTGCGATGGCATACTACGCATGACGGCTCCTCCCTGTGTCCGCTCCGTACCTCCCGAATGCTCGAAACGACATCCTCATGGCACTTGAGGCAGGAACTCTCGGTCACCCGGTGATTCCGGCTGGTGATCACGATGTCGTCCGGGAACCGTCCTGTCGTGAAAGCCAGCGAGTGGAAGAAGCCATTAAGCGCCTTGGTGTAATATTTCGGGGCGAGACCGGGAGGAGTGTGGCAGTCGTTGCAAACAGCGACTTTGCCATGGCTTGACTTCAGCCAGCTTTCATACTGCTCACGCATCACGTGGCAGTTTGCGCAGGCTCCGGGTGAGTCGGTCAGATACGACGAACCGCGAGCGTAGCCGAACGTGAAGATTCCGATCCCTATGAACACACCGGACAGGATTGCCAACGTCATCGGCGCCGCGATCCCTGCGCGATATCCAACCCTTGTACGGCGGCGTGATGGTGCCGTCATTAGAATGCAGTATATGATCTTCGAGATGCCAGGCGGGAGCGGCAGAAGGCGAAAAGGGAAGAAAAGGACGCCTACAATGTTCGCTATTGCCGAACGTTACCCTCTGGTCCATCTCACTCGCGCCGGGCATCGGGCCAGACCCAACCAGGAGCCGGCCCTATCGGGGAGCGCATGGATTCTATCCTTTTGAAAGCAACCTTTTGCACGAGTTTGCATGGGTTCGTAACATCAAGAGGGTATCCGTCATCTTTACAGTAACGGTTATCATTGTATTTATGTTGCTGTCGCTCCGTGATTCGCGAAGCGAAATGGTCAATCACTAGAAATGCGGACTCCTAGCGTTAGGTTGTTTCTTTTCTTGGCGATACCTGCCCTTTTGGGTGCGGTGGACAAGCCGGTGGGCAAGAGTTCCGTGCTCAGGACAGCCGACCGGCAGAGACTTCTCGCTCTTATCCCCGCCCCGGCACCGTCGAAAGCTGTGGCCCAAGGTCCCGCGGTCTTTTACGATTCCTCCAAACTCTATGAGTACATGGATGGGGCGGCAGACGTCTTCCAGCTTTACGATGTCCGCACGCTGATTCACCAGGAATTCAAGCTTGGCGAGACAGACCTGACGGTCGACATCTTCGATATGTCGACGTTGGAAAACGCATTCGGCATCTACTCTTCGGAGCGGTCGCCGGGTTACAACTTCGTCGATATTGGGACGGAAGGGTATCGCAACGAAGGAATCGTGAATTTCTTTGCGCGGAGCTATTACGTCAAACTCGCGGCGTTCGGTGAGGGCGCGGATCGGTTGCTAGGGGAGTTCGCGCGCGGGATCGAGGCGCGCATCGGAAAGGCAAAGGCATTTCCGCCGATGATTGCGCAGTTCCCGTCCGCGGGCCGTAAGCCGCATTCCGAACAATACTTACGAAAGGACCCGCTGGGACATGCCTTCCTAAGTCCTGCCTATCAGGCGCAGTACGTTTCCGGAAAATCCGAAAGCACACTGATGATCTCAGTCGCGAAGGATGCTTCGGAAGCGGCAGCGAGGCTGAAAACGCTGTCGGATCACTTCCGGTCCAGTGGCCGGCTCGATCCGGCGCCAGAGTTCGCCAACGGCGCAGTGCGCGGTAGCAACAGCTACGAGGGTACGCTCATTGCCTGTGCCAAAGGGCGCTACCTGGTTCTGCTACTGAACCCCGGCGCAGGTGCCGGCGGGCTCTTGAAAGATGCGTTAGCACGTCTCAACTAGCTTGGCGCAGGTCTGCAAAACCACGATCGGCATATGCGCGCGACTGCCGTGTGCAGGGCCGGAAAGAGAGGATGAAAAAATTGACTCCCTGTTCGCGTAGACGATTTCTAACAGCCGGTACATCAGCCGGGCTGGCTTTCCACCTGGGCCAGGCAGAGATGGCACAGGCCGATTCCGGGCCCGCTCTCTCGATTGTGCATTATCGCAACAGCCCGCAGGCGCCCGACGGAATCGCGGAAGAGGCGCGGCGGCTCACGCAGATGGCAATTGCCGACCTGGGTGGGATGGGTCGCTTTGTCAGCCGGGGCGATGTTGTCTGGATCAAACCGAATATAGGCTGGAACCGTAGGCCCGAACAGGCGGCCACGACCAACCCGGATGTCGTCGCGACGCTGGTCTCGCTGTGCTATCAGGCTGGAGCGAAACGCGTGGTGGTCAGTGATAATTCGTGCAACCCCGCGCCGGCCTCGTTCGCCCGAAGCGGTATTCAGGCGGCGGCTCGCAAGGCGGGCGCCGATGTCTTCATCCCCGATGAGCGCAAGTACCGCAAAACGCAGTTAAAGGGGATCGCCCTTCGCGAATGGGAAATCTATGCTGATGCCCTGGGCGTCACTAAGCTGATCAATGTCCCGATTGTGAAGCACCACGGTCTCTGCAAGGCCACGCTGGGGATGAAGAATCTCATGGGACTTGCCGGTGGGGAACGCAATCGGTTTCACCAGGATCTCAATAACACGGTGGCAGACCTGGCCGCATTCCTTCGCCCGACGCTGGTTGTGATGGACGCGATCCGCGTGTTGACCGCGAATGGCCCGGTGGGCGGCAATCTCGCCGACGTGAAGCGCAAGGACATCATCGCAGCCGGAGTCGACCAAGTTGCGATCGACTCCTTTGGCGCCACGTTGTTGGGTTTGAAGGCCCAGGAGATCGGCTACATCGCGGAGGCGAACCGGCGGCGCCTCGGCACCATGAATTTCGCTGCGTTGAATCCCAAACAGCGCGAACTCTAGCGGCCGGGACAAGCATCATGGCACGACCGAAAATCTCGATTCCCGTCTGGCTTCGTAGGATCACCCAATCCGCGGTTGCATTGCTGTTCCTGTACCTCTTCGTGCAGACGGTCTACAAGCCGGTCAACCAAACCGGCAAGGGCGTGAAGCTGTTCTTCGAACTCGATCCGCTGGTTTTACTTACAAACTGGATCGCCACGCATCAGATTGTCTCCGGCCTGTTGATTTCGTTGATCGTCGTTGGTGTGACACTTCTGGCGGGCCGTTGGTTCTGCGGTTGGATCTGTCCGTTCGGCGCGCTGCACAACTTTCTTACCAGTCTGCGCCGGGCGAAGCCGAAGCAGTTGATTGCCATCGGTGGATACACTCGCTGGCAAAGGTCGAAATATTACATTCTGATCGCGGTGTTAGCGGGCGCGGCCCTGGGTTTGAACCTTGTCGGATGGTTTGACCCGTTCTCATTCCTGTATCGGGCGATGACGGTGGCCGTGTATCCAAGTGCCAGCG
>JBDKSR010000538.1:0-6909 GCA_039680545.1 Bryobacteraceae bacterium | reverse complement strand
GCGTGCCGAACACGACTAACATTTCGTTCACGGGCGTGCCGGCGGATTCGTTGCTGGTAAACCTTGATCTCGCGGGAATAGCGGTTTCTTCCGGGGCCGCGTGTTCTTCCGGTACGGTGCGGCCATCGCATGTTCTCTCCGCTATGGGTTTGGATGCCGCACGGGCGAAAAGCTCGGTACGATTTTCGCTGGGCCGGGAGAATAGTGCCGCCGACGTGGATCATATGCTCGATGTCTTGCCGGACATTGTGAGGCGATTGCGGGGCTAGGCCGGGGCCATCCGGGGATTTGCCGTCTAAGGAAGATGACTGAGCAGCTGACACGAAAACGCGTTGTTGTCGCCATGAGTGGCGGAGTGGATTCCTCGACAACGGCGGCCCTGCTTAAGGCGCAGGGGCACGACGTAATCGGCATCTCCATGCAGTTGTGGGATCGTTCGAAACTGCCGGCAACCGAGGGACGGCAGTTCGGCACCTGTTGCTCTCTCGACGATGTTTATGACGCCAGACGGATTGCCGAGCAGATCGGGATTCCGTTCTATGTGATGAATTTCGAGGAGGAGTTTGAGCGGCTCGTCATTAAGGACTTTGTCGACGAATACTTTCGTGGCCGCACGCCGAACCCCTGTATCCGATGTAATCAATGGATCAAATTTGAGTTGCTTATGAAGAAGGCTCACGAACTGTCTGCTGATTTTCTGGCAACCGGCCATTACGCGCGAAGAGAAGAGGACGCAGACGGCCGCTTTCACTTACTGAAAGGCGTCGATAAAGGGAAGGACCAGTCCTATTTTCTCTTCACCCTGACACAAGAGCAGCTTGCGTCTGTGCTCTTCCCCTTGGGTGGAATGACCAAGCCGGAAGTGCGCCGGCTTGCCGCCGGCTATGGCTTGCGCGTGGCGGAGAAGCGAGAGAGCCAGGAAATATGTTTTGTCCCCGATAACAATTACGTTCGCTTTCTGGAAGAGGAGCGTGTCGGCGCGTCAGTGCCCGGAAACATTGTCGATAGCCGCGGCAACATACTCGGCAACCACGACGGCACCTATCGTTACACGATCGGGCAACGTAAAGGGTTGGGAGTGGCTCATCCCCATCCCCTGTATGTTCTGGGTGTAGATGCCGCGAGAAATGAGGTGGTCGTTGGGGAGAAGGCAGAACTCGCTTGCGATCGCTTGATGGTGTCAGACGTCAATTGGATCGAACCGGAACCGCCCTCCACGGTTGAGGCGACTTGTAAGATCCGCTATCGCCATGAGGGAGTAGCTTGTCGCGTTGATCCGTTACCCGGAGCCCGTGCCGAAGTGCATCTTCTCGACCCGGCGCGCGCAATCACGCCCGGACAAGCCGCCGTCTTCTACCAGGAAGAAAAAGTCCTCGGTGGGGGATGGATTGAAAACTTCCAGGGTTGATCAAAGACAGGGTGGCAGCGATCCCTGGATTCGTATAACGATCTTGAGAGAGAACACTCTGACCGAATCAGGGACCCTATCGGATAGTGCTGAAAGCAACGATCTTGTGTAAGCGCAGAGAACGCCGGTGATCTACTATCGGAGAATACTCTGCCACTTCTGCTGAGTGGTATCCGGCAAGAACCCGAACCAGGTCTGCGGCATCTCTGTGGGACGTTTCCGCCTGTGGATTTTCAACTAGGCGCAACTACCCCGAGGACAGGCCCTTTGTGAGAGAGTACTGAGAGGTGGCAGAGTACGAGCACATGCATACCGTGCCAGCGGGTTACCTCGCTGGGTTTGCGGACTTGAAAGCTAGCAAGAAGAAACCACACGTCTGGCGCTTTGAGCGTGGAAATCCGGAACCCAAACCCCTCTCAGTCCAGGATATCTGCGTCTCTCAGAACATATACGCTGTGAAGGATTCACAGGGCAACCGTGATCCGGTGATCGAGAGGGATGTTCTAGGCGGCATCGACGATGCCTACTGCCAAGCGAGGAATCGCTTGAAAAGGGGCCAGTCAGTGTCATATGGCGATTGTCGTGCCCTTTCGCAGTTTGTCGTGTTCCAGTTGATGCGAACCGATCGTGCGCTTCAACTGCTTCGGGATCACCTGAGACTTCATGGTGAGGAATTCGCTCCGGATGATCCACAGAAGCTGATGGTAACCACGATGCTTCCTCATGAACGTCTTCTTTGGTTGATGCGGTGGGAGGTGTGGCAGGTCGAGGACGATGACGTCTTAATCACCACGGACAATCCAGCTACTATGTGGTCTGACCGGGGGGACGGCGCCGAGTTAGGCGTTGGCTTCAGTGAGCCAGGATTGGTGCTCTCACTACCCATGACTTCACGCCTTTGCTTTGTCGCGCGTCAGACCAAAGAGACGATCGCCGAAGCAGCAAAGCTCCTGGGATCTGCGGACGATAAGCTGCTTGGCACACCCTTGGAATCGAACGTAAGGCCGCGCATGATCGATCGGCGCACTGTGCACCGACTAAATCAGACACACGTCTCGAACGGCGACAGGTACGCGATCAGCAGTTACGATGATGCGCGGCTTCGACGATTCATGGTCCGCAATTTCAGAGCGAACGCCGGGCCAGTTCGACGAAGTGATCGTAAGCCAATCGGGAGTCCGTTTTAACATTGAGCATCAGTCCCGATCACTGGCCGGACTTGACCTATTGGCGGAGTGCATTTCAGCCGCGTTCCGTTCGTATCAGGAGAACTCCACTAGCTGATTCGCGATGAGTGTAACCCGGGTCTGACAGCCTATTGTCTTAGTGGTGGCATCATCAACAGGGCTATTGGTATCGGGGTGCCTCACCATGATGACAGAGAAACGGCGCAATGAGACCGCCATTGTTGCTCTCGGGATCTAGGTCCGTTCCGCGACGATGGACGCCGACAATGTCACTGAGGCCGCACAACAACAGTCATAGTTTTTCATGTGTCTTCCTGGTTCTTTGTCACGCTTCGGGCCCGTCGGCGTCTGGTGCTCATCCAAGCAACGACTAGCAAGAATATGAACAGCAGGCAAGCCGGTGAGGTGAGCCGCTCAAGCCACTCGGCACCTCTCCTCATCGTGATCCTGGGGATTGTCGTTGAATGATCTTTCGGATTGTACTGGTACCCTTGATCAAACGTGAGAGATTCAACCAACGAACTGAAGCCCGAGTGATGTTCAGAGAAGAAGAGCTTCGGCGGAGCGCGGTAAACAACCTCGACTGTAACATTGTTCCCAAAACAGGTGGCCGCTAAAATCTTATAACCCAAGTCGCATTGTTCCATCTCCGTCAGAAATCGCCAAAACGTCTGGTCGACCCGCACAAGCCTAAAACCAGCCATCGCACGCGCCAACTCCTTGAGCTCTGATTTCTTAATTTGTTCTTCGATTTCTCTGGACACTTGCTGAGGGGAGAGGCCCTCAACGCGCTTCGCCTCGTTGACGTAGGCCTCGAAACCTCCAGACTCAATTGGTTTTGCCACATGAATCTCAATGACTACTGGCAGTTCACTCGTGTCGTTGGTTGGAAGCAAGAGAGTGTCGATCTGCGGGAGTCCACGAGCTTGGTTGTTCGTGTTCATGATATTCCGGAGATTGTCTCCCTGTAGCTCCCACCCTTTTGGGATTGTGAAGCTATAGTGGAACTGGTCGTTGCGGTAGCGCGTGCCTTCAGCGGCTGCGGCATTAGCTATCATTGCACCTATTGAGACTGCGATAAGGATGCTGCGGAAGCGTTTGAACTTACTGCGAACGATTCTAGTCGCCATGTTCGAACATTTCGAAGGGAGGAAGCGCATTTACCAGTATCTCCATGACTCTGATCTGCTCTTTTGACCTACCGGTAGAAACTAGAGAAGCTTGATCATCTTACCTCATCACGCTGGCACTGAGGGCGGCGACGGTGACGCGTAACGGTGATCTGATCTCAAGGGAGGCAGGAGCTATAGCATTCCTAACTGCTCGGAGATTGAAGCCCGCTGGGCAAGCGGTGGTATGCGGCGGCCGGAGGTTTCCTCAGCTCCAGGAACAAAGTTCTGAACACAGTGGTGCTTTTTGGTGGTCCGGATCTTGAAGCCGGTCTGCTCGGCAAGGGCTTTCACCGCTCATCAGAACGCTTTTGGTGTTCCGTCCGCCCGCCGAGCCTAGGTGGGCTGCTTGCTGACGTTCCTGCCCGTCTTACCGTAATAGATAAGGGAAAATCCGGTCGAAGGATCATCAGATATCTTCCAGATATTCGCGTAGTTCTCTTTGTGGACCCCGAAGATGTAGGCAGATCCGCCCTGCTCAAATGCCGTCATCCGGGAATACTCATGCGATATCGGAAAGGTCTTCGAGATCTTCTTGAGCGATAGCGCATCCGGCGGGCCTTCTATCGACCAGATGCATCCGTACCCCTTTCCCCACTCCACGGTCAGTTCCACGGTCTTTTCCAGTATCTCGAATATAAACTCCGTGCCCGGAAACATTTCGGGCCCCCCCGCCGGCAGTGCAGGGGCGTCCGCAAGAGCATCCATGTAGTTTTCCGACACCAGGCCGGCCAGGTACGCGCGTCCGTTAAGATGGAACGGCAAGACATAATTGTAGGAATGTGGGAATGCCGCCCCGCGCGTGACGAGATCTAGGCCTTGTGCGGGATCGTCTTTCACGCGCCAGATCCATGCACCTTGATCGCGATGCAGCCCGAAAATATGGGCGCGATTGTAGGCATAGAACATCGTGAGATGTTCATAGTGGTGCGACATGGGGATTCTGGACTCGGGCGGCGTGAGCAGATGGAAGGACACCCGATCCGAGGGGGCGCTCTCGATGCTCCAGATATTCGCACCAACATCCTCGTGCAATCCAAGTATGTACGGCCTGCCGCAACGTTGAAAGGCCACTACGTGGCGGTAATTGGGTGACATTTGCCCTTTTCCCAGCACGAGTTTGAGCCCAGACTGCGGTTCGATGCGCCAGATGTTCACACCGCGCTCGTGGAGGCCGAAGATGTAGGGTTGTGACTCGAGGGTAAACGGTGTAACGAATTGGTTAGCCGAGGACATCTTCACTTCCTTCTTGAGAAGTGTGAGTCCATCTGCCGGCTCGCTCTTGATGGCCCACCAACTGGCCGCCTTGCGATTTACCCACTCGCGTGTTCCTTGCCCGGGCCACCGTGAAGACCTCTGTGTAAAGACGTAGGTGCCTGCACGGTCGTGGAACGAGAAAAGCGCGGCGATCTCGGAGTCGATCGCCACCCGTTGAGTTGCGGCGATGCCTGGAGTCATACCGGTACTCCTTTCAGTTAGATTTCAAGGGTTCGCTTGATTCCAGCGGGTTTGGTGGCTTTGTGATCTTCCGCGAAACAGAATTCCATTTCGCATCTGGGTTCCATCAATTCTACACCCAGCGGTTTCCGTTGAAGCCGGATTTCAGGTATTTATTGTGGTTGGCGTCCCCAGCGGGATTCGAACCCGCGTTACCGCCGTGAAAGGGCGATGTCCTAGGCCGGGCTAGACGATAGGGACGCTGCTTTGCACATTCGGAAGGCTTTATTTACTTTAGCCTGCGGGGGTCGGGCGAGTCAACCGAAGCCAGAAGGCCGCTCCCGCCTTCGCGCGTCTTTACAGCGTCTTCAGGTAGGCGATCAGATCGTCCTTTTCCTTGCTCGACAGCATTTCCTTGTACGGAGGCATTCCGCTGCCCCCGGAGTCGATCTTGGTACGAACGTTCACCTCGTTCATGGGCTTACGATCGGCCATCCTGGACCGCTTGAACAGGCCCTTCAGCCCCGGCCCCATCCCCTTCGCCGTGCTATCGGCGCTGTGACAGACCGCGCATTGTTCAAACACGGCCTTCCCTGTGGCCGGATCGCCCTTCGCGGCGGGCTTGGGTGCGGCGAACGCTATCGCTACCAGGAGCGCGGCCCCGGCGCAGATGGAGATGAGACGGCAGACGTTCTTCCTCGGCATGTGTCCCCCAGACGGGACCGAAGTCCCTGAAGCTCCAGCGTACAATCTCTTCGCTTATGGCGCCATCCCCGTGGGCGTATCCAGGGCTAGAATGAGGGCATGAGGATCCTTCTCTTCACCGGGAAGGGGGGAACTGGGAAGACGAGCCTGGCTGCCGCAACCGGGCTGCGGCTGGCTCAGCGCGGCCTGAAGACCGTGGTCATGAGCGTCGACCCGGCCCACAGCCTCGCGGACTCCTTCGACCTCACAGCCGGCCTGTTTCACGGGCAAACCGCCGACCCGTATCCGGTCAACAAACTCCTCTCCATCCAGGAAGTCAACATCCAGAAGGAAATCCGGCGGCACTGGCAGGAAATCTCCTCCTACGTCGTCTCTGTGCTGCGCACCACCGGCATACGCGACGTGGAAGCCGAGGAACTGGCGATCCTCCCCGGCATGGAGGAGTTGAGCGCCATGATGTACGTAAACCAGTACTGCCGGGAGGGGATTTACGACGCCATTGTCCTCGATTGCGCCCCGACCGCGGAATCCATGCGCTTCGTCAGCATGCCGACGACGCTCGACTGGTACATGAAGCACGTCTTCCCGTTTCAGCGCAGCATGCTGAAAGCGGTCCGGCCCATCGCGCGGCACGTCGCCCCGTTCGAGTTACCTGAGGACAGCTACTTCACGAACGTACAGGAACTGTTCCGGAAACTCGAAGGCGTTGACCAACTCCTCGAAGACCCGCGCATCACGAGCGTGAGGCTCGCTACCAACCCCGAAAAGATGGTGCTTCGCGAGACAGAGCGCGCCTTCGTGTACTTCTCCCTGCACGGCCTCACCGTGGACACGGTCATCGTGAATCGCGTCCTTCCCGACGAGGTCACGGACGGTTATTTTGCCGGTTGGCGCAGTTCCCAGAAGGTGATTCTCGGCGAGATCGAGGAGTATTTCGCTCCCGTGCGCGTAAAGCGTGTGCCTCTGTTCATGCACGAGGTGCTCGGACGGGCCCGGCTCGAAG
>JBDKSR010000537.1:0-5313 GCA_039680545.1 Bryobacteraceae bacterium | reverse complement strand
TTCGGCGATCACTTCGACCTGTGGCCTCGTGCGGCATCGGGGACAACTTTGCACAAGCTTCTCGCTCATCCAGCAGGTGGTCGTCCGCTCGCCCTTGTAAATGTTGATGACACCGGCCAGTAACGGCACAGCGGCGAAGAGTTCTCGCATTACCTCACGGATGTAGTCCTTTACCAGAGGAGTAGAGACACAGAGACACTGGCCGCCGGCGCCTCGAATCTCGGGGTGGGCCGCGAACACGGGATGGTCGGCGGGCATGCTACGCGGCTCAATGCAGAACAGAAACACCCGGATACCATAGCGCCGAGCCCGTTCTGTGAGATTCCGGAGCCTTTCCAGACGGTGTTCTTTCGGACCCAGTTCGGGCAGCGTCTTTGTCGCCACCAGACGGCTTAGTAACCCTGCTACCCAAATGCCATTCATTCCGCAATGCACGAGTTTGTTTAGGTACTCGTCGGGGTAGAAATCGCCGTCCTGTTCGAGTTCCCATCCGGAGAGCCAGCGGTAGGGAGCGACAGGGGAATGTGTGATGCGATCCTCGACTACAGCCCAGTGCGAAACCGGGCCCAATGGCAGATAGGGACCGCGGCGGATGCTCATTTCATCCTCAAGGTGGATCAGCGCCCGCCGCAGACCATCGGCATCGGGAGCGATGATCGTTCCACCGGAAGCCTCGATTCGTGCGTGGAAGGCCTCCGAAGCGCCCGCCGGACATCCTTCGGCTGTACCAGTTCTCAGACGCAGAGGGTAGCTCGCTTTCTCTTTCGGAATGCCTAGCGAGACAGTTAGAAATCGCTGAAAATCATCTATCGATACCGCTAAATCCCCGGCGATTTTCCCGTCGATCTCTAGCGAGCAGCCGTTAGAGAGATCCGCTTCACCTTCCTTGATGATCCGCAGAGGGTCGCGAATCGTCGCGTTGTGTAAGGGCGCGGCCAGATCACGGGAAATGGCCCCGATTCGAGGGTCGGGCTGGAAACTTGGGTGCCGGTATACACCTTCGTCCACGGTAGCGGCCGTCATTGGACCTTCCATGGCGACTGCCAACGACGTAAGAAATGCTCTTCGAGTAGGATCCATCGACCCTCCTGCCTTCACGATACAAAACGTATACAAATTCTAAAAACAAGGCTTGACACTGTATACATCTTCTACCATAATTTCCGTGGGGGAAGGAATAGTCTCATGCGCTTCAGATCTCTTGCGATAGTTTTGGTTGCTCACGCGTTTCTTTTCGCAATCGCCGGCTTCGGCCAGGAATCGCGCGGGAGTGTCGTTGGAAGAGTTTCAGATAAAACTGGTGCTGTGGTGGTTGGTGCGAGTATCAAGGTAACCAACCAGGCAACAAATGTTTCTGAAACTGTTTTAACCAGTTCCGAGGGCAACTATCAGGTCCGATTTCTCAACCCTGGGATGTATACAATTGTGGCGTCACTTGCAGGGTTCAAGACCGCTGAAAAGCGGGACATTGAGGTGCGGATCAATGATCGTTTGAACGTTGACATTATTCTCGAAGTAGGTGACATCAGCGAGAAGGTCAGTGTAACGGCTGAGATACCGCTGATCGATGTAGCCACCGCGAACGTCGGTCAGGTAATTGACACGCGCCGCATTACGGAATTGCCCATCCCTCACGGGAGTGTTAGATCGCTTTTCTTCCTGTTGGGTGGAGTGACACTTGCGGGTGGGGGTTACTCAATTGCAGAAAAGTTCCAGGATCCGTCGCGTCCCGCGTCTTCGAGCTGGTTGACGATCAACGGATCGCCGGTAGGGACGACTGAATTCAGCCTCGATGGTGTGCCGAATACCCAGACCGCGAATTCCGATTTCGGCAGCGGTATGTCGAATCAGCCGCCGGCAGATGCAATCCAGGAACTGAAACTCGAGACCGCCTATGATGCCAGCGTCGGCCATACGTCGGGCACGCACATCAATATGGTCATCAAGTCCGGGACCAATGAGTTGCACGGTACGGGGTTCTTTTTCTATCGCAACCCGAGCTTGAACGCGAACTCGTTCTTTGGCAACGCTTCCAAGCAGCCGCGCGCTCAATTTGATTACTACCGGCCGGGCGCGAGTCTCAACGGCCCCGTAGTGATACCGGGGATCTACAACGGGAAAGACCGGACCTTCTTCTCGTATACCTACGAGTTCATGAACGACAAGACGCAGGGTTATTCGGTGGTCGGCACCGTCCCAACGGCAGCTGAACGTACCGGAGATTTTTCTTCCCTGCTGAGCATTAGTTCCCAATATCAGATCTACGACCCGATGACGACGGCGGCGGTGGGGAATGGCCGCTATTCGCGTCTGCCTCTCACGAACAATGTGATTCCTGCGAACCGTATGGATCCGATCGCAGTTAAGATTGCCGATTATTGGCCGAAGTCGAACGTGACGGGTCTGGCCGATGGAAGTAACAACTTTGCCACCCAAAACAACCCGGCTCCGAACACGTATCACAATCACATTGCACGCATCGATCACGCACTGACCGATAAGCACCGCTTGTATGGCCGTTTCACCCGGTACTACAAGACGGAGGGGCCGTATCGAGACTATTTCGACAACGCGGCCAGCGGCCGGGTGTTCCAGGCTCGACCGTACAACTTTGCCATTGACGATACGTACATGGCGTCGCCACGCCTGGTTGTGGACGTTCGTTACGGCTACCAGCGGTTTCCTTCTGTTTCCTATAACAAAGCCATAGGTTTCGATCTGACGACTCTGGGATTTTCTTCGACTGTGGCGAATCAGGTCAGCTACGGGCAGGATGTTGCTCACACGTTCCCCGGCGTGAGTGTAACCGGCATGACTGGTCTCCAGAGCGAGGGCGGAGCAGGCCGGACGGGAGACGACATTCACTCCTGGTTCGTCGATCTGAACCTTACTGCATCCAACCACATGCTGAAGTTCGGCGGTGACTTCCGCGTCTATCGTAAGAATGTTTACAATTACGGCAACGCGACTCCCCGGTACTCCTTCGGCAGCTCTTACACGAATGGTCCCCTGGACAACAGTACGTCCTCGCCCAACGGGATTGGTCAAGCGCTGGCGGCTTTCTATTTCGGCATTCCGAGCAGTGGCTCAATCGATCGTAATGACAGCTACGCTGTGCAGTCTACCTATGGCGGCTTGTATTTCCAGGATGACTGGCGTGTGACGCCAAAGCTGACCATGACGCTTGGCGTACGTTACGAGTATTCCGGCCCACTCACGGAGCGGTTCAACCGGACGGTTCGTGGTTTTGACCCGACTGCCCAGCTTTCTATTGCGTCGCAAGTCGAGGCGAACTATGCGGCGAGTCCTTCCACGATGCTTCCGGCGAGCGCCTTCAACATCGGCGGCGGTGTGACCTATGCAGGCAAGGACGGCCAGTCGCGCGAAGCCTTCCCAGGAACCAAAAGCTTCATGCCGAGGTTCGGATTTTCCTGGAACCCGGTCAAAGACACAGCGGTGCGAGGCGGTTACGGTATTTTCTTCCTCGACACCGGCGTTACGTCACGTTTCGGTCCCTACACCCTGGGCTACGATCAGAGCACCAGCATGGTTCCTTCGCTGGACAGCGGTATCACGTATCACTCCACGCTGGCCAATCCATTTCCTGATGGAATCCTCGCGGCGGTGGGAAGTAGCAAGGGTGCCAGCACGTACTTGGGTAACTCAATCAGTTTCTTCGACAACGACCTTAAGCCGCCCTACATGCAACGCTGGAACCTGAATATCCAGCAGATGCTGCCGGGTAAGTTCCTGCTCGAGACCGGTTACGCGGGCAGCCGCGCCACCAGGCTGCGCATCTCGAAGGACGTCAACGCACTGCCGACTAAATACCTGAGTACGTTGCCATACCGCGATCAGGCGACTATCAACGCGCTCAGTCAATCCTTGAACAATCCCTTCTACCCGTTGCTGCCCAGTACGAGCCTATCCGGCAAGAACGTGGGTACATCGCAGTTGCTCAAACCATTTCCGCAGTTCATCAGTATGAGCACGACGAGCAGCCAGGGTTACTCCTGGTATCACGGCTGGCAATCGCGATTGGAGCGGCGGTTCGCCGAAGGCGTTATGTTCCAGTTGTCTTACACCTATTCGAAGCTGATGGATGCCGTCACGTACCTCAACAGCGGGGATATGGCTCCCTATGAGTCGGTCTCAATGAATGATCGTCCACATCATGTCGGCCTGATGGCCATCTACGAACTTCCGTTCGGCCAGGGTCGCAAGGTGCTGCCCGGGTTAAAAGCACCGTGGAAACAAATGATAAGCGGCTGGCAGATCGGCATGATGTACAACCTTTGGAGCGGCAGTCCGCTGTCATTCGGTGATGTGATTCTTACGGGCGACATCAAGGACATCCCGCTCAGTGGGGGCGAGCGAACCGTGGCGAAGTGGTTCAATACGTCAGTGTTCGAACGCTCGTCGGCAAAACAACTGGGCAGCCACCTGTTCCAGGGGCCCCTCTACTATTCTGGTGTTCGCTCGGATGGCGTGAATATGTGGGACTTGTCGCTGCTCAAAGACACGCGAATCAACGAGCGGTTCAAATTCCAGTTCCGTGCCGAAGCGCTCAACGCTTTCAATCATCCGAATTTCACGGCGCCGAGCACGACCGTTACCAGTTCTGCGTTCGCCACCGTGACCGGGGAGTCGACGCTGTACAGGATCGTACAGTTCGGATTTAAGGTTCTGTTCTAGTTTGTGTTTTGGACCCCCTGGCTGTCTGTCCTCGCGTACTGCCTGGTCACTTCCCATCGCATGGTGGGAAGCGGCCGGGCCGCGGGGGCTAGGGAATCACATACAACGAGACACCGTCAAAATAGCCTGTGCGTTCGAGGCCCCAGTCGCGCGTACTGTCGGCGAGGGCACGGGCAGCGACGCCATAACCTGAGTCACCTGGACGGGCAAGAACGTATCGGATTGCTTCGCGTCGCATCGCGTCGACAGCCAGCGTGCGGAGGTTGGGCAGGGGGTACGGTGAGACGGCGGGCTCTTTCGCGAGCAATTTCCATTTCCCTGCCGGATCCATCCCATCGACCTCGACCGCCCATTCGTTCGTGATCTCGTTCGAAACCAAGGTCGCCCGGCCGACCGGCACTGGCCGCCCGAAGTTTACGATCAGGTACATACCGCGCTGTGCCGGTTCCCGCAGCGCCCAACGGGTCGCGACGTTCCGGTCAAAGGCAAGGGGCGCTTCCCACACGTTCGGCCAGGCTTCGAGTTCCCAGTCCCGGCTGGTGCGAATCACCTCAGGACCCCGATACAGGTAGACCTCATGGAGTCCCCAGTAGGAGTCGGTTGAGGCATGGGTTCGCC
>JBDKSR010000536.1:0-2377 GCA_039680545.1 Bryobacteraceae bacterium | reverse complement strand
CCGGGATTAATACCTCGACCTTGCATTCCGGCACGCGTTCCCGGATCGCGCGGATCGTCCCGGCAAACTGTCCGGCCCCGCCATCACTGCAATCATCACGTGTGACGCTGGTGACCACGGCATACCGTAGCGCGAGAACTGCCGCTGCCTCGGCGACGCGGCCGGGTTCACCTTCGTCCAAAGGGGCCGGTGCTCCTTTTTGTACGGCGCAAAAACCGCATCGGCGAGAGCAAATGTTCCCCAGGATCATGAACGTCGCCGTGCGATTGTTCCAGCACTCACCCACGTTTGGACACGCGGCGCTTTCGCATACGGTGTGCAGCCTTAGGCTCCCCGTCAGCGACTTCAATTCAACATAACCGGAGCCGACCGGAGCACGCGCGCGAAGCCACGCCGGACGTTCGAGATTGGGGACAGGACGGTCGGGCACGGGTCTAGCCACCACCCACGAACTGGACGATCTCGAGGCGCGCCCCACTTTCGACCGGCGTTGACGGCCACTCCGGTTTCCGGACTATGCTTCCGTTCAGTTCAACCGCGAGCCGGGCCGGGTCGAGTTCCAGCGACCGCAAAAGGCCGAGGAGCATCTGGCCAGTCGCCACCTCGCGCGGCTGTCCGTTGACTACGATCTGGATTGTTTTGAAACTGGGAGCTTCCATACCGGGATACGGTCACGACGTATCATTTGACACCCCGTTTCCACCCTCACTATATTCAAGTCTAGGGCACTGGAACCCTTTTTCAAAAGACTCTCATGCCCACTTCCTACCAGGAAATCTACCTCCCTATATTTCTGCAAGTGGTTATTGCAATCGTCATTGCCGCGGGCATGGTGGGCGCATCATTCGTGTTTGGGAAGCGTGTGCGCAGCAAGGCGAAAGACACCCCATACGAATGCGGCATCACGCCGACCGGAACCGCCCGGGAGCGGTTCAGCATCAAGTTTTACCTCGTGGCGATGCTATTCATCCTGTTTGATATCGAGGCGGTGTTCCTCTATCCCTGGGTCGTCGTCTACCGTGAGCTTAGGCTTTTCGCTTTCTTAGAAATGCTCCTTTTCATAGTTTTGATACTTTCCGGCTTTTTCTACATCTGGAAAAAGGGGGCCCTTGATTGGGGTCCCGAGGAGCGTTCCAAGGACGCGGGCCATGAAGCTACCTGAGAGCCTGAAACAAGATCCGATCGTGGAGGCGCTGGAGTCGCGCGCGCCGGGGTCCCTTTTGGCGGGCAAGTTCGATCGCGGTGAACTGACAATCGAAGTAGCAGCGGAACAGATTACTGCCGTCTGCCGGATTCTCAAGGACGAACTTCAGTTCGTGCGGCTCAGCGGCATCACTGCGGTGGACAGGTATCCGAACGAGCCGCGGTTCGAGGTCGTCTATCACCTTCATTCCCTGGAACGAAATGCACGGCTTCGGTTGAAGTGCCCCCTGGGAGGCGAGGGACCGGAGATCGACTCCGTTACCGGAAGCTGGCGTGCCGCCGACTGGTACGAGCGGGAGGTGTTCGATCTGTTCGGTGTTGCCTTCCGTAACCATCCGAATCTGCAGCGTATTCTTATGCCGGCAGATTGGGAGGGTCATCCGTTGCGGAAGGACTATCCGGTACACGGATACCGATACAGCTACCTGAACGAGTAGGGAGGGGACAGTGAGCCACCCGGATATTCCCGACAGCCCAACTGAAGCTACCCGTTCCGGGCAGACGCTCGTCCAGCCACGGCGCATGGTGCTCAATATGGGTCCGCAGCACCCGTCCACCCATGGCGTGCTGCGCCTGCTGCTTGAGCTCGATGGTGAAACCATCGTGAAGGCAGACTGCGACATCGGTTACCTGCATACCGGGATCGAGAAGCAGTGCGAGACACTGACCTATCAGCAGGCGGTCACTCTGACGGATCGGGTCGACTACCTCGCCAACCTGTCCAATAATCTCTGTTACTGTCTCGCCGTCGAGCGCCTACTTGGAACTGAGATTCCGCCGCTCGCGCAGTGGATGCGCGTGATGCTTACCGAACTGACCCGCATCAGCAGCCACCTGGTCTGGCTCGGCACTCATGCTATCGACATCGGCGCGATGAGCGTGTTCCTCTACTGTTTCCGTGAACGCGAAGATTTGATGCGCGTCTTTGAGATGTTCTCCGGCCAGCGCATGATGACCAGCTATTTTCGCGTCGGCGGACTCGCGCTGGAGCCTCCGCGCGGCTGGCAGAAGCCGATTGAGAAGTTTCTCGATGCTTTTCCGAGCCGGGTCGATGAATATGAGAACCTGCTGACGAGCAACCCCATCTGGCTCAGGCGAACGCAGGGGGTAGGACACGTACCACTCGACGATCTGCTTGATCTCGGTGTCACAGGTCCGATGCTGCGCGCCGCCG
>JBDKSR010000535.1:0-8299 GCA_039680545.1 Bryobacteraceae bacterium | reverse complement strand
CAGGGCATCGGGGAGCCCGGGCCGAGCCGCCCGACGCATATCGAGCAGTATGTGATCCCGATGCGGCACCGGTTCACGGGTAGTGTCTGGTGCCGACGGTCGTTCCGGGTGCCGCCGGAGTGGAAGGGCAAGCAGGTTTGGCTTAAGATCGGCGGCGTGAATTCGCAGGGCTGGTTTTGGGTGAACGACCATTACGTCGGGACTTTGGATTCGTTCTGCGGAAGCTTCAAGTTTCTTCTCAACCCGTTCCTTGCGGAAGGGTCGAATACGATCGTCGTCCGGGTCAGCAACAAAGTGATCAGCCGGAAGGGGCTGATGAACTGGCTCCACCAATTCGGCGGGTTATACCGAAGCGTTGAACTGGAGGCGACCGCACCGGTCCGCATCGAAGACGTGTGGGCAAAGTCTGATTTCGACAACCGCCGGGCTAACTTCCAAGTTACTTTGATGGCGCCACCGTTCCAGAACATAAGCGGTGACTATCGGGTCACGGTGCGGGTCAGCACGCCTGACGGCCGTTCTGCAGGCCAAGCGGAGCTCCCTGTTTCGAAGATTGAAGACACAGGCACACAGATCAATATCCCCGTTACGCTGGATCCTTTTCGCCCCTGGAGTCCGGAAACTCCCAATCTCTACAGGGTCGATGTAACTCTGACACACGGTGGACAAGCCATCGACGGGTGGGCGGAGCGCTTCGGCGTGCGCAAGCTGGAGCGGCGCGGACCGGACATCTATCTCAATAATCGGCGCTATTTTCTGCGTGGCTTCGGAGACGATTATGTCTATCCGTTGACCATCGCCTCGCCGGCCAGCCGCGAGGAACATCGGAAACACCTCGAAATAGCACGGTCATACGGCTTCAATTACGTGCGCCTGCATACACACGTGGAAGTGCCCGAGTATTTCGAGGCCGCCGAGGAAGCGGGAATCATGATCCAGGCGGAGATGCCATACGAGGGATCCCGGCCCGCCACCTTTGGGGTCACTGAGCCTGGCATTTACGCTCCTCTTGATTACTTACATGAGCTTGTCCGGCATTATCGCCGGTATACCTCGCTTGCGACTTATTCCTTGGGCAACGAAGGCATGCACGCACTGGAGGTGCGCGAACCGCTGTACCAACTGGCGAAGATCCTCGATCCGTCACGGTTTGTCATGCATCAGGACGGCGTCGATACTCTCAGCAATCCATCGTCTCGCGCAATTCGCGCGAATTATGAGGGTATCAGTGACTTGCGAGGCGGGGCCATCAATGTACCTCTCGCTCCGGAAGAGACGCAAGGCAGCATGCCGGTCATACTGCACGAGTACCTCAACCTGAGTGGCCCTCCGGACCCTCGACTAGAGCCGTTGTTTACGGGTGCGCAGGTTCCCCCTTACAACCTGAAGGAAGAGAAGGACAACGCGGAAAAGATTGGGATTGGCTGGAAGCTGGCCGAACGGTGCATCCAAGGGGGACATGAGATGCAGTCGGTCTTCCAGAAACTGGGCTTGGAACATGCGCGCGCGTTGCCGGAACTGGACGGTTACGACTATTGGACTCTCGTTGATGTCAACGCCTTGGTTCCACAAGGTCTCCTAGATATGTTCTGGCAGCCGAAGCGGAGCCGCCCGGCTTACTTCCGCCAGTTCAATGGACCGACCGTCCTCCTGCTTCCCGATCTCGCTTTCGATGGGACAGACCGCGTATACACCGCTGGAACTCGCGTATCGCAACGGGTGGCCTGTTCGAATTACAGCGAACAGGCGATCGGCGCTACCCGGGTCCTCTGGACGTTGTCTACTGACGGCCGCACCGTGGCGCAGGGCCGGCTGGAGAATGTCCAGATCGCGCAGGGGACCGTGAGTCAGTTGGGAAAAATCGAGTTCGTGACGCCGCGTGTCAACCATCCGACGGCAGCCGTTCTGCGCGTCGAGATCGAGGGCAAGGGAGTAGAGAACGAATGGAAGTTTTACATCTTTCCGGATGCGTCAAGCCGTAGTGAGTTACAGAAAGTCTCAGCGACCGATGAAGTTCGCCGGAAACTGAGCACGGCTTACCCCTCGCTGGGGGTGGTAAGCGCGCAGCCTGGACCAAGTGACGTTCTGATTACCGAACAGCTTGACGCGGACGCGCTGCGATATCTGCAGTCGGGCGCCCGTGTCGTACTGGTGAGCCTGTCTGGCTTCTCGCCAGTGCAGCCGGGACTGCGCCTGGGATGGTGGTGGTCCGGCAACCAGCGCGGTACCGCCCTGGCTGAGAGCCGGGTGTACGGCGACTTCCCGGTGGAAGAAGGGATGCCGTTTTTTGCGCTCCGCCGCATCTTCCGGGAGACGATGCTGCTAGATTCAAAGTGGCAGAACCGCGTTGATCCATTGCTCGTGACGTTAGGCAAGGACGGTTATCTTCTGAGTGTGTTCCAGACAAAAGTGGGTTCCGGTAAGTTACTGGCGTCGGGGTTGGATTTATTATCCGACAAACCTGAGGCCAGACACTTACTGGACCAGTTTGTGCGATACGCCCAGTCGGTTCAGTTTGATCCACAGACGGAGATGCCGCTTGCCGAGTTGAAACGAATTGCGGGAGGAGCCAGCAATCCATGAATACCGGCCTACTGGTGTGTGCGCTGGGCGCGATCGCTTTCGGCCTGTTGGGGTGTGCCTCCAAGGTGGCCGAGCGCAAGCGCTGCGACGCCTCGGCATTGATTATGTCCATGTTCGGCTGGGCCACGCTGCTTACTTTGCTGCGTGCGACGGGAGCTGGCTCGGGATTTCAATTGCCCTGGAAGGGCGCTCTCGTTGCGGTTGCCTGCGGGATCTGCGCCGTGGCGGCCTATTTCGCCTTCCAGACATCGATTCGATTGGGGAAGGTGACCATTGGATGGCTGATGATGAACCTCTCCGCCGGAGTGCCCGCTCTAGTGTCGATCTGGCTGTACAACGAGAAACTGACGCTTCTTAAGACCTCGGCGCTACTGCTGGCGGGAGCATCGGTGTTCCTGCTGTTCTGGGGCCACCGGATTGACGAGCGCACGGAAAGGCAGACGGGCACCAAAGGAGAATGAGGAACACATGTGGGCTCTGTTGATGTTGATCATCCTGTTGACCAACGGAATGAGCGCATTTGGCTTGAAGGTCATCGCCGGATGGGCGCTTCCCGAGTCAGTCCGGTTTCCGTATCTGACTATCTGGTATGCGGCGGGGTTGGTTAGTATCGGCCTGCCGATGCTGCTACGGGGAGTGCGCCTGAGCCGTAGAGAGGTCGTCTGGGGAGCCATCCTGGCAGTCTTGAGCATGGCCGGACAATTGGCGATGGCGGCGGCGCTCGCAGCCGGTGTTCCCGGGCACGTTGTCTTCCCGGTGGCGATCGGCGGATCCGTCCTTCTGGTAGCGTTGGTTGGCGCGTTGTGTTTTGGTGAACGTCTAAATAGAGTCACCACTTTGGGGGTGATCTCCGGTTTTTTGGCGGTTGTGTTGCTTAGCGTCAGCTAGACGGTAGACTGAGAAGAAACACAGAGAATCTTGAGACCTATTATGACGCTGGATAACAGTTTTGTTGCTCCTCCTGATAATGGCGAACTTATTCCATATGAATGGCCGGGATCGTATTACTTCGGCGAAGAGGAACTCGATGCTGTCTCTGAGGTCCTCCGCTCTCGCAGTCCGTTCCGGTTCTACGGGCACGATCCACAGCATTACACACAGCGTCTGGAAAAGGCCTACTGCGAGCGGCTGGGGCGGAAACACGCACTGGCGCTCAACAGCGGCACGTCGGCGCTGGCGGCGTCGGTTGCTGCGCTGGGGGTTGGTCCCGGCGATGAGGTCCTGCTTCCCGGATACCTTTGGGTCTCCTGCCTGGCGGCGGTCGTGCATGCCGGTGCGATCCCGAAGCTCGTGGATGTGGACGACACGTTTTGCATGGATCCCAAGGACCTGCGCGGAAAGATCGGGCCGCACACCCGAGCCGTGCTGCTTGTCCATATGAGCGGCGCGCCGGGTACCGTGGATGAGATTGCGGATATCTGCCGTACGTCGAACTTGCGCCTGATCGAGGACTGCGCCCAAGCCAACGGCGGGAGCTATTTCGGGCGCCCATTGGGTTCGTTCGGCGACCTGGCGATCTTCAGTTTCCAAGTGAACAAGGTGATTAGCGCGGGTGAGGGTGGCCTGCTGGTCTGTGATGATGACCGCACGCTCCGCCGCGCCTGGGCCTTTCACGACGTTGGGTACCCACGGACTGCGGAGGGGCGGTTGGATACGAGCGACCCGGAATGCCGTCTGTGGGGGCGAGGAAACCGGTGCTCGGAACTCTCGGCCGCCGTGTTGCTGGCGCAGTTCCGAAAGCTCGACACGATCACGGGCGCTATGCGCCAGCGAAAGTACGAACTGAAGAAGCGGCTAGCCAACATTCCCGGACTGGCCTTCCGGCGCATCCCGGACCCGGACGGTGATTGTGGCCCGTTCCTGATCCTTATCTGGAAGGACAGGCAGACCTGTTTGAATATGGTCGAGCGGACGCGCGCAGCGGGTGTGCGGACCGGCCCATCGGGCCTCAACAATATTCCGATGACCGGCTGGGGCCTTCACCTTTACTACAACAACCTGAGCCTGGTCGAAAAACGCGGCCTGAACGCCGCCGGGCGTCCATGGAGCGACCCGCTCAACGCCTTCGCGGGCGACTACACGTACGGCAAAGGGACGCTACCGGTTCTCGACGATCTCATTGAGCGAAGCAGCCTGTTGTGCATACCTCCGGTGCTGAGCGAAAGCGCGATCGAGCGGATCGCCGCCGAGTTTATGCGCGCAGCCGCGGAGATCCAAAAGTCGTAACCGGGGGACCGCCGAACCGGCCGATGGGGCGAACGTAGCCGGGTCGTTTTGCTACACTGTGACTTGCCAGCACGAAAGCGAGTCTTCTCGCTAGTCCTTTTGTTGTTCTTCGTGGTTTTCGGAGCTTTCGGGCTCCCGAAGCACGCTCGTTCCTCAACGAAGTCGCCCACGAAATCGTCGTCGTCCGCGAAGTCGACAAAATCCACTAAAACCAAGTCTTCCAAAACGTCCACCAGCAAGGCTCGGAGCAGCAAGAAAAGTGGCGGGACTGCAACGCGGAAAACCAGCACAAAGTCCGGCACGAAGTCGAAACGCAAAGGCAAAAAGCGGCGTACACGACGCAAACGCGTATCAAGCTGGCGTTCGGGACAACGCGAACCGACGCCGGAACGCTACCGGGAAATTCAGCAGGCGCTCATCGACAAGGGCTATTTACAGAGCCCAGCCAGCGGTGCCTGGGGACCCGAGAGCGTGGAAGCACTGAAGCGATTCCAACAGGATCAGAAGATCGATGCGAGCGGAAAACTGGATTCCATGTCGTTGATATCGCTCGGTCTCGGTCCCAAACGTGATGTTGCATCCCAAAATGGGCGGGTACCGCCGCCCCAGCCTACCGAAGAGGAAAAACCATGATCATCGGTGTCCCGAAGGAAATCAAGGATCATGAGGCGAGAGTGGGTCTCTTGCCGAGTGGCGCCACGATGCTCCGCGAAGCCGGCCACGAGGTGCTGGTCCAAGCGGGCGCGGGTCTCGCAAGCAGCATAACGGACCGCGAGTATGAGGAAGCCGGAGCGGCGATTGTCCCGTCCGCGGCTGATGCCTGGTCCCGGGCGGACCTTGTCGTGAAGGTTAAGGAACCGCAGCCGGCGGAGTACGGGTTCTTCCGCGAGGGTTTGCTGTTGTTCACGTATTTGCACCTGGCGCCGCTTCCCGAGTTGACGGACCGGTTGATCGAAACGAAGGTGAATTCGGTCGCCTACGAGACGATCCGCGAGAACGACGGCTCCCTGCCGCTGCTCACTCCCATGAGCGAGGTGGCGGGACGGATGTCGGTGCAGGTCGGGGCACAGTACCTCGAAGCACAGAACGGCGGGCGGGGAATGCTGCTCGGAGGGATTCCGGGAGTGGCGCCGGCCCACGTGCTGATTCTCGGAGGCGGAACGGTAGGGCACAACGCCGCCAAGATCGCGCTTGGAATGGGCGCCCACGTCACGATAATCGACAAGAATCTGAACCGCCTGCGCGAGATCGACGACATCTTCAACGGTCAGATCGTGACCCTGGCGTCGAATGTCTGGACAATTCGCGAGACGCTCCGGCAAGCTGACCTCGTCATCGGTGCGGTTCTGATCCCGGGTGCCGCCGCTCCCAAACTGGTGCGGCGCGACATGATTCCGCTCATGAAACCCCGCTCCGTGATCGTGGACGTAGCCATCGATCAGGGCGGTTGCGTCGAGACAGCGCACCCGACGACGCACAGCGATCCGGTCTATCTCGTCGACAACGTGCTTCACTACTGCGTCTCGAACATGCCCGCCGCGGTGCCGCACACGTCTACGTTCGGCCTGACGAACGCCACGGGTCCATACCTGCTGCAACTTGCCAACAAAGGGCTCGAAGCGGCCTGTGCGGGATCCGTCGCGATTCGCGAGGGCGTGAACACATACCGGGGTCACCTGACCTATCAGGCAGTCGCCGAATCTCAGGGCAAGTCCTGGCGGGATGTCACGTCTTTGATGTAGCGAGCGGCTTTCGAGATCCCAGAAGGAAGGGAATCGCGGCAAGCTGAGCGACAACAGCGAACACTACCAGTAGTTTCGGAGAAGAAGTGTAGAGCAGGCCCATCGCGGCGCTGCCGAGAAACCAGCACAGCCCAAAAGCGGTACCAAAGATTCCGTACGCCGAGCCCCTGCGTTCGGTGGGGACCATTTCCGCCACGGCCGCTCTCATTACCGATTCCTGCGCTCCGAGCCCGACTCCCCAAAACACAACACCCAGAACGACTGCTCCGCCGGCGCCGAGAAACAGAAACGGAGTGGCAGCCGCCGACACAATCGCAGCGGCGACAAGCGATGGAATCCCGTGCCGGTCAAAAAAACGCCCGAAGGCAAGCGCGGCCAGTGCGTCCACGCCCATCGCCATTGCGTAAAACAGCGGAACTGTGGCTTCCTTGACGATGCCGGCCTTGCCAAGGTGGAACGCGATCAGCGGAAAGTCGGCAAAACCAGCGGCCATCAAGCCGCTAGCCGCCAGATAGAGCCAGAAAGCTCGCGGCAAGTTGCGTGCGCTAGTCTTTTGCGATACGGTTTCGAAACTGTTACCCGGCTGGCCGTATGACAGCTTCGCGGCCGTCAGCACGGAGAGCGCCATGAAGGCGGGCACCAGCAAAACCGCATAGCACATACGGTAACCGCCACCGTATCCCAGGACGGCGGCCAGAACCAGCGGGCCGGTCAACGCGCCGATCTGGTCGAGCGCCTCGTGCAGGCCGAATCCCCACCCCGTGCCAATTCTGCGGGCCGCACCGGACAACAAGACGTCCCGCGCGGGTGCACGGATGGCCTTGCCAACCCTTTCCAGAATCATCAGTCCCGCCGCCATCTCCCACCGGCCGGCCAGCGCAAGGGCCGGGACTGCCAGGAGGTTGACGGTGTAACCGGTGATAAGCAACACCCAGTAGCGGCGTGTGCGGTCGGAGAGAAGTCCGGAGACCAAGCGCAGCGCGTGGCCAATAAATTCCCCGAGGCCCGCGACGGCACCGACCACGACGGCGCTCGCCCCAAGCATCCCGAGATAAGGGCCGTTGATGCTGCGCGCGCCTTCGTAGGTGACGTCGGCGAAGAGACTTACCGTGCCGAGAAGAACAATGAATCGTACGGCGGATTTCTTGGGATCACCGGTTTTAGCCACTCTCACGAGTCTATAGCAGCCGAGCCGGACGAGGTCTTGCCAGCCGCCGCTTGAGGCGTTCCGCGCGATGCCGCAATTCGGCCGTGTCCGCGAGCTGAAGGGCGGTGTTCGTGAATTCGAGCGCTGTCGTGTAATCCCGCTCGCAGTGTTCGTGATGCTTGGCGAGTTCTTCGAGGGCCATTACGCGGAAGTTATTCCTGATTCCAGCCAGTTCCGTGTACGCGGCGAGTGCGGCTTCCTGCCTGCCGAGACGTCTTTCGATTGAGGCAATTTCCCAGAGGGTCCGAAACAGGAGATCGTCGCCCAATCCGCGCTCGACGGCACGGCGCAGCAGCGTGAGGGCCTCTTCGTTGCGCTCCGCCCGCAGCAGCCAGCGGGCGAGACCGATCCAGTCGGCTCCGTGATGGAGCGGCGCCTCCTCCGGCGAACGAAACGCGAAGGGCACAATGCCTGTCAGGCAGGCAAGCGAGAGAATGTCGATGGCGTTGTGGTGAAAAATCGGCACCAGACGAGCGGCCTGATGGCTGCGCAGGTATTCGAAGTAGACGTAGGGGATCATCTCCCCCGGCAGGTCCCCCTG
>JBDKSR010000534.1:0-2372 GCA_039680545.1 Bryobacteraceae bacterium | reverse complement strand
CGGAGGTTGTGCCGGACCTCGCGGGAATCCCACGCGTCCTGAAGGCGAAGTACACTGGCAGAGCATAAGCCGTGGCGCGAACGATTTTCCATGTCGATATGGACGCGTTCTTCGTGTCCGTCGAGGAGCTGTTCGACCCGTCGCTCAAAGGGAAACCGGTGGTGGTGGGAGGCGGGCCGGATCAGCGCGGCGTGGTTTCGGCGGCATCCTACGAAGCGCGGAAGTTCGGCGTGCATTCGGCTACCCCGTTGCGCACGGCGTACAAACTCTGCCCGCAAGCGATTTTCGTGGAAGGCCACCCGCACCGCTATCGCGAGTATTCCGGCAAGGTCTTCGAAGTCCTCAACAGTTTCACTCCGCTCGTGGAAATGGCGTCCGTGGACGAAGCGTACCTGGATATGACCGGCACGGAACGGCTGTACGGGCCGCCGCTGCGGGCCGCGCACTTGCTGCACGAGCGGATGAAGAAGAACACGGGGCTGAACTGCTCGGTTGGGATCGGGACGTCGAGACTGGTGGCGAAAATCTCGTCGGACCAGGCGAAACCGAACGGCATCCTGTGGGTGCTGGCGGGGACGGAGGCGCGATGCCTTGCGCCGCTCGATGTGCGGCGGATCCCGGGGGTCGGCAAGGCGACCGAGAAGCAGTTGCACCTCTACGGGATCCATAAGGTGGGCGACCTGGCGCGGCTCAGCGAGGATTTTCTCGAAGAGAAGCTCGGGAAGTGGGGGCTGGCGCTGGCGGGCAAGGCGCGGGGCGAGGACGCGGGCGGATGGTTTGACAGCCCGCTGGGGGAAGAGGCCGCTCCGAAGTCGATCAGCCACGAGCATACGTTCGACGTGGATACGGCGGACGTGGGGAAGCTGGAGGCGACGCTGGCGAAGCTCTCCGAAATGGTGGGGCGGCGACTGCGGGAACACGGGTTGCATGCGCGGACGGTGCAATTGAAGCTGCGGTACAAGGATTTCACGACGATCACGAGGGCGCGGACGATCGAGCACGCGACGCAGTTGGACATGGAATTGTTCGACGAGGCGCGGCGGTTGTTCTACGCGAATTGGAAGCGGGGCTCGCCGGTGCGGCTGCTCGGGGTGCAGGCGTCGATGTTCGATAGCAGCGAAGGGCAGATGAGCCTGATCGAGCCGGAGCGCAACGAACGCTGGCGGAAAGCACTTACTGCAGCGGACAAGCTGCGCGACCGGTTCGGAGAGTCCGCGGTGTCACTCGCCGCCGGGCTTCAGGGGACGTTCCGGGAACGGGTCCATGAGAACCCTGCGGCCATGCCGGGGAAGAAGAAAGAGAAGTAAGGGTACCGAACGCCCTAGCTTCGGGCTTACCTGCACGAAACGGTCGTGTTAGGCATTATGCACCACTTTGGTGCATAATGATGGTATGAGGGCGACAAACAAGACGGTGCGCCAGAGCGTCAGCTTGCCATCGAACATCGCGGTACAGGTTCGAACCTTGGCAAAAACTCGCAAACTAAGCGCCAACAAAGTGCTGGTCGAACTGATCGAAAGCGGCATGGAAGCCGAGAAGCGCAAACAGCAGCAGTTTTTCGACCTTGCCGAGCGCTTCCGCAACGCGACCGATCCCGAGGAAGTCAAGCGGCTGGGTGATGAGATGGGCCGTATGGTCTTCGGTGACTGATGCCGCAAATTGAATGCTGGGCCGACTTTCCCGAAGGGGTACGCCAACACCTGATCGAACGGATGCGCGAACGGGCGATTACGATTGCTGATCTGAACCGGCTTCGCCTCTGGATCGAGACGAGGCCCGAGGTGCCGGAGGGCGACTGGTACAAAGATTTCGGCTCATTCAAAATCTGCGGCCAGGGCTCACTCCCGAAAACATTTCTGTTAGGCGGTCAAATCGCAAAAGGCAAAGCAGTCTAGCTGAAACAACCCCGTGCCTGATCGAGCCGGAACGGGACGAACGCTGGCGGAAAGCACTTGGCGTGGCAGACAGGTTGCGCGACCGGTTTGGAGAGTCCGCCGTGTCACTCGCCGTCGGGCTTCAGGGAGCGTTCCGGGAGCGGATCCACGAGAACCCGGCGGCAATGCCGGGGAAAAGGTAGAGAAGTAGCGGGAAGCAGTGGGTTCTATGGTCTTTGCGGCGCCACAATTGCGACTAGGGCATTGATCATCACAGTTGCTCCCTCTGGTTAACTCCGAGTGTCGTGTGGGCCCAATAAGACCACAAGAGCCTTCTGCATATTGGACGTAGTTACTCATCTATTCACGATTTATGCGTTGATCAGTCTCTTCGACGCTGTCAATTGTCTCGTGTGTCCGATCCGATTTACAAAGAACCTTTCAACGTCTAAATTGTCTATTTCGACCGCTGTGTCCAGCACTCCAAACAAAACCGTC
>JBDKSR010000533.1:0-6243 GCA_039680545.1 Bryobacteraceae bacterium | reverse complement strand
CCGAGGCCCGCGTCTTCCTCGACGAACTCCGCTTCTCCTTCCACGAACTCGCGACGCTCCGCGCCTCCGGCCCCCGGGCGCGCGTGATGGAACGCGTCGTCGCCGCCGCCTCGAAGCTCGCCTGATCCCGCGCCGCCGAGAACGCCGCATCGGCCGCAATCCCCTTGGTTCGGCGGGGGACGACGTCTGTCCGGACTGCCGCCCGTTCGGCGGCGAGATGGGCGCGGTCGGCGCAGATCCATCTCATGGAGAAAGTAACCAACGGCGACATCACTGATGCGGAAAGGGAGTGATGTCGTGCTTCTCACACGGCTTCCCTAAGTGCTTGAGTATGCTATGGTTGGTCTATGGCGACTACCGTAGAAGCTGCGTTTGAGCTCTTTCGCCAGAATTTGGAAATCACGGGCCTCCAGTCGGAGACGGTATCCACGCGTCAGAAAGGTGTCCGCGATGCTGTTGCCCGCGAACTCACAGTCCTTAAGGACTTTCTTGTCGGCTCCTACATGCGGAGCACGATGATCGCGCCACTAGGTGAAGCTGACGTGGATGTGTTCGTCGTTCTGGACCCGAGTTACTACAAATCGACGGGCCACGCCGCATTGTTGGACAAGGTGCGCGGCGTGCTGCTCAAGACATACCCGAAGACTCCGGCGATCAGCCGGAACGGTCAGGCGGTCACCATTACGTTCAGCGACTTTCGTGTCGATGTCGTCCCCGCTGTCGATCGCCAAGGCGGTGGATATCTCATCCCGGACTCCATCAGGAAGACCTGGATCAGCACCGACCCGACGGTCCACATCTCCGAATTGACAGCAGCCAACAAGAGCCATAACGGGGACTTGGTCCGGGTGATCAAGATGCTGAAGTGGTGGAACAAGCGTCACAGTTCTCTATTGCAGTCATTTCACCTTGAGGTTATGGCGTGGTCGTGCCTGAATGGTATTAGGATCCACGATCTGCCGTCCGGCTGCCGCTGGTGTTTCGAAGAGTTGGAACCGATGATCGACGTGATCGTCCCTGATCCTGCGGGCTATGGAGGTGACGTCGGTGCATATCTTGATACCGTAGAAAAACGTGACGCCGTCAAGGCGAGACTGCGGACAGCCGCAGCTAAGGCGCGTGAAGCCGAGGCCGATCAGTATCGCGGGGACGAACGTTGCGCTATCAAGAAATGGGGAGTGATTTTCCCGGACAAGTTCCCCGCGTATGGCTAACGCCGTGTCACAGCAGAACTCTGATCATCAGCTGCGGCGCCTTGCTGCTCAGCGGCGTCTTTATGTGACGGCAAAGCGTTGGCACGCCCTAGATCTCACTCTTGCGGTTGTCGCGCCCCCGGCATGGTCGCTCATCGCGAATCAGCTTGCTTCCTCAAAGCCGTATGCGGCGCTCTGGGGCATAACGGCCGGCCTCTTTTCCAGCATCCTTATCACGCTCCGAATCAACCAGCTGCGGGAGTCCGCAGCTCGGGTTCAAGAGGAGTTTGACTGCAATGCGTTTGAACTCGAATGGGATGAGATCGTGGTAGGAGACCATCCCCATTCGGAGTTGATCACACAGGAAGCACGCCGGTCGAACTCTGCCACAACGGCCGCGACACTGAGAGACTGGTACCCGACAGTTGTGTACCGGTTGCCGATAACTGCTGCGCGACTCGTCTGCCAACGCGCAAATGCGTGGTGGGATCGACAACTACGGCGTAGGTACACGGGGCTCATGATAACGATCGCAGTGGTCGTCTGCTTGGTTGTATTTGCCTTGGGTATTGCCGGTCACGCCACGCTTGAAGACTTCGTTCTGACAGTCGTTGCGCCGCTTACGCCGACCGTTCTATTCGCGACGCGATATGTGAGGGAGAATCACGCTGCAGGCCAAAGGGTGGAACACGTCCAGCGCGCGCTTGAAACCGCATGGAATGCTGTACTCAATCACACGCTAACCGACGCCGACGCCGCACGTTTGTCGCGGAGAGTTCAATCGGCGCTGTTCAACCACCGGAAGAATGCGCCCCTCGTATTCGGCACGGTCTATCGATTGCTGAGGACACGTCAGGAATACGAAATGCAATTCAATGCTGAGCATTTGGCCCAAGAGTATGAGGACGCATAGTCGGGTTCCACCTCAGCCTAGAGTGTTACAAGGTGAGATATGAAGTGGATTACAGCAAGCGATCTAACCAACTGGGCGAACACCAAACAGCGCCACTGCCAAGAGACACTGCCCGAACTAGTGCGACGCCTCATCGCAGCCCACACCGTTGGCGCGCTTGAGGAATGTGACTTTCCAAGCGGCGATTCGGTGGCTATCGGCGGTTGGGATGGTCGCCTGCAAACCTCGGTCGTGTCTCCGTTCATTCCAACTGGCGGGTCCGGCTGGGAGTTCGGTACCGAAAGGTCATCGCGGACCAAGGCTGAAAAGGACTTTAGGAAACGCACCGCGGATCCTCTTGATATTGACCCTAACGAGGCCTCGTTCGTGTTTGTCACGCCGCGAACGTTCAAGGACCGGAAGAGCTGGGTCGCCGAGAAGAAGGCACTCGGCGGATGGAAGGACGTCAGGGTTATTGCCAGCTCGGAGCTTGAGGAGTGGCTGGACGCCACCCCGGCGGTGGCTCTGTGGCTTGCCCGCCAAATTGGAAAAGTCGGATCGAGTAACATCAGAGACTTGGAAGCGTTCTGGGAGGAGTGGTCTACAGGCACGGAGCCGGTGCTGACGCCTGCGCTTGTCAGCGCTGGGCGGATCAAGGACGCAAGATCCATTCAGGAGTGGCTCCGCGGCAAACCAGCGATTCACGAAGTCCAAGCTGACCACCCGGACGAAGCGATCGCGATTCTGTATGCGGCAGTGGCAGAACTAGGGGAGGTAGAACGAGGGCAGGTGCTGGCACGAGCAGCAGTCGTACTGACCCCAGGCGAGATGCGTCAGCTAGTTCAGGCGTTCCCGAACGATCCGCTCGTGATTGTAGGCACAGGAGAGTGTCTGGAGATTGCTCCGGCTGCCGTAGCCCGAGGCCACCACGTTTTCCTCGCGATCGACAGTAAGGCGGTCGCGGGGCACGGCATACATCAATTGGCACGCCCAGACCGACAAGTAGTTGAGAGACTCCTGCATGAGGCGGGACTGTCAGAAGGGGAGGCGCAGAGGATCGCCCGAAATATGGGCCGCAGTATTCCGGTTCTTCGGCGGCATCTATTTGGGACGGCAGCTATAAGCGCGCCCGCATGGGCAAGCGCCGAATCGGCACGGGTTCTCTTGCCCGCACTATTTGCTAACACCTGGGATGAAAGCAAATCAGGGGATGGTGAAGTCGTCGCCGCACTTGCCGGCACGGAATACGAGAAGGTAGTTGGAACCCTCGCGCCGTTTCTGACTGCGCAGGAGGCACCGGTTCGAAGAGTCGGGAGCGTATGGGCCGTTAGCGCGCCAATCGACCTATGGTACCTGTTGGCGACTCACCTCACCCGAGATCAGCTGACGCGCTTCGAAAGCGCGCTGCTTGCAGTGTTGAGCAAGACCAATCCAAAATATGACCTCGAGCCCCGGAAACGGTGGGCGGCCAGCATCTACGGAAAAGCAAGTGCCTACTCAGGATGGCTGCGGAGCGGTCTTACCGAGTCGATGGCCATACTCGCCGTATACGGTGATCGAGCGCCTGCGGGCGCCTCAACGGAACAGTTTGCTGAGTACATCGTCGGCAAGGTGCTACAGGACTGCGACTCGTGGCAGGCATGGGCATCGCTCTCAGACGTGTCCCCGCTCTTGGCGGAGGCCGCCCCAGACGCGTTTCTGGATGCTGTCGAACGCAGGATCGCTGCCAGCCCAGAGGTGTTTCGGGAACTGATGAAGGATGATGAAGCAGGGGTCGGTTTTGGCGGGGAGTGTCGGCACTGCGGACTGTTGTGGGCCCTTGAGAGCCTATCCTGGAGCAGAGATCACTTCGGCCAAGCTGTGAGTGTGCTTGCCGAACTGGCCGAAATGGACCCGGGTGGTCGCTGGGGCAATCGGCCTTTGGCGAGTCTCAGAGCGACCTTTTTGCCTGGACTACCTCAGACTCACGCCACACCGAAACAGCGGCTTGAAGTACTGAAACGTCTCATCACTAGAAATCCTCAACTCGTGTGGAAATTCGGTCTGGGTTACTACAGTAATGCCACCATATCCGAATCGCATCGCTTTCGGTGGCGCGAGACCGGCGGCACGCGACGTGGCCTCACGCTGGAAGCTGATCGAGAATACCAGAAGTACCTGCAGGGGTTGCTTCCGATTCTGGAAGATCTTGCGTGTGCGCCTGGAAATGTGGCGCGTTCTATGGATGGGTTCTTCCAACTCCCGGATCAGACTAAGGCGAAGCTGCTGGAAGCGCTTGGAGTGCTGGACACTACATCCCTGACAAGAGCGGAACGTGATCAACTGCTCGAGAACACCCGAGCAACCCTTAACTGGATCAACAGCTATGGCAATGAGGATCATCGTCTTCACGTCGGGGCGCTTAACGCAGTGCTCGACAGGTTTGCGCCTGATGACGTTATCGAACGAGTTGGGTGGGTGCTGCGTACTCCATGGCCTCGCCTGCCGGGCGGCGAGTCAGAAGACCACCGTGTCAATCAGACAGTGCTGAAACGTGAACAGACTAAAGCAGCCCGAGAGGTGCTCGACGGCGCGAGCCTAGAAGAGATTCTGGTGTTCGCGGCCGCGGTTGAATATCCGAACGTTGTCGGCTATGCAATGGCGTTGGCTGTGCGTGATGAGGAAGAGTCCGGCAGTGTTCTTGATGCCTTCTTGACGCGGAAGAGCGAGATGCCCGGCCTCGTGCAAGCGTTTGCAGCCGGTCGCGTGGAAAGTGTCGGTCCGAGCTGGGTTACTGGAGAGATTGCGCGCCTTAAAGCGACCGGCCAATACTCACCGGAGGTCGCTGCGCTCTTGTATCTCGCTTTACCACCCACAAGCGATGTCTGGGATGCGGTATCGGCCGCGGGCCAATTGGAAGAAATGGCGTATTGGAAACGCGCGAGTGGCTTTTCCGTTGACCAGCGCGGGACTGACGTAGTCATCGCTGCACGGAAGCTGTTGCAGGTGGGCCGGCCGAAGGCTGCACTCAGAGCGGCCGGAGGCCGTGATGCCGCACTTCCGAGTGATCTGGTTCAAGCGATACTGGCGTCGCTCGCAACAGCCGATGACAAGGAAAACGGCCCCGATGTGATGAACCCGTTCTATCTCGGCAATCTCTTTGATCAACTCTACCGAAATGACGATCTGTCGCTAGAGGTAATCGCTAAGCTGGAATGGCCGTTTGCATCGATGATCGAGGACATGAGCAGACACATGTCGCAACCGAGCGCGCTTCATCGGCTGCTTCAACGAAACCCGCAATTGTTTGCGTTTCTCGTTGGCGTATTGTACCGACGCGATGATCGTGAGCCGAACGCAGCGGATGAGGGAGTCAGCGAAGAAGCGAAACAAGTCCAATATAACTTAGCACACCACATCCTGGATTCGTGGAGACTCCTGCCCGGGATGCAGCAGGACGGATCCGTTAATGAAACGGAACTCGCCCAGTGGATCGAGGCCGCTCGCTCAGAGTGCCGTCTGACCAACCACGTGACGGGCTGCGACCTGCAGCTCGGGTTAATGCTGGCGCGTGCGCCGGCCGATGCCGACGGGGCATGGCCGCACGTCGCTGTCCGGAATGTAATCGAGGGATTGCGCAACAGGATTGTGGATCAGCAGATAGAAGTCGGGATTCTCAATGGTCGTGGCGTAGTCTCTCGGGCTCTTGATGCCGGGGGTGCGCAAGAGCGTCAATTGGCAGCGCGTTACCGGGCGCAGAGCGGTGTGGTGAGGGCCAAGTGGCCAAGGACGGCGGCAGTCCTGAGGCGTATTGCCGAACGTTACGATGCTCAGGCGAAGCAGGAGGATATCGATTCGGATCTAAACGACCTGCGTTGAGACTGATGCCGGCCGGCTCAACAAGACGCCCGCTTCAGATCGCTCTTCCCCAATTGCCACGGGAGCGTAACGTCGCTTCTGTAAATTGAAATCTTCGAGCGCCGCGCGCCGCGTCCATCCGGCGTCGTTCGCGTCCGCCCGCGGAGCGGAGGCGCGCGGCGCGCCGGAGCGGAGCGGGCGGACGCGGCGCCGCGGGGCGCTTGTGCGGCGGGCACCGATCGGATCTCCTGTGTTTGAGGACAGAGGAGAGGAGCCGAACCGATGGCCCACCGCGAGACCGATTCTACGACGGCAGGCGAC
>JBDKSR010000532.1:0-2296 GCA_039680545.1 Bryobacteraceae bacterium | reverse complement strand
CAGCGAGCCGTCGCAGTGCCTTGCGGACCGCGTCCAGACCTATACGGCTTACACGATCAACCGTCTGCTCAGCCGTGCCTCCATGCACGCGGAACTTGCAGCGATGGCGAGTGCTGCGGCAGCGCGTGTACCAGGTCCGGTGGGCATCGAATTGGAATCCGTCACTGCCGCCGTCGCAGAGTCCCTTGAAGGCCGGCCTAAGACCAATCTGACACCGGCGTTGATGGAGATGCGCAGGCGAAAGGATCCCGACGAGATCGATTCGATTCGCGCGACGATCGCGATCACCGAAGCAGGCTACGCGGCTGTCCGCAAGAAGATCGCGCCCGGCATGACCGAGTACGAGGCCCACACTATCATCTACGAGGCGATGGTGGACAAAGCAGGCACATCGGTCGAGTTGCACGGCGACTTCGCGTGCGGAACCCGTGTTCCCAAGGAGGGCGGTTCCCCCACACGGCGCAAGGTTAAGGATGGAGACCTGTTCATCCTCGATCTGTTCCCGATCTTCGAAGGCTACGTGTGCGACCTGACGCGAACGTTCGCCGCCGGCAAGCCGACCGCACTCCAGCAACAGGCGTGGTCGCATATTCAGGAAGCGCACGCGCTCGCGCAGAAACTGATACGTCCCGGCGTCGCCTGCCGGGAGGTCTATGAGCAGGTGCGGGCTCACCTTGAGAAATTCGAACCCGCGCGGGGTTCCTTTTACCATCACGCCGGGCACGGCATTGGAATGGATGGGTGGGAGTACCCGTGGCTCACGCCGGGCAGCGGCCAGACCATCCAGGAGGGCGAGGTCCTCGCGTGTGAACCGGGTTTGTATAGCGAGGGACTCTCGGGCGGAATCCGCTTGGAGCACAACTACCTCGTCGGCAAGGATGGTATTACGGCGCTCGACTCGTTCCCGATGGAACTCCGATAGGGCCCGCGTGGGATATTCTGGCTGATTGGGTTCTTTTCCGTTTCACGAAAGAGAGAAGCGAACTTATGCCTAAGACTGAAATCAAGCATCCCGACAAGCAGGTATCGACAGGAGCGTACTCCGCGGGCGTTCTCGTCGATGGTTGGCTTTATGTGAGTGGACAGGGCCCGCTCGACATGAAGACGGGTGTGATCGTGGGCGAAACAATTGAGGAGCAGACGCGCCTCACACTGACGCACATCGGCAAGATTCTCGAGGCTGCCGGTCTGGGCTTCGAAGATGTCGTGAAGTGCGGCTGCCATCTTTCGGACATCAAGGATTTCGATCGCTTCAATAGCGTTTACGCCGAGTTCTTCAAGGGGATTCGCCCGGCGCGCACGACTGTTCAGTCCGCGCTGTGCGGTGGCATCAAGGTGGAGATCGACGCCATCGCCAAGGCCAAATAGAAACGCTGTAGATCGTAGCAGAGGAGCCGGTGTGACACTGCCTGCTGGAAAGCTGCCGGTCGAACTATTGCGCGCGTGGCTCGCTAACGCGCCTGTAACGGACCCGGCTGTCGTCGCGGGTCCCGCGATCGGAGAAGACGCGGCCGTGATCGACACCGGCGGGCCGGAGCTATTGGTGGCGAAGACGGATCCGATCACCTTCGCCACCGAAAACATCGGCAGCTACCTCCTGGCAGTCAATGGGAACGATCTTGCCGCGATGGGCGCTGAACCGCGCTGGCTGCTGGTGACCGCGCTACTCCCTGAAGGCGTCGAATCGGCCCGTGCAAACGCGATCTTCAACGATCTCGCGGGTGCTTGCCGGAGTGTGGGCGTCTCGCTCGTAGGCGGTCACACCGAGATCACCGTCGGGCTCACACGGCCGATCCTTATTGGCTGCCTGTTTGGAACGGTTCGCCGGGATCGTCTGGTGCGAAGCTCAGGCGCGCAGGCCGGGGATGCTGTGATCCTGGCGGGAAGCATCGCGGTTGAGGGCACGGCATTGCTTGCGCGCGAGCATGCCCCTGAATTGGCTGCTCACGGCATCGACGCCTGCGTCATCGAACGGGCCGCGGGATGGTTGCGCAGTCCCGGGATCTCGGTGTTACCCGCAGCGAGGGCAATCCACGCGACCGGCGCGGCCCACGCCATGCACGATCCGACAGAAGGCGGCCTCGCAACGGGGCTTCTCGAACTTGCCGAGGCGGCAGGGACCGGACTCCGCATTCAAGCCCAAGCAATCCCCGTGCTTCCGGAGTGCCAGTCTATCTGCGATGCGTTGGAGTTGAATCCGCTTGGGTTGCTGGCATCCGGTGCGCTCATTGCCGCACTCGATCCCACGGAAGCCGGATCTGCATTGGATCGTTTACACGCAGCCGGCATTGAAGCG
>JBDKSR010000531.1:0-8300 GCA_039680545.1 Bryobacteraceae bacterium | reverse complement strand
GATCGGTCCATGACTGGCGTACCCACTTCTGGACCTCGCGCTTGTCGGCGATGATCGCACTCAACTCATCCTGCGGAACGGGGAGCTGCGCAGGCAGCGGCGGACAATCGCGCCGGAAGAACTCGTCTGCGGAAAGACCCTCCGGCATGAGAAGCGCATCGGCCAGATACCGCAAGGGCACCCTGCGTGGATCCTGGGCATTCAGCCCAGCCATCCCGGCGAGTTCCGGCGCTTTGTTCCCTGATTTCGCGTTGGCGAATGCCTGGATTGCCATATAGCAGATGTCGTGCGGGTTGATGAGTGAAGCAACCAACAGGAACGGCCGTTCGCGTTTTTCTCTCAGGAACGACGCGCAGCTTTTCGCCAGCTCCTCGCGCTCGTCCGAACTCAGACGCTCGAAGCCGCATGCCGCGAGTATGTCCTTTGAGGGCTTCGGGTTTGGCAGATGCACCTTTCCGCCATAAAAGGTCCGGTATCCCGCACCCCGGAACGTGTGGCCCATGGCGCACTGCAACATCTCCGCCGGCATGGGCTTAAAGCCGTCTTCGTTGCACTCCATTCCCATCGCCGAGGGCATGCGGCCGGTCATCAAGCTCACACGCGACGGCGAACAAACTGGGTTTGCCGCATACGCGCGCTCAAAGCGGACCCCGCTGCGCGCAAGGCTATCCATGTGGGGCGTCTTCAGCCAGGGATTTTCCGCGCAACTGAGCATGGAAGCACTCTGCTGGTCGGTAAGGATGACCAGAATATTGGGTTTCGCGGTCCGTCTTGTGGCCGCCACTGCCGGCAGCGGAAGGGTACTTAAAAATTGTCTTCTGCTCTGTGCGGACGGGTGTGGGATGACTGGTGTCTCGGTCATTCGCGGTACCTTCTTCTCGCGCGGGTCGTTCCTGCCGTCTCCCAGAGTACTCCCCGGCGCTCATCCCGAACCAAACTTGGATGTACGAAAGTCTTGCCGGAAAGATCCGAAATCTGAGCTTTGGGCCAGGTCCGCGATTTTACGCCGTGGCGAGCCGAAACCACATGAACCACTGCACGAAGCAGTAGATCGTGACCAGAACGGCCACCCAGGCGGCGACCTTCCAGATGCGCTCTCCGATTGTTCGGACGGGAGCCGGCAACCCGGCGAGGTACGCTATACCGAAACCACCCGCCAGGCCACCGATGTGGGCGGCATTGTCGATCGCCAGGCCAGGGAGCAAGCCGAAGATCAGGCCATACACCGCCCAGCGGATATACAGCCCTCGGATGGCCGCGCCGAGCGAGGTCGGATACCTTACGCCTACCGCGATCATCGCCCCGATAAGGCCGAATAGCCCGGCCGAAGCGCCAACCGATATTGCGGGCGACCAGAAGGTGCTGGCGAAGAATCCCGTGAAGGTCGCGACGATGTAAAAGACAATCAGACGGCTCGATCCGTAGGCTTCTTCGACCTGTGCGCCGAGGTCAAACAAGACCCATGAATTCATCAGGATATGCAGCAGCCCTCCGTGGAGGAAACCCGCCGTCAGGAGACGCCACCACTGGCCCATCAGGACCGCCGCGCGCAGCTTGGCGCCGAAGTAAACCAGCGTCCGGCCATCGACGTCGATCCAGCCCCCCTCGCCCGAACTCATACTATAGAGGGCGGTCGCGGCAAAGAGCCCGAAGTTCACCAGCAGAATCATGGTTGTGGTGAAATGGGCGTGAGGTATGAAACCGGCAATCTGCCCCGTCGGCCTCCGGTCGACGGCTCGCGGGCCGACTTCGGCTTCGCAGTACGGGCAAATACGGTCGTTTGATGAGATAAAGGCCCGGCAGTGCGGGCACATTCGGCGTTTGTCCACTACGGTCCATTGTACAATCGCATCCCCGTAACAAACCGGGATGCCAAGGTCTGCTACAATCTTGAATTCGGATGCAAAAGACTGAGCGAGAGTATCGGCAAGACATCATCGAGATAGGCCGCCTCGTGTACCAGAAGGGTTGGGTGGCGGCCAACGACGGCAATATCAGCCTCCGTCTGGATAAAGAGCGTCTCCTGTGCACGCCGACAGGCGTGAGCAAAGGGATGATGCAGCCGGACGACCTGATCATCGTAGACATGCAGGGCAAGAAGATCTCCGGCCAGAAGGAAGCCACTTCCGAGATTGCTATGCACTTGACCGTGTATAACATCCGGCCGGAAATCAATGCTGTTCTGCATGCTCATCCGCCTGTGGCGACTGGTTATGCCACAGCCGGTAAACCCCTCAATCAGGCTCTTTTGCCGGAAGTCATCATCGGCCTGGGCTGTGTGCCGCTGGCCGGCTATGGCCTTCCCGGCACTCCCGAGTTGTCCGAGCCCATCATCCCGTACATTCCCAAGTACGACGCGATCTTGATGGGTAACCACGGAGCGATCTGTTACGGGCAAGATGTTTACAAGGCGCTCTTCCGTATGGAGACCGTCGAACACTTCGCGCGGATCGCGCTTGTGGCTGAATTGCTCGGTGGCGCAAAGGTGCTGCCTCGGCTCGAAGTACAGAAACTGATTGACGCGCGGCAGCGTTACGGCATCCAATCTCAGAAGGCCGATCTGGGGTGCCCTGTTGCGGCCGAGGACGTTAGTGGCTCGTCAGAGCGCTTTGAAGTGACTCGCGAGGAACTGATTGCGCTCGTGGATGAAGCGCTCCGGGCGCGTGGGAAAGCGTAAACGGAACGGATCTTGATTTTCCAGATTTACTGGAGGCTGAATGGGTGAAGCGTTAGGAATGATCGAAACTCGCGGACTGGTGGCTCTTATTGAAGCCGCTGACGCGATGGTAAAGGCCGCGAATGTGACGCTGGTCGGTTGGGAGAAGGTCGGGTCCGGTTACGTGACCGCGCTCGTACGTGGCGATGTGGCAGCCGTTCGCGCGGCGACCGACGCTGGTGCTGCAGCCGCCCGCCGGATTGGCGAATTGATTTCGGTACACGTGATCCCGCGGCCGCATACAAGCCTCGAAGACGTGCTGCCGATCGGAAAGACGCAGAACTCGAAGTAGCTTTTGTCTGCGGCTTTAGGGTTTGTGGCCGAAGATAGGCCACAGACTGCGAGGCGACCTCTATGATTTTGGCCCGAGTGGTGGGCACCGTGGTTGCAACCCGGAAAGACCCCCGCCTGGAAGGCAAAAAACTGCTGATCGTAAAACCGGTTTCTCCGGAAGGTAAGGATGAAGCCGGCTACGTCGTGGCTGTGGATACGGTGAGCGCCGGCTATCGCGAGACGGTGCTTCTGGTGTCCGGCAGCTCCGCGCGGATGGCCGAAGGCTGTAAGGACCACCCGGTGGACACGGCGATCATCGGGATTGTGGATAGCGTCAGCCTCGATAAGACTCCGCAGTAATTCCATGTACCTGGGACGAGTGATAGGCCGAGTCTGCTCCACGGTTAAGAACGAGAACCTTACAGGACAACGCCTGTTGGTGGTTCAGCCGGTTACCCCGGAACTGAAACCTACCGGCAGGCAGATTGTCTGTACCGATTGCACCGGCGCCGGGGCGGGTGAACTGATCTACTGGTGCCGGGGCAAGGAATCGAGTTTCCCCTTCCTGCCCCAGGAAGTTCCTACCGATACGAACATCGTTGCGATCGTTGATGAGCTTCACGTCAAACGAGGTGGCTCATGCTGATCGCGCGGATCATTGGCGAAGTTGTGGCGACCCAAAAGGATGCTAGCCACGAAGGCCGGACGGCGTTGCTCGTCCAGCCGTTGAATCTGGATGGCACGGACCGGGGGGACGCGGTCGTGGCTCTCGACGCCGTTAATGCCGGTATCGGTGATCGCGTTCTGCTGGTAACCGAAGGCTACAGCGCAATGACTAGCGTGGGGCGCCCAGGCTCAGCCATTGATATGGCTGTGATCGGCATCATCGATCATGTCGATCTCGCCCTCGACCCTCCTGGAGCGGTGACGCCGCCTCTTCGCTAAACCGAGAGCCATCAACCCGCCGAGTCCTAACTTAACGATCTCTGTGATTGCATAGGCGGAATGGTAGTTGTTGAGGCGTGTCTGCTCGGCTGGTGGCGCTCCCGTGGCCGTTACGTCCAACATACGGCTAAGCTGCGCGATTTGAGGTGTCAGTTGCCAGTGTTGCAGGCAGAGCGCTGCAAACATGACCACGGCGAACACGAGCAGCCACGGCTTGCTCTCCAATCCAAAGAACAACGTCAGCATGAGCAGGATTCCGAGTGCGAACTGGGCACGCTCCCAGTTTTCGATCATCGCGGTGTTCTGCAACGTCACCAGATGACGTAGAAACTGCCGCGCCGGCTCACGGCGCAGACTCTCAATCTGCTCCGCCAGATTTGGTTTCGGCGATAAAAGCATCTCGTCGACAGCGGTGAAATTGCGGGTGGACACCATCATCGTGAATAGGCTCCCGCACAGCCACGCACCCAGGAGCAGTGCAGCGAGGCGTAAGTAGTGCATAGCGATAAGCACCCAGTCTACCTCGTAAGACTCGCTCCGCGGTATACCTGCGTTTGCTCTATCAGTGCCGTCCGTTCAGTTCGCGCCCGATCACGTCAATCACAGTGCCTGCCTTCTCTGAGGCGAGATCGCTCGCCATCCTCCGGAGGGCGACCCCTACGATGTCCCGATGGTGCAGTCTGGCGCCGAACCTGTCACTTAGTTGGAGCCATAGTTGATGCGCCAATTCGACATCTTCGGGCCAGAGCCTCGGTGGATGCGGGCCGAGGTTGTAGAACTGCGAATTGCCGTCGCTGAGGACGATCTCGAAGGACACTGACGGCCTTGGTTCGGGTAGACTCTCCCATGCCTGTCCGGCATGCCGCGCCTGCTCATCGGGACTCATCTTTCCCGAACGCCCCGCAACGATACGGGAAGCTTGCAGACTTCGCGCGATCTCCAGCCAGGCCAGGTCCGGGTCGGTAGCCGGGACGGCTAGAAGCCTGACCGTCTTTCCCGCTTTTTCAGCGAGGTTAACCACCTTGCTGAATAGTTTTGTCTCGTCCTCGGCGAAAATCTGTTGCGGGTCGAGGGCATGTTCTCCGGAACTCGCGGGGTCGACGACGCGGACTGATAGCGCAACGATGTCCATCTTCCTTGTATCCGTCTTGAGGAGCACTTTCTGTAGATGGTCCAGCCTATTGGGATTACGAACGGCAACCACCACGCACCCGGGCCGGATATCGACGGATTGAAGCGAGACGTCATCGGAGACCTGTACGGAGAACTTTTCCATCTCCGGATTGTGCTTTCCCTTCCGGCTTTTGTAATAGCGTTCCGAAAGCTCGAATGTTACGAAGAACACCAGGGTAAAGATGGCTCCGGAAACAGTCGCCGTTTTCTTCGTCAAAACGTTGACCGTCGCGAGGCCAAATAATGCGATCGTGATCAGGCCCAGCCCGACCGGAATTTCGATGCCTCGTATGCGGAAATTAAGGGGGACTTTCCACTCTTGCTGGCTCGGCCGCTTGTATCTGAGCACAAGCACCGAGAGCGACTTCATGAAGAAGCTCCACATCACGCCAAAGGCGTAGGCCTCTCCTAGCAGATAGACGTTCCCGCCGCTAACCAGGATGGTTACGATCTGGAGAACAACCACGAGGTTTATCAGGCGGTGCGTTGTTCCGAACTTCCGGTGCGGATGCCGGAACCAGTCAGGCAGAACGCCGTCCTCCGCCACCCGGTTCAATACGCCGTTCGACCCAATGATCGATGTATTAACTGCGCCAGAGAGAATCAGGGTGCCTGTCAAGACGACGAATCCGTGGAACAGGAGACGCAAGGGTGCTGGACCGGCCAGAAATATCGACAAGCCGCCGATAAGGTTGTCCAGGTACTTGCCCCGTTCCGCGTCGGGAATAATCATAACGGCGAAGAACGACACCAGCGAAGTAAACAGCAGGCTGTAAAGGAAGATCACGAAACCGGCGCGTTCCAGGTTCTTGAGCTTTGGATGCGCAATCTCCCTGTAAACTTGCGCCATGCTTTCCTCGCCGCTCATTGCCAGTAAGGAGTGGCCCAGTCCGATCAGAATTGCGATGAGTGGAATCGCCGGCACTACGGTGCCTTCCAGCCAGCCCAGCGCATCATGACTGAAGTGCAGGTTCGCCGGAATCGGCGCCGGGACTGGTTGATAGCCGCGGCTGGCGATCGTTACCAGGCACCAGGCAATAAGCATGACCACCATCACCGTGGTCACCTGCATGATGCGCAGCGCCTTCTGGCTTGATTCGTGGATTCCGATGGTGTTCTTGCGCCAAAAGTAGAGCGTGGCCACGATTGCGAAAGCCGCGGCGAAATGCGGCGGATGTACATGGACCGACTCCACGTGCAGAAGTTCCGCCGTCTCGTTGATCAGCCCGCCCAGATAAAGCCCGGCGCTCACTCCGCTGATGGGGCCCGTCAGAACGTAATCGAACATCAGAGCGGAAACCGAGAATTTCGCCAGTGTCCCGCCCATCGCCTCATAGACGACTCTATAGACGCCGCCGCGAACGAACATGCTGCAGCTCTCGATGTATACAGCGCGGACAGCGTAGGAGAACAGCATGATGCCGAGCACGAACCACGGCGCCGCTTTACCGATTGCAGTTTCGGCGATACCGCCAACATAGTAGGCTGTCGAAGCCAGGTCGTTCAGTACGATGGCTGCGGCTCGCCAGAAGGAAATGAAAGACAGCATGACGCTGGTCGCAACCACGACCCGCGTTCTCACGCTGGCACTTGGGATTGTCAATGAGATCTCCGTTTCACCCCGTCATGGGTGACTTTCAAATTCGCCTGCGAGGTTAGCTGACGGGCTCGGGCTCGAAAGTACCCTGTCCAATCTTTTGGACTACGCCCCGTGATCCGGGTCCCCCGCCTCAATGGCTTGAGTTAGGCATTCGGAATTGCAATACGTTGTGGGATAACGCTCTTCTGCTCTCCTCCTCCTTAGCCGGCGCGGTGAGAACCACGCTGTGGCCGTTCGCCTGCAGCCATCGTGCCAGCCTCTGTTCCTGGCTTCCCCACCACCACCGCCGTCTGGCTCCGAGGATTACCAACGACTCCGGTTTCAGGAAGTTGCGGAGGGCTTCGTGGATGTCGCGGCACAGGTAAAGCTCGATCTTCGTTTCGACTGGAGCCTGCGACGCCAACTGGCGGACCTGCCACTCCGTGAAGTTCAGTGGAACGGGCGGGTTCGCCAGCGGCAACGGATACGGCACGGGTAACATCACGACGAGACGCACTGGTGAGCCATGCTTCCACGTCAACTGCCGGGCGGTCCTAAGAGCCGCCCGCGTAGCGTCCGGCGTGGTGAAAAGCACCGTTACTCCGTCACCGTGCATACGTCCCAACCAATTAAAGTCTAGGCATTCGGACGTAAAGAAGGCATAAAGATCGGGGCGGGTCTATGCGCGGTCCGGAAGCTGAAAACGGTAGCCGACCCACGGTTCGGTCAGAAGGTACCTTGGATTGGACGGATCGGGCTCGATCTTCTTGCGCAACTGGTTGATAAAGACACGCAAGTACTCGACCTCATCGCCGTACTCCTCTCCCCAGGTGGCGTGTAACAACTCCCTGTGCGCGATTGCGCGGTTCGGGTGGGCGACAAGATACCACAGCAGATCGGTTTCCTTCGGGGTGAGGCGCATCTCGCGTTCACCGGAAGTGACCCGCCGGGTCTGGAAGTCGATCTCGACGTCGCCGAAGCGAATTGGCAGTCCTGTGAAAACCTGAGCGGCGGGCGCTCTACGAAGGGCTGCCCGAATGCGGGCCAACAGCTCCGGCGTGCTGAAGGGTTTTGTGACGTAGTCGTCTGCGCCTGCATCGAGCGCTTCCACCTTGTCCTTTTCAGCGTTGCGCACCGTGAGCATGATGACCGGCACGTCGGAGGTGGCGCGGAGGGCGCGGCACGCCTCCAGTCCGGTCATGCCGGGCAGATTCACATCCAGCAGTACGAGGTCCAGCGGCTCTTCGCGCAGCTTCTCCAGAGCCTGCTCGCCGCTTCGAGCCTCAGTCACCGTGTAGCCTTGTCCGTTGAGCGCGGATCGTATGACGCGCCGGATCTGCGGCTCGTCATCGACGACAAGAATTCGCAGACTCATGGCCGTGTCTCCTGCCCGGTTGCCGGCAAGGTGAATGAGAACTCGCACCCATGCACATGCCGGTTCCGGACCTTGAATTCACCGCCATGTCCGCGAATGATCTCACGCGCGATGGCTAAGCCCATTCCGGTTCCTGGGACCCGTTCGCGAGCGTGATGCCCGCGATAGAACCTATCGAACACCCGATTCAGATCGGATGCGGGAATACCCGGACCGCAGTCGGCCACTGTCACCATTAC
>JBDKSR010000530.1:0-4648 GCA_039680545.1 Bryobacteraceae bacterium | reverse complement strand
TTGTGGTCGGCCGTCGCCATGGTCAGATCCGGACGGCGTACCTTCAAGCCGCGCCGCCGCAGGCCGTCAAACGCCTGGGGAGACGTGACCTCATGTACGAGGTGCAGGTCGATAAAAAGGAGAGTCGGCGCCCCGGATTGTTCCGTAACGACGTGAGCGTCCCAAACTTTTTCGATGATCGTGCGTGGTTGACTCATTGAATTGCTTCGCAGACTGCGCCTCCCACCTCCGTTGTGGTTGCCGGCTTCCCGGCGGGCCTCAGATCAGCCGTAACCCGGCCGCTTGCCAAGGTTGCCTCAATCGCCCGGTTTACCGCTGCTGCTTCATCCTTCAGCCCAAAGCTGTAATCGAGCATGGCTGCCACCGATCCGATGGCTCCAAAGGGGTTAGCCTTGTTCTGCCCCGCGATGTCCGGCGCCGAACCGTGTACCGGTTCGTACAGCCCTGTCCAGGCTCCCGACGGCCGGCGGTCGCCAATCGATGCGGAAGGCAGCATGCCGATCGATCCGGCAATTACTGCGCCCTCATCACTTAGGATATCGCCGAACAAATTCTCGGTCAGAAGCACGTCAAACCGCCGCGGGTTCAGGATCAGTTGCATCGCGCAGTTATCTACGAGGATGTGGTCCAGCGCGATGTCGGGAAACTCGGCGGCTGTCTCAACAACAACCTTGCGCCACAGTTGTGAGTTCTCGAGAACGTTGGATTTATCCACGCTCGTGACCTTTCGGCGGCGGCCGCGAGCCAGATGGAATGCCATACGCGTAACCCGCTCGATTTCCGGCCGGGTGTAGGCCATCGTGTTGACCGCGCGCTCTTCGGCGCCCTCGCCTGAGATGCCTCGCGGCGTTCCGTAGTAGAGCCCGCCGGTGAGTTCCCGGACGATGATCATGTCCGTGCCTTCGACAAGGTGGTTCTTGAGCGGCGACGAATCAATCAGGGCGGCGTAGGCGCGCACCGGCCTGAGGTTGGCGAACACCCCCAATGCCTTGCGGATGCCAAGCAGACCCTTTTCAGGCCTTTTTTCCGGCGCCACATTATCGAACTCGGGCAGCCCTACCGCACCCATCAGGGTCGCGTCGGCTTCGAGCGCCAGCCGCTCGGTCTCCTTGGGGAACGGCGTACCCGTCTTGTGGATAGCAATGCCCCCCAGGAGCCCTTCCCGAATATTCAGAGTGTGACTGTACTTGTCGGCCACCCGCCGGAGGACTCGGACTGCCTCCGCGGTGACTTCGGCGCCGATACCGTCGCCGGGCAGAACCAGGACTTTTAATTCCATGTTGTCAGTGTAATTGAGGAGATGGAGGGCTTGCCGGGGCCCCTATCCTCAGTGGCTACGCGCTCACGGCGCGGTGATCGGCGACAGTGGTGATAATCGCCAGGATTTCTTCGTCAAGCAGGCCCTTTTTGCGGTCGGCGAGCGCCGTAAACTGCTCGTATACCGAATCGAGTTGCTCTCTCGTCAGACTGTGGCCGAGGTGTTCGCAGCGGTCGCGAAGTGCGTGCCGCCCGCTGTGCTTACCCAGCACCAACCGGCTTTCGGGGACACCTACGGTCTGGGGACGGATGATCTCGTAAGTCGTCGGTTCCTTCAGAACGCCGTCTTGATGAATTCCCGCCTCATGGGCGAAGGCGTTCCGTCCGACAATCGCCTTGTTCGGCTGGGGACCGAACGTAATCATCTCCGTCAGTAGTTCGCTGGCGGGGAAGAGGTGCTCGGTGACAATACCCGTTTTGAACGGCAGGATGTCCTCGCGGACCTTGATCGCCATGACGATCTCCTCGAGCGAACAGTTGCCGGCGCGCTCGCCGATGCCGTTGATCGTGCATTCGACCTGCCGTGCGCCTGCCTGTACTGCTGCCAGGGAGTTTGCCACCGCCAACCCCAGATCGTCGTGGCAGTGAACGCTTACGATGACGTCCTCTCCGAGAGCGTCCACGACCTGCCCGATGAGGGCGGCGTGTTCGCTCGGAATCGAATAGCCAACCGTGTCCGGCAGGTTTACTGTCCGGGCGCCGGCTGCCACTACAGCCTTTGAGATTTCAATGAGAAAGTCGACGTCGGTGCGGGTTGCATCCTCCGCCGAAAACTCTACATCGTCGACGTGACGGCGGGCCTGTTCGACCGCCGCCACCGCCTCGTCCATCACCTGCTGACGTGTTTTCTTCAGCTTGTACTTCAGGTGTATATCGCTGGTTGCGATAAACGTGTGAAGACGAGGATTTTTCGCTTTGTCGAGAGCGCGGACGGCCCGGTCCACATCCAGTTGGCAGGCTCTCGCCAGCGCTGCCACCTGAATCGAGGGGAACTCACGGCTGATTGTATCAACCGCTTCGAAATCGCCTTCCGACGCGATCGGGAAGCCGGCTTCGAGGGTATCGACGCCTAGCTCCGCCAGTTTCCGCGCCATCCGGATCTTTTCCCCTACATTCATACTGCACCCGGGAGACTGTTCGCCGTCCCGCAGTGTCGTGTCAAATATGTGTACGCGATTCTTCATGGACCGCCCACGCCCGGCGCCCTGCCTTTACCGGCCTGTTTCTCCGGGATCAGCAGAGCACCCTAGTTCATTATCGGGTTCGTTCTCTGATTTGACAAATTTATAATTTTCCTTGTAAAAATAAATACGAGTGATGATATAAATAGTTTTTATGATCCTTTAGCGGAGCATCAGACAAATGGAGTTCTATTCGCTTCAGGTCTTCGGAACCGTTGCCAGCGAGAAGAGTTTCTCGAGAGCAGCCGAGAAGTTGCTTCGTACGCAACCAGCCATATCCCTCGCCATCCAGCGCCTGGAGCACGAGCTCGGAGAGCGCTTGATTGACCGGACGGGAAAGGAAATCCTCCTGACCGATGCCGGCCGCATCGTTCTGGAGTACGTGCGCCGCTTCGAAAACCTGCGGCACGAGCTTGAGAACGCCTTGGAGGAGCTTCGCGATAACGCTGCGGGCCACCTCGTCATCGGAGCCAATGAGTCTACTGCCCTTTATTTACTACAACATATCCGCAGGTACCGGAAGCTCTACCCGAAGGTGAGGGTCCAGGTTCGGCGCAGCCTTTCGAGTAAGGTGCCCGGCCAACTGATTGACGGCGACCTCGAACTCGGGGTGATCAGTTACGATCCGAACGATGATCGTCTTGTCTCACGAGTGATTTACACGGACCACCTGTGCTTTGTGGTGTCCCCCCAGCACCGCTTCGCGAATCGGGAGTCCGTCTCCATTGCCGAACTTGGCATGGAGACGTTCGTCGCCCATAACGTGCTCTCTCCTTACCGCGAGGTCGTCATAAAGAAGTTCCAGCAACACAAGGTTCCGCTCAATATGGACGTCGAGATGCCCACGGTCGAGACGATACGCCGTATTGTTCAGCGGGATGAAGGTGTGGCTTTTTTGCCACTAATGTGTATCGAGCAGGAGGTCGAACAGGGGACCCTCCGGGCCATCAGGGTTCCGGAGCTGGATATCGACCGGAAGATCCGCCTGGTCTATCCTGCTCGCCGTGGTCTGAGTCACGCGGCCAAGGCGTTTCTGGAAATCGTCAAAGAGTGAGGCCGTCTTAAGACGCCGTCAACGTCTCCGGATCCCACTTGCAGACCCGCTCCTCGAAATAGCTGACATTCGAGAGCAGAGCCGGACCGGCGGCGCGGAAGCCGAAGGTCGTATTCTCGACGACCGGCTTGCGCGTGCGCACGGCGTTCCAGAACACTCTGTGGTGATCAAGGTGCGCGTTGTAGCCGCGCGGCGGAGCCCAAGTGAGTACCTGATCGGGCTTCATGCCCTCCGCGGTCAGCGGCTTAACAGGGTACTTCGCGCGGTATTCCTTAAGGAATTCCTGCTGCGTGGCTTTCGGGAACGTGCCGATCGTATAACCGGGTTCGGTCTCAGGGGGTGTTTTGGTCACAACAACCGAGTAACCCGCCTCCAGAGTACCCTCGCTTCCCACGAAACGGAATCCGAACAGCTCTTCGGGCAATCCGCACTTGAAATTCACGCGCAGGGCGAGATTGAACGCCGGATGCGTCTTGCCGGCCGGGTAATCGAGCAGTGCCAGCATCACATCGGGTACCTCGCGCCCGTCCTTCCAGTAACGCAAACCGCCCGTGGCGAACACACGGTTGGGCCCAAGCGAGCCGGTCGCTACGTGGAGTCCGCTCAGCAGGTGCACGAATAGATCTCCGGCGACCGCCGTGCCGTAGTCCCGGTAATTTCGCCACCGGAACAGGCGGACGGGTTCGAAGGGTCGTTTTGGCGCGTTGCCGAGGAACCGGTCCCAATCGACGTTCTGCGGCGAGGCGTCGGGCGGGATCGAATATTGCCAGGCGCCGATCGCTGTGTTCCTGTCGAGCCACGCCTCCACCATGTTCAATTCGCCGATCATGCCGGACTGAATGATTTCCTTCGTCTTGGCATAGATCACCGAACTCACGTACTGGCTTCCGACTTGAAGGATGCGGCCGCTGACCTTTTCGGCTTCAATCTGCGGCTTGCCCTCTTCGATCTTGTGCACCATCGGCTTCTGTAGGTACACGTCCTTGCCAGCCTTCAAAGCGTCGATGGCGATTGTGGAATGCCAGTGGTCCGGGGTGGCGATGATGACAGCGTCGATGTCACTCTTGGCGAGGATTTCCCGGTAGTCGCGCGTCGT
>JBDKSR010000529.1:0-5806 GCA_039680545.1 Bryobacteraceae bacterium | reverse complement strand
AGGGCTCGGGGCAACTCGGGCCCGATTGATTCCCGGCCTCTGTAGTCGCCAAGCGTCGACAAGCCGGGGCATCCCTCAGCTAGGCCACGGTGCAATTCCTCGAACGAGCGCGGCACATGCCAGCGCCACATAGAGCGGCACGGATGCAGTTCCTGCCTCATACTTCGCAGGCATGTTCCTCGAAAGCCCAAGGGCCTCAGCCGCTGCGGTGCGGCTAAAGCCCATGAGTTCACGCCAGAGGGCGAAATCGGCGGGGGTCATGCCCCCACCACTTCAATGCCGTTGTCCTCACAGTAGGCAAGGAACTTGGGCAGGCGTTCAGCCTTGATTGCGAGAGTGGCGTGCCCTGTGCCGAAGGCGACATGGTCAAAGTGGCGGCGGTTCGCCTCGAGGAAGTTCATCGTTGTGGTGTGCCCACCCTTGAGGCCTGCACCATTATTGGTAATCGCAACGTATTCATTCTGCTTCGTGATCTGGATGCGGCCCGTGTTGGTCATCTGCGTTCTCCGTGTTTCGATGACCCTATATGGCGCCCATATATGTGCAGTGTCAACAGGTGGCTGATTGAAATCATACCATTTTTCTTGGCTTGGTGTGCATCCTCATCGCTCGGAGGAGTGGCTTAAAGAGAAGATGGCTGAGGGGTTTGACATCCACCATTTGGATGGCGACCACGCGAATGATGACCCGAAGAATTTAGTGCTGATCGAGTGCCTCGACCATTTGCGGTTGCACGGGCGGGAGTTGAACCGTTTAGACAGACGCAAACACAAGAAGCCAAAGGCGCCTGAAAAGCCCAAGGACGAAAAGCGGCGCGCTACGGCGCTGGCGGTGTGGGAACGCCGTCGGGCTGCTTCCATCCAATAGCAAATTCATCGCCGCGCGTCTCCACCGCCAAGCCGGGTAACGGCGTATCTCAGCACTCGATGCGCGCATAGCGTCAAAGCCGGAGCGCGGCACCCGCAAGGGCCATGTACACCGGCCAATCCAGTGCGTCCCGTACAAATCACCAGATAGCGTAGCAGCCCGATAAATCAGGGCTCCGCATCTATTGTAGAACCCGCATACCCCGATACCACATCAGCCCGCTTTCAGGTCGCCCTAACCGGCGGCTTTTTTCGTTTCCGAAAGGAACGACCATGACCGTCAAGCCCATCAGCCAGAACGTCAGCATCTCCGACGAGGGTGGCGCCTAAACGAAAACCCTGGCGTCGGCATCAACATCAACCCTGATGCGACCGAATACCCCGATGGTGGCGAGGTCGTGACGCTGGTGGGCAAGTATGTTTGCCCCAAGCGCATGGTGGACGATCCCGACTGCATCACCTATGCGCCGGACCTCCGCGCGCTGCTGCTGACGCTGCCGTGGGCGATGCTGGAGAGCGAAACCATCTTCGCGCCCATCGAGGAATAGGCCCATCCGATCACCTGAGTTTTTGCGCCCGGCGGGGTTGGCCTACCGCCGCCGGAGTCTTGCGCTCGTGACTGGCCAAGAGAAGGAGGCCCAATGTGGCTGACATCGTAACCGAGACGTTCACCCCGGGCTTCCGCCTGATCGACGGGGATGAACTCAATACTGCATTCGATCAGGTCAATGGGGCGCTGGACGGAACGACCACCATCGTCATCAACGCCACGGGTGCATTCAACGGTACCATCGGCGGGACCACGCCGGCTGCTGGTGACTTCACCTACATCAACCAGGGCGTCGACGCTGGTTTGACGGCTGCGGGCACGACCAGGGCTGACGCTCTGGCCCTGACCAAGGCCATCAACGTCGTCGGCACGGCTGCGGCCAGCACGGGCGTTGTGCTGCCGTCTGCCGCGACTGTGGGCATTGGCGGCTCGGTGATCGTCTTCAACGACGGCGCCAATGCAATCAAGGTCTACGGCGCAGGCTCCGACACCATCGACGGTGTTGCCGGATCGACTGGCGTGACCCTGACCAATGCGCTGCGGTGCGAATTCTACGTCACCGCCGCCGCAACCTTCAAGTCCGCCAAGCTCGGCGCGACCAGCACCTGACCTCATCCCCTCATCTGAAAGGACTACTCCCATGTCTGGATGGCTTTCCCCCGGTTTTCCTCCGATTGGTGTTTTCACCGGCGCCGAAACTATTGCTCCCGTTGATACGCAGGCGTCTGGCGGCGTCGCCCCTCAGTCTGCTTCCAGCACGCTGATGCAGCTCGCCACGGCGTTCAAGTGGCTCAATGCCTCTGCGGACAAGACCACGGTCGCTGGCACGCGCTACTATGGCTCCTATGCCATCGGCAGTCCGACGCTGCTCACCGGCATTGAAGTTCTGGTCGGCGGCACCGGCGGCACCGACAACTGGATCTTCGAGCTGCACGATTCGACCGGCGCGCTCGTGGCCACTACGGCGACCGCTGGCACGACGGCCGGCACCGCCAATACCTGGCAGCGCATTGCGTTCACGTCGACCTATCAGGCGGCGGCAGGGACGTACTACATCGCGGTCCAGTCCAACGGCACCACGGCCAAGCCGGCAGTGTTTTCGTCCCCGGGCCTGCCTATCGTGAGCGGTTCGGCTTCCGGCACGTTCGGCACTGGCGCCGCGATCACTCCGCCGACGACCTACACGGCGTCGCTGGCGCCGGTCGCGCTGGTCTACTGACCTCTCAAGCATAAGGACGAGACGGCATGGGCAAGAGCACCACGACCTCGAACAACGTGCTGAATCTGATCTTCAGCGCGACGGCCTGGGCGAACATTGCCGCCAACGCCGCCTCGTCCCCCGCCACCAATCTCTACGTGGCGCTGCACACCGCCGATCCGGGCGCTGGCGGAACGCAGAGCACAAATGAGGTGACTTACACCTCCTATGCCCGCGTAGCCGTAGCGCGCTCGGGTTCGGGCTGGACGACGTCAACCGTCGCCTCGGTATCCCCGCAGGCGGCAATTATCTTCCCGGCTGGCACGGGCGGTTCTGGGACTGCGACATATGCCAGCATCGGCATGCTGTCCTCAGGCGCCGGCATCATTCTCTACAGCGGGCCTATCAGCCCGAGCATCGTGACCGGCAACGGTGTGACGCCTCAGCTTTCTACGGCGTCAACGATTTCGGAGTCGTAAGACATGGAAGTAGTGACGGCTGTTGCTTCGATGACGGCGCACGGCATCCTCGGCAACGATCCGACACTGCACGGCCGCATCATCGATGCGATGAGCGCAGCGGTACGCAAGTGTCAGGACGCAGGCATTACCGACGTCGAGGCCATTCGCGCTGCCCAGATCGCGGCGCGTGATGCTGTCACGGCAAAGGCCCGATAGATGGCACTCGTCTATGTCGACCGCGTCAAGGAATCGACAACCACGACCGGAACCGGCGCCTATACCCTTGCGGGTGCGCAGACCGGGTTTCAGGCGTTCTCGGCGGTTGGCGACGGCAATACCTGCTATTACGCCATCACGGATGGCACGAACTGGGAGGTCGGGCTCGGCACCTACACGCTGTCCGGCACGACGCTGGCGCGAACGTCGGTGCTGGCTTCGTCCAATGGCGGATCTGCGGTAAACTGGAGCGCCGGGTCAAAGACGATCTGGCTGGACCTCCCGGCGCTGTTCTTTACCGGCCTCGTGACTTCGGCCTCGGCTTTCAGCCCGACCGCCAATGACGGCAAGGCACTGGGCACCACGTCGCTGTCATGGGCCGATCTGTACCTCGCTTCAGGCGGTGTGCTGAACTGGAACAACGGTAACTATACGCTGACCCACAGCTCGGGTCTATTGACCGCCAGCGGGGCGCTGAGCCTCGGCACGTCGAATGCGTTCACGACTGGGACGATCGAGCTTGGGGCGGCGACCGACACGACGCTGTCTCGTTCGGCTGCTGGGCGCCTCGCTGTCGAGGGGCAAGATGTTCTTCTGGCGTCTGTTGCCGACCAGTCGATTACTGGCGGCGCGAACGTCACTACCCTCGACTTGGGTAACCTCTCGGGGAACACGATCACTCCAGATCCTGGGGACAGGCCGATTCAAAAGATCACCAACAATGGCGCCGGCACCATCGCGCCCGGCACCAATCAGGGTGCGTATCTTCTGGTGGTCAAGAACACAACGGGAGCTGCGGCGATCACCACTTCAGGCTGGACCAAGGTCGCTGGAGATGCCTTCGGTACGGCCACAACGGCTGAGTACCTGTGTCACTGCACAGTCGTCGCGGACTTCTCGTGCATGATTATTCAAAAGGTAACGGCGTAATGGCTACCATCACCAGCTACGCCATTGAGAAAATCGCAACCGGCGAGATCGTCAAGCGCTACAGCTCATTGCCCAAGTCGCTCGATATGCCTGATGGGCGACGCGTCATCTCGCCCGTTCAGGTTGGTGACGAAGGGCTCGGCCATCGTCTCATTCAGATTGATGAAGTCGACTTCTCCCCGCCTGGGCAGTTCTTAATGCAGGGCGATGATGTAACCGAGCGCCGCGACAACGTCGTCACCGTGACACGTTCATGGCTGCCGTGGGCGCAAGCAGAGATTGATGCCTGGCATGTTGCCCGACGCGAAGCAATCGTCCGGCAGATCGATGATGCTGACGATGTGGTCCGTGCCGCCGTGCTGGTGATTATGGATGAGCTGAACCGGCACTCGGCGAAGCTGGATGCGGTGCTTGCCGCCGCCGCAGGCGCCGGAAGTCTTTCAAGCTTCAAGACGGCGATGGGGCAGGTTGGAAGCATCCCGCAGCGGCGCGGATCTGATCTTCGTGCGGCGATCTTTGCCAAGTTGGGGGACCCGGATGCTGCTGGTCCCTAATATTGGGTGGAAGGCGGCCGGCCTTGTCCCCGGCCAAGAAACATTCACAGCCTCTGGTTCCTTCGTGGTTCCTGATGACTGCACTGAAATCAGTGCTGTTGCTATCGGCGGCGGTGCTGCAGGCGTAGCTGGCGGCCTTGCCGGGTCGAGCGGCGGTAGGGGCGGCGACACCCGATGGGATAGCGCGCTGGCGGTGACCCCTGGCGAAACTCTGGCTGTGGTCGTTGGTAGCGCCGGTGGGCTTAGCAGTATTAGCCGAGGCGGCACCTCCTTACTGGTCGCGCGGGGCGGCACAACGGGAACAAGCACCACTATTGGTGGCACTATAGGCGGCGGCAATGGCGGCAATGGGGGTAACGGCGACACCACCAATGATCAAGGTGGTGGTGGTGGTGGTGCCGGCGGCTACTCCGGGAGCGGCGGCAATGGCGGCAATGGGGGTGGCGCCGCATCTGCTGGCGCTGGTGGCGGCGGGGGCGGCGGCGGTAGCGGCAGTGACAACAACGGCGGCGGCGGTGGTGGTGGTGTTGGGCTCCTTGGCGAAGGTTCAAGCGGTAGTGCCGGCGTCATCTCATCTGGGACAGGTGGCGGCGGCGGTAGCGGGGGGGCCACAGGGTCAACCCGGGCAGGAACAAGCGGCGGCGGGGGCGGTAACTATGGTGGTGGTGGCGGCGGCCGAGGCGATGGCACCAATGGTTCCGGCACTCCGGGGGCTGTTCGCATCATCTGGGGCTCAGGCCGCGCCTACCCCTCGACTAACACAGGGGATGTTTAGCTGTGGGTTCCGCTCCAGTCTGACCTGACTACCACGAGGCACAACAACGCGGGCCGGTAAATGCTAGGTTTTTCGGCTCTCTCAGAAACCCCGATTTCGTCGCTTCCCGCAGACGGGTCGATTGCAGTTTTCAGTGCCGTAGGGGCGGGCGCTTTTTCGGCGGTAGGCGCTTCCACTGCGGCAGCGGTTCTGAGTGCGTCGGGCTCTGGTGCCCTGTCCGGGGCTGGTGTTTCGGTCAATGCGGCGATCTGGTCCG
>JBDKSR010000528.1:0-5090 GCA_039680545.1 Bryobacteraceae bacterium | reverse complement strand
ACCATAAATCACTCAATTTCTGCGTGATTTTCGATATGTATTAGAAACCAGTAATTTTATTGAATGAAATTATTGCTATCGTGATCATCACCGTTGTCCGGGGGAGATTCTCTCCTGCATAATCTATGACGGGTACCTTCCATATGTCCCCGTTTACCAATTCACAAGAAGTTCCAGACTTCTCTGCAGCTCTCGCGCAGATGTCAAGAAAGGCCTATCGCGGACGCGTCGGGGTCTTCGGTATTGGCCTGGAAGCCTATTGGGCACAGTTTCCCGGCCTGAAGGAGCGGCTTGAAGGCTATCAGCGGGAGGTTGAGGAGCGCGTTGCCGCGCTGGACATCGACGTGGTCTCGGCCGGCCTTGTGGACACCGCTCCGGCGGCCGTGGCTGCTGGCGAGAGATTCGCCGGCTCTGACCTTGACCTCATCATCTGCTACGTCGGTACCTATGCCACCTCCTCGCAAGTGCTCCCGGTGGTGCAGCGCTCGAAGACGGCCGTTCTGATTCTCAATCTGCAGCCGGTCGAGGCCTTGGATTACGAAAATTGCGATACGGGTGAGTGGCTCGCCAATTGTTCCACGTGTTGCGTTCCCGAAATTTCGAATGCATTCGCCAGAGCGAGAGTGCAGTTTCGTGTCGTGTCCGGGACGCTGCGGGACGACCCGGTCGCTTGGGACGAGATCAACGACTGGTGCCGGGCTGCGCGTGTCCTGCGGGCCTTGCGCGGCAGCCGCATCGGGTTCCTCGGCCACACCTACCCGGGCATGCTCGACATGTACTCGGACTTCACCATGGTCAGCGCGCAGACGGGCGCGCACATCGAGGTCCTCGAAATGTGCGACCTCGACGCATGTGTCCGGGCCGCAAGCGAGGCCGAATGGAAAGAAAAGCTGCGGGTCACGAGTGAGTTATTCACTCTGGAGAACGTCCAGCCGGAGAGCCTGGAGTGGGCAGCGCGTGTCGCGGCGGGACTGGATCGTCTGGTCGGGAAGTTTGACCTGGATGGGCTCACGTATTACTATCGCGGGCTGGCGGGCAACCTCTATGAGCGGCTGGGAGCGGGTTTGATCCTCGGAAACTCTCTGCTGACTGCGCGGGGCGTCCCGGCGAGCGGTGAGGGCGACCTCAAAACGTGTTTGGCGATGACGATCATGGACCGGCTTGGAGCGGGCGGTTCGTTCACTGAGTTCTACGCGATGGACCTCCGCGAGCAGTTCGTGCTCATGGGGCACGATGGCCCGGGGCACCTCGCCATCAGCGCGAAAAAGCCCGTCCTGCGCGGCCTTGGCTTGTACCACGGCAAGCGGGGAGAGGGAGTCAGCGTCGAATTCAGCGTCAAGACCGGACCGGTTACTCTGCTCGCCGTGACCCAAACGGCGGACGGGAATCTCAAGATGCTCACGGCTGAAGGTGAGTCGCTCCCAGGGTCGATCCTGCGCATCGGCAACACCAATTCCAGACTACGTTTCCCGCTGGGACCGCGTGAATTCGTGAACCGGTGGTGTGAGGAAGGCCCGACCCATCACTGCGCTTTGGGCGTCGGGCACACCGCTTCGGTCATTGAGAGGTTCAGTAATCTGAGCGGACTGCAGCTAGTGAAAATCTGTTGAGATGTTACCGGGAGGTTCGATTCCAATGAGACGCGCCCTCTTCTTTTCTGCCTGCTTGCTGCTCGGCGGGCTTACTCTGTCATCGAACGCTGCAACTCCTGACGATTTAAAGAAGCAGTTCAAAGATCCGCCCCGCGAATACTCCATCGAACCGTTGTGGTCGTGGAACGGGACGCTGCAGCGCGAAAAGCTGGTCTGGCAAATCGACCAGATGGTGGATAAGGGCGTGTATGGCGCTTACATGCATGCGCGCGACGGTCTTGACCAAAGCAAAACGCCGTATTTTTCCGATGGCTTCTGGGACGCGGTGAAAGTGTCGGTCGAACACGCGGAGAAGGCCGGTTTCCGGGCGTGGATTTACGACGAAGACAAGTGGCCCAGCGGCGACGCAGGCGGGCGTACTCGGGCGGCCAACCCGGAGCGCTTCACGGCAACGGGGTTGATCCACGAGTCAAAGGACGTCACTGGTCCGTCCTCCGTGGCGCTTGAATATCCGGGAGCGGTCGCGGTGGTCGCCGCGCGGTTGCTGCCCGACGGAAGCATCGACAGCGCCTCGCTCACGGATCTCTCAGCGTTGAAGGGGAATTGGCGGGCGCCGGCAGGGAAGTGGCGCATTTCGGCATTCTTGCCATACCGGGAACGAAGCGGCGGCATCAGGCTGCCCAACTACCTCAATCCGGACGCAGTCCGAGAATTCCTCTCGAACACTCATGAACAGTATGCGAAGCGTGTCGGACAGCATTTCGGCAAGACAATCCCGGGCGTCTTTTTCGACGAGATTTACAACCTGGTCGTACCGTGGGATCCGATTCTGGAGGAGCGATTCCGGCAGGCGAAGGGCTACGACCTGAAGAAGTCGCTCCCGTTGCTATTCATGAACGGCGGCCCCAAAACAATCAAGGTCCGCTGCGACTTCTATGAGGTCTTCACGAAGCTCTACGAGGAGGCTTGGTTCAAGCAGATTTCCGAGTGGACCGGGCGGCACAACCTCATCCTGACCGGCCATACGAACGAGGAAATGCGCACCATCCGCGACCAGGGTGATTACTTCAGAACGTGGCGCCACCCGCAGATGCCGGGGACCGATAACGAGGACTTCCGCTACTCGTGGCCGCGCACGATTGGCTCGTGGAAACCAAAGCAGCTCAGTTCGGTCGCGCACGTCTACGGACGGCGCCGGGCGATGGTGGAGGCGCTTGGCGGAGCAGGCTGGACTGTGACCCTCGATCAGGCACGCTACGGCGTGAACATGCTGGCGGTGTATGGGATCAACTCGTTCGTTTTCCACTTGTTCCACTACTCTTTGGATACCCCGGAAGCGATGAATGACTGGCCGAATACATGGGGCTGGGAGAACCCGTACTGGAAGTATTTCAAAAAGTTCGCTGACTATACGCGGCGTGTGTCATTCCTGGGCGCGCAGGGCGAGCACGTCTGCGATATCGCGGTCTTGTACCCCGTCGAAGAGGTCTGGAGTCAGGGATTTGGACGCCCGCTGGCAAGGCCGATTCCAACGGAAGCGTTGGTGGAACGGCTGGTTCAGAAACACATGGATCACGACCTCGTGGACACCGACTCTCTGCTGAAAGCCTCGCCGGAGGGAGGGCGGGTAAAGATTGGCACGGAGTCCTACCGTGCTCTCGTGCTGCCTGACGCGAAGACGGTTTCCCGGGCGGCCTATCGCCGTATTGCAGAATTGGCGCGCGCGGGGCTACGAGTCTATGCCCTGATGAACGTGCCCAGGCATTCGGCGGAGGCGGGCGGCGGCGATCCGGAAGTCATGAAGATTTCCGAAAAGCTGTTTCCGGGGGGAGCGCGTGTGGCCAGTACTCTCGATGAACTGACCGCGATGCTGGCACGCGATATACCGGCGGATGTTGAGATCGAATCATCCGGCAGCGATGCGTTGAGGGTGCTGCACCGGCGCGCGGGGACTCGCGATATCTACTTTTTTGCGAACTCGGAGCAAAAACTGGTTCCCGCGCAGGTGAAACTCTCTGCCAAAGGAGCCGTGGAACGTTGGGATCCGGAAACGGGCGAGATTACGCCTCTAGCCGCGGGACCGCTGCAACTCAAGTTCGAACCGTGGCAGGCGTTCTTTGTCGTGGTCGACACGGCAGGGAAACCCCTGCCTCCCAGCGCGACTCCGGCGGAAGAAACGGTCATCGCCCTGGATGGCCCCTGGAGCAAGCAACTCGCTCCACGCGAGCTGGATGATGCTTGGAAGCCCGACCCGGGGACCACGCGTGTCGAGGTGCCCGTGGCGGATATCCGCTTCGACCGTGCAGGTTCGGGGTGGCGTCGCGTGAAGTTGAGTGATCCGCTGAACCCGAAGCACGGTGCCGCGCGCTATCTGTCAGCGTGGGATGCCCCATTTATCACTCGCTATGTGTACAGAACACCGAAGTTCCCCGGCGAATTGGGCGGTGAACATCTCACCTTCAGTTACTCCTTCCTCGTCCCCTTCCAGCCCGCCTCTGCCTCGATGGAAACCTTCAGCGACGGTCGAGTGAATTGCCAATGGAATGGGGCAAAGTTCGATGCGGATAAGGCCCCGGCGAGATTTGGCTCTAACACCGTGACTTGTACGGTGGACGGTAGCGGCTACCTGCTCGCTCAAGGCAAGATTCGCGGCCCGGCGGGGGAGGTCTTGCCTCTCCGCACTTCTTCCCAGTGGACCGTAGCTGCTGGAAGCGAGCGGCCGCAACCGGCATACGAGTTCGCATGGCCGCCCTTCGGGAAGTGGGGCGAACCGCTGCGCAAATCGGGTGGCCTGACACTGCCGGCGACAGTTCTTTACAGAATCAGTGTCCCGCCGGGCGCGTTTGAGATGGAGTCGCCCACAATTAAGGGTGAATGGGAGCAATTGACGCGGTTACCCGGTACCAAGGAGATCATTCTTAAGGCGACGATACGACAACCAGGGGACGGCCTTCAGGGACCGGTGGCCTTTCGTTGCAAGCCCGCCGCTGCGAAGCTCGGCGACTGGCGCGAACTGGGCGTTGACTGGTACTCTGGACGCACTGTTTACAGGACGTCGTTCGACGCTCCACGCGCTACTAACGTCACACTCGATCTTGGCGAGCTGTGCTATACGGGCGAGATCTGGCTCAACGGCAAGCTAGTTGATACGGTTGCCTGGGCTCCGTATCGCATCGACATTACCAAACACCTGAAGCCCGGGCGTAATGAACTGGTCGTGGTCGTGGCGAACCTGCTGGCGAATGAGATGCGCTGGCGCCTTTTTGACGCGTCGGTGTCTACGCCGGTTAGCCGCTGGTGGCACGACGGCAACATCCTGCGCGACGGCGACAAGCTGCGCTCCGGCCTGATCGGCCCGGTTCGGCTGCTTGTCCGGTAACGCGATGCGGCAGAACCGAACTGATCGTGGCAGCGAGTTACGCTCAGACCCGCTGCCACCTGTTGGATCGCTGCTAATAGATCTCTACTTCTGCGCCGGCGCGGGAGTGGACTGCGGCT
>JBDKSR010000527.1:0-8489 GCA_039680545.1 Bryobacteraceae bacterium | reverse complement strand
CCAAACGCGGGGTGACAAGCTTCTGGATCGGGTCCGTGCCGAGCGCCCGCATGGCGTCGATCTGCTCGGTCACTTTCATGGAACCCAGCTCGCTCGCCATCCCCGACGAGTTCCGGCCGGCCACCATAAGCGCCGTGAGTACCGGGCCGAGCTCCCTGACGAGTGAAATCGCCAGCAGCGCGCCAGTTTTGCCGACCGCGCCATATTGCGAAAGGGCCTTCGAAAGCTGCAAGGCCATGACAGCGCCGGTGAAGAAGCCCGTGAGAAGTGCAATCGGCAGGCTTCCTACACCGATAATGTCCATTTGCAGGGCAATATCCTGGGCGTAATGGGGCCGGCGGACGACATTCCGAATTGCTTTTCCGGCCAGAGCCAGGAACTCCTGCGTTGAGAGGACAGGCCCCTTCAGTAGATCGAGCAAGCTGTTTGCTCCCTGAATTCTCGATGCTACCATACAACCTGCGAGCGAACCGCAAATGAAAGGCCTTACAGATATTCCCGGGGTCCGAGTTGGTCACGCGACGGATTTGGACGCGTTGACGGGCTGCACGGTGGTTCTTTGCGAGGAGGGAGCTGTCGGCGGAGGAGACATACGCGGGTCCGCCGCGGGCACCGAAGAGTTTCAGGTCATGAACCCGCTGCACGTATCTGATAGGGTCCACGCCGTTGTTCTCGCCGGTGGAAGCGCGTTCGGTTTGGAAGCCGCCTCCGGAGTGCGCAGGTACCTGGAACGCAAGGGTGTCGGCTTTGTTACATCGGCCGGGTGTGTCCCAATTGTTCCCTGCGCGATCCTTTACGACCTCGCCATCGGCCGGCGTGACGTTCGCCCGGGACGCGAAATGGGGGAACTTGCCGCGTCCAGCGCCACGGAGGGCCCGGTTGTGGAGGGAGCCGTCGGCGCCGGCACGGGCGCGTCGGTTGGCAAGTTGTTCGGAATGAGCCAGGCCATGAAGTCCGGCCTCGGATCGGCCACGGTGGCACTCAGTGGAAAGTTTGAAGGCGTACTTGTATCGGCTCTGGCCGCAGTGAACGCTTTCGGCGATGTACGCGACCCGGAAAGCGGCCGGCTCGTCGCGGGAGCGCGTTCTGCTGCGGACAGCATGAATCTCGTTGGCACGGCCCGCGAACTCATGCGTGGAACGAGCGGCGGATTCACAGGTCAGAACACCACGCTGGTAGTTGTCGCCACCAATGCGAAATTATCCAAAGTCGAGGCGACCAAGCTGGCACAATTGGCCCAGAACGGTCTTGCGGGAGCCATCTCGCCTGCGCACACGACCTTCGATGGCGACCTCGTGATAGCGCTTTCGCTCGGTGCTCGGGAAGCAGGCGTTAACGCCCTCGGCTCAGCCGCCGTGGAGGTGGTTGGGCAGGCCATCCTTCGCGCCGTACGTTTGGCGCCAAGCCTGGGTGGCCTGCCTGGTCTTGCTGGATGAACTGTAGCTTCTAAACTACAGGCGCAGTCTTTCGCGTGCGAGGGCGCGGAGTACGTGGTTTGCGCTGCCTCGGAGCTGCGGCGGTACCGCCCGCCTCCGCAGTCGCGGGCTTCCGGCGGCGGGTGCGGCGCGGCTTGGGTTCCGGCTCCGGCACCATCGACGGCTGCCCCTTTACGTACGGCTGTGGTTCCTCAACCTCAGCTTCCGGCTCGGGTGCGGGAGGCTCGTCCGGCGGAGCCGGCGGATAGAACTCGGCGCCAAGGAACACGAGCAGCCCCTTCTCCTCGTCGGGCTCCACACGCACCAGCGACTTGTCCTGCGCGAAATTCAGAAACTCGGTGAATTCCTGGAAGCCATACGACACCGGATCGAAACTCGGCGCCTCGGCTCGAACCCATCCTTCGAGATCTTCGGCGAGACAGCCGTTCTCGATGTCAAGACGATGGGTTTCGAGGACGTCGCGCAACAGCGGCAGAGCCTCCTCCGGTTTCGGAGCCACCTTCTCGGGTGTCGCGGCTGTGGACTTCCGCTCAATGACGTAGCGGCCTTCCTCGCCCGAGACATTCACGTAACCGGCGTTTCTCAACTTCTCAATGAAATCGGAAAAGCTACCTGAGCCATATGCCTTCTCAGTGAATGTCGAATCGAGCTGAAGCATTGTGGATTTCAGCAGACCAAGCTGCGGCCGCAATCCACGCCGCTCGACGACCTGGAGCGCCCGTTCCACCAGCGGTACCGCCTGCGCCGGGTCGAGAGGAGCAGGGCGCCGCCTCGGCTGCCGCTGCTTCTGCTGTTCCTGGTGCTGCGGGTGCGGCCGCTGGGATTTCTGCGGCTCGTCAAGCAGGGATTCGTAGCTGATGAACTCGTGGCAATTCTGCTGGAGGATCGTACTGGTGAACGCTTTGCCGCCCACCACATAAACCGTCTTGCCGAACTCCCTCAGTTTGTTTACAAGCGGGATAAAGTCACTGTCGCCACTGACAATGGCGAATCCGTTGATGTGATCGTGAGTGAAGGCCATCTCGAGAGCATCGAGGGCCAGGTTAATGTCGGCGCCGTTCTTGTCCCCGCGCGGGGAAGGAATTCGCTGAACCATCTGGACCGCAGCGGCGGCCATCTGGCGAGTTGCGCCTTCCTGGCGTGCCCAGTTCGCATAGGCGAACTTCGCCACAATGTCACCGCGCTCTTTGAGCGCATTCAACGCCACCGAGACGTCGAATTCGCGTTCCAGCGTCGATTTGACGCCGATCTCGATGTTGTCGTAATCGACAAACACCGCGATATTCAATTTTTCTTGCATCTGATTTTCTGTCTTTAGTTCCGGGATCTTGACGGGGTCACGCGCCGTGTTTCTTCGGGGCTCTGCGAAGGCAGATATTCTCCTCGGGGAAAACTCCGGGTCAAAATGCCGCGTCCGCGTCAAGTCTTTCAGATTTTCTCGGACCGCCGTAAGGAATCATACCACCGGCGGCATCGTTATATTGGGTCCGTGTCCGCGGATGGTTCCGATGGAACCTTCCCCGCACACGATTCATGGTGAGGGCGACTCTGGATGGATCAAATCCATTTCGCGGCGCCGCCGCATCCCATTGGCGGCTTCCGCTCAAGGGCTCGTTCTCCCTCTATTATTGTACCGTGTTTGCGCCAACGCCCGGTCGTCGCGAATTCGCATGGTAGACTAGGGACGAAGGACCGCTTTACCCCCATCAGGCACGACGGAGAGATGGCCGAGCGGTTGAAGGCGCACGCTTGGAAAGCGTGTATAGGGGTAACTCTATCGAGGGTTCGAATCCCTCTCTCTCCGCCATAAACAAATCAGTTACTTACAGGCAATCAGCCTTCCGCTTTGGGCTGTATCGCCCCATTGGTTCCGGCATGCGGTTGCGTCTCACGCGCTGGACAACGGATGGCCTGTTCACGTACCTGCGGTGATATGGGGGGAACAGCGATGCAAGCGCACAGACTACCCAACGGAAACCTGATGGTGCCTCAGCGTGTAACGGACGCGGAAGGCAACATCACCGGGGATGTCCTAGTGGAAATCGGGCCGCAACACCCGGAGTACCGGCGCTGGCTGGACTGGATAAAGCGGGACCGGAATGCGACGCGCCGGGGGCGGAAGCCAAGCGCAAGACCCTGGAAGCCATCGTAAAGAAGCCGGAATCAGCGCGTAGGAGCAGCCAGCCCACCCCGAAAAAGGAACCCACCAAGTCTCAGTCAATCCAGTAGTGCACTCTTCGGCCTGAATATTCCCTGTAAGTCATTGCTGCTCAAGCTTTTTAAGCTTCCGGTGGTGCCACTTGAACGAAGTCGCGCGTAGGTGTATATTCGCCTTATGTTCGCCTTTTGCGGAAGGATCTGATGCGACCTGCAGAGCGGCTGGAAACCCTATACTTGGACTTCGACGGGTTCTTTGCATCCGTGATGCAGCAAGCACTTCCCCGGCTTCGTGGGAGGCCGGTAGGAGTGATTCCTTTTGACACCAAGGTTATGAGCAGTACGACGGTGATCGCCTGCTCGAAGGAGGCCAAGCGTTATGGCGTCAAGAATGTCATGCGGGTACGGGATGCGCGCCGTCTTTGTCCAGAGATTGTTCTGGTCCCCCAGCGACCAGATCTGTTTCGCCGGGCTCACCTGACACTGCTCAACGAAATCGAGTGTGTGATCCCCATTGGTGCCGTAAAGTCGATTGACGAATTAGCGTGCTCGCTGGATGCGGCAGGCAGCGCTGATCCGGGCGGACTGGCGCAGCGGATTAAGCAACGCCTTCGGTGCAACGTTGGTGAGCAGATCACGTGCAGTATTGGTTTTGCTGCGAATCGGCTCTTAGCAAAGATCGCGGGCAAGGTGAACAAGCCAGATGGCGTCACCATCTGGCACCCGGACGTCATGCCCGCACCGTTGCTCGACATGCCGCTCTCCGCGATTCCTGGCGTAGGGCGCCGTATGGAACAACGTCTTGCTCGTGTCCGCATCACCACTACGGCTGAATTGTTCCATACGCAACCCAAACAGTTGCGTGCGATTTGGGGGAGCGTCGCTGGCGAACGACTGTGGTACGCGCTGCACGGGTACGTTATCCAGGCGGAACCAACACAACGCTCGATGTACGGGCACGGTCGTGTGTTACCCCCAGAGTGGCGAACAATCGAGAAAGCGCGGGAGTGTTCGCGGTTGCTGCTGGTGAAAGCGGCTCGCCGTATGCGCCGCGACGGATTCTATGCCCGCCGTCTGCTCCTCTGGTTGAACGGGTTTGAAGACGGGTGGGGCGGTGACTGCCCCCTTGCTAGCGTGCATGATGATTATGCGTGCTTGGCAGGGCTGGAACTGCTGTGGGACCGGGCGCGCACAGTCTTAACGCGATCATTTCGTATTGTTAGCTGTGGCGTCGCGTTAGGAGACCTCACGCCTGACAGCGCGCGGCAATTGAGTCTGTTCGACCCCGACGACATGCAGCGGCAGAAGTGGGAACGCCTCATGACCACGATGGACCAGCTCAATCTCTTTCACGGACGCCGCGTTGTCACTTTGGGAGTATGGACGCCGCCACCGGGTGGGTACGCTGGTGGCAAGATCGCCTATACACGGATTCCCTCCGCCGAGGATTTCTTATGAGTTGGCTGGACGACACGAGACTACGGGACCTGGACGATACAACACTGATTGAAGCAACCTGCCTGCGTTGTGGGCATGCGTGGCTGCAAACACCCGTCCAATTGCTCCTGAAGGTGGATCATCGCGACGTGACGATGGCGGAGATTGCCAAGCACCTCGCGTGCAGACGGTATAAGTGCGCAAACATTGGGGTGCGCCTCAACGTACTTAGTCGGCACGAGACCAGTGGGTTTGTCGGAGGAATGCCATAGGTGCTGATTCCAGGATTCTCACATCGACTCACTGTATTTTTCACTACATTCCCGCAGTGCCGGTTTCGGTTCTTGTTGGGGCCCAAAGACGTAACATTATCCGGTCATCACGGCTGTTAAGCGAATGATTGTGTTTTGGGCCGTGGTCTGCCCGCTGCAAAAGCGAACGCTGTTATGTCCGCTCTCCCCTGCGATTCTGGTCAGGGTAGTGGTCAGGTCATCAAACGCAGCGCGCACGGCCCCGTCTTCCGCGCCAAAGCAGGACGGCATCTTGCCGAAGATTCATGGAAGCACCATTGTCGCGTAGCAGACGGGTCAGCACGGATTTGGGCAATTTTGGGCAATGGTCCCCCGGCAGGGTGGCAAGTGTGGCAGAGGTGGCAACGAAGAATCGGGGCGTTACAGACACCAGAAACCCTTCAAGTGTCTGAATCTCTCTCCGCCAGACAAATCCAGCCTCTAACTTTCAGACGAGTCTGAGATGCGCCTGTCGCTCTACGCCAAGGTGCTGTTCAACGGACCGGATTGTGATACGTTCGTGAAGTCCGCCGGTGCAATTCAGCAAGCGTGACCACTGGCGGACCGGGGAGGCGGTATGGGCAAGCGAGGCTTTTCGCGCCGTGAATTGATGATTCAAGGCGGCGCCGCCTGTTTCTATGCGCTGACAGCAAGAAAGGCTTCCGCTGCGGCGACCAGCGAAAGCAACATCAAGATCTATCCGGACGTCGAAATCGGTGTGATCCGGCCCGAACTGCACGGGCACTTCGCCGAGCACCTCGGCTCCTGCATTTACGGTGGAATTTGGGTCGGGCGAGACTCGCCGATTCCCAACGTGGAAGGTTTCCGGAAACAGGCCGTCGATTGGCTGCGCGAGGTTGGTATCCCTGTGTTGCGTTGGCCGGGTGGCTGCTTCGCCGACGATTATCATTGGCGCGACGGAATAGGGGTCCCCGAAAAGCGGCCCAAACGCGTCAATATTCACTGGGGTAACTACACCGAAGACAATAGCTTCGGCACGCACGAATTCATCAAGCTATGCCGTTTGATCGGAGCGGAGCCATACTTCGCCGGTAACCTTGGCAGCGGAACTCCCCAGGAATTGCGCGACTGGGTCGAGTACTGCAACTATCCTTCGGGCAGCACGCTGGCCGATGAACGCGCCGCTAACGGATCTCCGGAACCGTTCCGGGTCCGCTACTGGGGCGTCGGGAATGAGAATTGGGGTTGTGGCGGGGACATGACGGCCAACGAGTACGCGGCCCACTACCGCCGTTACGCGGGCTACATGCGGGAATTTGGCGGTGTCAGCCTGTATCGGATCGCCTGCGGTCCGAATGGCAACGATGCGAACTGGTCGCGCGGTTTCTTCGACGGATTGGGCCGTTTCCGCGGAATCTCCGGCTTCGCGATGCATTTCTACTCCGGTGGCAAGGACACACCCACTAAGTTCACCGTAGAGCACATGCAGGAGCAACTTTCCTCATTCGACGTGGTGGAACGGGCAGTAATACAACAGCGGGCGCTCCTCGACGGCTACGACCCGGAACGGAAGATCGGCCTTCTGGTCGATGAATGGGGCGTGTGGGATCGCTCCATACGCGAAGAGGAACAAAAGTACGGCCGTCTGTGGCAGCAGAACACGATTCGCAGCGCGGTGGCCGCGGGACTTGGCCTGAACGCCTTCCAGAGACAGGCAGACAAGCTTGTGATGACCAACATCGCGCAGACGGTCAATGTGCTTCACTGCCTGCTGCTCACCCACGAAAATCACTGCGTCCGCACGCCCACGTATTACACGTATTCGCTGTTCAAGCCTCACCGTACGAAGACGGCTGTCCGAGTGGAGGCGGAGAACCGTTCGCCGCTCGATCTTTCGGTATCGGCATCCCGGCAGGGCAACGAATTGGTGCTGACGTTCGTGAATCCGAAGCACGACACGCCGGTTCGAGCCGCCTGCTCGCTCGCGGGCGTGAAGGCCACATCTTGCACGGCACGCATCCTGCACGGCGCCGATTGGAACGCTGCCAATACGTTCGATGCGCCCGATCGCGTTACCGTGCGGGACCACTCCGCCGCCGTTGAAGGTTCGCGTATCACAATCGATCTGCCGCCGCTATCGGTCGCGACTGCCATCGTAAAGCTAAGCTAACGTTGATGGGCCGGGTGCCGATAGCGCAGTACGGCCCATGTCCCGAATTATTCAGATGTCTGAGGAGAACAAAATGTACCCCACGATTCGCCGCAGGGAATTCCTGGCGGCCGGTGCGGCGCCCATCTTTGCCGCCGCGGCTCCACTCGCCAAGGTCCGGATTGGAGTAGTTGGAACAGGTGGTAGAGGCACCAGCCTCATGCGTGTGCTTCTCAAGATGGAGAACGTCGAGATTCCGGCTCTATGTGATGTGAACAAGGCGAATCTCGAGCGCGCGCAGGATTTCGTCGTCAAGGGCGGACGTGCGAAACCCGAAGGCTACACGGGTGGCGAGGAAGTCTATCGCAAACTGATGGCCCGGGACGATATCGACGCTGTGATCATCGCCACGCCCTGGGAGTTGCACGCGACCATGGCGGTGCAGGCCATGAAGTCGGGCAAGTATGCAGGCATCGAAGTGCCTGCCGCCCTGACGGTACAAGAGTGCTGGGACCTTGTAAATACGTCGGAGCAGACAAAAACTCCCTGCATGATGCTGGAAAACTGGAGCTTCCGGCGCGACAATTTGGCCGTGCTGAACATGATCCGCCGAGGCCTTTTCGGCGAGATCGTTCACTGCCACTGCGCGCACTCCCACAACTGCCTCTACTGGTATTTCGATGAAAGCGGGAACCCGCGCTGGAGCGCACAGCATCTTATACGGCGCAACGCGGACCAGTATCCGACGCACAGCGTGGGTCCGGTGCTGAGTTGGATGGATATTAACTGCGGCGATTCGTTTGCGTACATCACATCGATGGCTTCGCGGTCGCTCGGGATCAACCTCGGTCTCGCGAAGAAGCACGGGAAAGACTTTCCTGGAGCCAAACGTAAGTATGCGCAAGGTGACATCGTGACCTCGCTCGTGAAGACGCAAAAGGGTAACACGCTTGTCATCAACAACGACATGCAGCTTACGCGGCCTTACGACAACCGGTGGATGATTCAAGGGACGCTGGGCCTTTACAGCGAGGACCGGAATTCCGTTTACATCGACGG
>JBDKSR010000526.1:0-9528 GCA_039680545.1 Bryobacteraceae bacterium | reverse complement strand
GCCGGTTGGACTCGCGGACCTCCAGGAAAAATTCCCCCGGATGACGGCCGAACGCCTCAAACAGCAGAGCCTGGCCGAGACCGCGCCGTCTCGCATCCGGGGCAACAGCAATGTTCAGAATCTCCGTCTCGCCCGGCACCGCCGTACGCGTTGCGAGGAATCCCGCGACGCGACCTTCAAGTACGGCCACGAAACACTCGTAATCCAGATAACTTTCGGGGTTCCAGGTCGCGGCCTCAGGAGATGCCGCCTGGATTCGGGCGATTTCCGGCAGGTCGTCGTGGCTGGCATGGCGAATGACGGCCGGAGCCGCGAGCAGTTCACGCCAGAGGAGCCGCTGTTGCTGACCGATGGCGCGCCAGTCGAAATGCTGTTCGACGTGCTCACGGGCGTTCCGGGCGATCGCCCGGCGCAACGTGCTATCGCGTGCGAGTTGTTCCACTCCTTTGGCGAAGTCCTCCGCGCTGCCGGCGATCCACGCAGTCTTGCCGTGCTCGACGCCGAGTCCCGCGCAGCCCGATCTGGTTGAGACGACCGCGCGTTCCATGGCCATCGCCTCCAACAGTTTGACGTTCGTGCCGGCTGAGACCAATGTCGGAACGATGACAATCGTCGACTCCACGTACAACGGGCGAACGTCGCGCACGAACCCAAGCAGACGAATACGGTCATCCGGCGGCAATTCGGGCGTGTGCGTGCAGGCTCGCCAGTAAAGGAGCGGATCGGGTCCTGCCACAACGGTCAGAGTCATCTCCGGACAGCGTTCTCGAACGAGCGGCCATACCTGTTCCGTGAAGAACCGGTAGGCCACGATGTTGGGGAAATGCCGGAACGAACCGATGAACAACAGGTGCTGTACGGGCTGCTCTGGTTCGGGCTGGAAGCGGTCGAGATCCACGCCGTTGGGAATTACGCGTGCGTGCGGAACCCCAAGCAAGCCGACATCCTTTTCGGACATAGCAACGACCCGCGGGTGGCGATTCACAGCGCTGCTCTCAAAACGGCGCCAGCGCCACAGGTCCCACTTCGCCGAACGGGACCGTGCCTGGTTGAAGACTGGCTGGTAAAGGTCCCAGGTCACATCGTGTTCGACCAGGATGTCGCCTCCGTACGCGGCCAATTGAGTGTACTCAACCTGTGTGAGTTGGATCGCATACTCGCGGCGAAACTTCTCGATCGCGGCGCGCATGGCGGGCGAGTTGTATTCGCAGACCTCGGGGGGCAGCAGACTCGACCACCGGGGCTCCCTGTAACGGGGCTTGGGAACCAGAATCACGCGGGCGCAGAAGTCCAACACGGGCGCGGCTTCGACCTCGCCGCCGTCCTCTGTGAAGGCGAAAAGGAAGAGATCGAACTCCCCTGCGGCTTCGCGGAGCAAGTTGAAGATGCGAACCGCGCCGCCGTGCGACAGCGGGTACGGGAAGTAGGGTGAAAGCACGGCCACGCGCCGCCGCGCCGGGGAGAGTGGGCGTCCTTCGAGAACGCGACACGTGCCGGGTGCGGTGGAAGGTTCCCCCTTCAACGGCCACATCCACCACGGCCGCAGATGGATGCGGTCGAGCGGTACGCCTCGCAGAAACAGCCACGACGAAATCCACGTTTGCAGTTGCTGGTGATGGCGCTCCAGGTTCGCGTTAAACGCCAGGATCTTCGACGGGCACAGGAGAAAAACGGCGCGGCGCAGGGGCGTGAATGAACCATCCGAAGTGAAGAGTACGGCAGCCTGGCCGATACGCAGACGTCGCAGTTCACGCCGGAGTTGAGAATAGATGTCCCAGGTCGATCCGGGTGCGATCGTGATGCATGAGTCCTGTTGCGTGCAAGGCGTCTCGTTTTGACCCGTCAGCCGGACGGTCAGATGCTGCCGGTCCGGCACGAGGCCGAGGAACTCTGTGGCCATCGCGGAAGCCAGGGGGGCATCGCCACTGAGCACACTCAGGACTACTGCCTCGGGGTCCTTGCCGAGTATCTTGAATACCAATTTCTTGAGGAACTGCCGAATCTTGTTCACGCGCGTCGCGTTGTCCCTTCGAGAATGCCCCATGCGGCCAGAGGCAGAACGGAAACGATCACGAACACCGGCGTGTAGCCGTAGTGGTCGATCATAGCTCCAAGCAGAGGCGAGACGACGGCCTGCATCGCGCCGTAAGCGGCCGTCAACACGGCAACACTGAACGCTGCGCGCTCCGCTCCGAAGGCATCCAAGGGCATTGTGTAAAGATTAACGCTCCAGGCGGAGATGGCAAAGAAGCTGAAGGCGATCGCTACCGCCGCCCAGACTGCAGTCGGCATGATTCCGACCGCCGCCGTTGTGAGCAGCGCGAGCGCGCTCACTAGGCAAGCCCGCCGCCGGGCCGCGAGTGCGTTCAACCCTTTCCTCATCCAGCGCAGGGAAAGCCAACCGCCTATGAGACCTCCGGCGTACGCGAACAAGTAGGGAAGCGGGGCAAGCCAGTTCGCCTCCGTGAGCGTCGTGCCGTACGTCTCTTTAATGTAGAGGGTCGTCCAGTTCGTCCAGAGCGTGTAGACCGTCATACTGAGCGCCGTAGCGACGATCATTCCCCACATGCGCCTGTCGCGCAACAACTCGCCCGGACCGGCTGACTTCCGTTGCGGTTTCACGGGCGTTCCCGGCGCCTTCCCCGATGTCCACAACCAGAGTGGAATCCACAGAAGACCGATGAGTCCCGTAACCAGGAATGCCGACCGCCACCCATGACGCAGAGCAAGCCACGTCGCAAGCGGAGGCGCTACGATGGCGCCCAAACTCAGGCCGATCTGACTGAGCGCGTTGCCGAGGGCACGTTCCTCGCCGGGGAGATGGAGATGGATCGCCTTGCCGGATGCCGGGACACCCGCTGATTCCGCTGCTCCCAACGCCGTCCGGCACACCATGAGGCTCGATAGACCGTTCACGAAGCCGGTTGCCGCCCCGGCAAGTGACCAGAACCCGACTGCCACGCTGATGCTACGGTTGAGGCCGAACCGGTCGATGCACAAGCCCGCGATCGGCGAGCATACGGCGTACGCGATCGAAAATGCCGCGAGTACGCTTCCATAGTCAGCGTTGGAGAGGCCGAATTCAGCGCGCAGTAGCGGCGCGAGCGCCGCCAGCACCTGCCTGTCGAGGTAATTGAGGGCACCGGACAGGACAAAGACACCCATCACGGCCCAGCGCAGCGGAATCAATGGCTTCATTGTGGAAAGTCGATGATTGCGACGTCGCCAGCCGTCTGGAGTCTCGCGTTCGGCTTGGCAAAATACTCAACCGAGATCTTGCGGGGAGGGGACTGCGGTCCGCATCCGAGCGTACGATTGCCGCCCCCTTGGATGACAACCTGAGAGGGATCGCGGATCAGCAGCCGCGTAAGCCGCTTGCCGGGCCCCTCGATCACAAGTCGAAACTGCTTTCCGAGGCAGTCCACGCGAACCAGTACTCCCCTGATCTTTGCGTCGGGTTGCGGCCCTTCCCACCACGATTCCACCTTTCGGCCGGGTTCTTGCGGGGTGTCGCCGCGATTCGCCTTTTCGAGCGCGGCCTCAATTGAGGCTGCTGCTTTCTTCTTCAGGTCCTCCAGTTCCTTCCGCTTCTCATCCTCGCGACGCCTTTGCTCGGCGGCTTCGAATTCGACGCGCTTCCGCTCGACTTCGGCTCGCGCCTCGCGAATCCGCGCCCGCTCCTCGCTGTTTGTGGCTGCACGCTTGGCCGAAGCCGAGGCGGATGCTGTTTCGGGGATCCTGCCTGCATCCTGGTATGCTTTCGCAAGCGCCTGCCAGTCGCTCGAATTCCGGGGTGAGAGCTTTGCGGCGGATGCGAGATAGACCAGCCGGCGGTCAGAATCCGGCTCGCGCTGCGCCATGAGGCGATAGGGCTCGCTCCAACGCGGATTCAGCTTTGCTGCTTTTTCCAAGGCGGGGAGAGCCTTCACGTTGCCGGTCTCCAGACGGGCGTATTCGCAGAGCGCACGAGCGCTCACGGTGTTGTGTTCCGCGGCGAAAGCGAGCGCGCTTCGAGCCTCATCTGAATTACGCAGGAGAAGTTCCGCCAGTCCTAGTCCCGCAGCGGCCTCAACGGATTCCGGCTGCCGTTTTCGGATGGCAAGATAGGCGTCACGCGCGCGACCGGCCAACTCGGCCTGTCCGAGGCACAAATCCGCGATGAAAACGTCGGCCAGTGAGGCGTCAATCGGTTGCGTCGCAAAATCCCTGAGAGGATTCAGGGCGGCGCTGTTGACTGAAGTCCGAGGATAGACCGCGGCTCGGATGTACGCATCCACTTCCTTTTCAATCTGCGGCGGCGTTTTGCCGAATGCGTTTGTAAAAGCTGGTTCGGCTTCGACGCCCGCATCGAGATTGTGAATCAGAACGCGTAATTTGCCGTAACTCTCGTCTGGCACGGTGAGCATGTGCATCCGGGCCCAGTCGCGTGTGCGTTCGGCTTCCGGCGGCGGCTCGCCCAGCGTGATGCGAGCGCCGTCCGTGTCGAGAGTGGCGAACAACTCCTCGATTCCGCGCTCGACCTCAGCGGGCAACCGCCCCACGCTTCCTTCGATGAGCACCTGCGCGCAATCGTGCAGCAGAGGGCGGGGAAGCCGATCGCGGGTCGCAAGCGAGCCCGTGTACGCATCGCGTCCGAGGGAAAGCCCGCCCGGATTCGAGGCTGCCTGTTGCTCCGACTTGAACAGAACGATGCGAATCGGCCAAGTGGGGACCACGTCTGTCTTCCCCATCACGCGGCCGAGTGCGTGCCGGAATTGCGTCAGTTGGGCAAGTACACGCCTCCCATCGCGCTCCCCGGCATTCGTTACAACGTGAAACGGGCCGTAACGATATTCCGCCCAGCGGTCCTGGGCGCAGGCGAGCACGCTGATGAGTAATAGAGCCGCAAGTCTGAGCATTCCTGCTATGAGGATACAAGGTCGGCCGGTATCATGGCGCGAGACGAGATGCACGCAGAGACGGCGCGATTTCATACGGTTCAGCCTCCCGGTATTCCTCGCGAAGTTGGTTCGGCGAGTGATATGCTCATCCCCAATCGGCAGATTTCCTACGAAAGGTGCACTGATGCTAACTACTACGGTCCTTTCCACGGTGTTGGTGCTCGCTGCGGCAGCAACGGGCGCGCCAGTTGAGGATAAAGTACATGCCACGTTCCAGGCGCCGGCCAACACGCGGTTCGAGTTCGGTGGCGTGGTCGGGACCAGGCTGAAAGCGAATCTCGAGAATTGGGAATTACGCGCCCCCGTATCCAACCCCGCTCTGGTGCAGATGTTCTATGACAGGGACCGGAAGCCCAGCCGGAACTTGCTGCCGTGGTCCGGGGAGTTCATCGGCAAGTATCTTTGTTCCTCCATCCTGAGCTACCGGGCCTTGCGCAATCCGCGGCAGAAGCGGATGATCGACCGTCTAACTGCTTCGCTCATCGGTAGTCAGGGGCCCGATGGGTACCTCGGACCGTTCGATCGGGAAAACCGTCTCACAGGAAAGAATTGGGACATCTGGGGACACTATTGGGCGATTCGCGCCCTCCTGCTGTACCACGAAGAGTTTGGTTCGAAGGAGTCTCTGGACGCCGCCACACGAGCTGCGGACCTGCTCGCCGCAAAGTTCCTTGACAAGGACTTCCGCTTCACCAACGACGGCAGCTTCGGCCAGATGAACTATTCCGTCATTCACGCTTTCACGCAACTGTACCGGATGACCGGGAAGCCATCCTACCTGGCGATGGCGAACTGGATCGTGAAGGAGTGGGACCGGCCGGGGGCCGGACTGTACATGCGCATGGCTCTGGCAGGACGGGAGATGTTCGAGTTTCCCGGCAACCGGTGGGAAAGCCTGCACGATTTTCTGGGCATGAGCGACATGTACTTCCTAACCGGAGAGGCCAAGTACCGGCAGGCGTTCGAGCACATCTGGTACAGCATCCTGAGAGGCGACCGGCACAACACGGGAGGTTTTACCTCCGGGGAACGGACGACCGGAAATCCATATGACGGGGGGGCAATCGAGACCTGCTGCACAGTCGCGTGGATCGATATGAGCATCGAGATGCTCAGACTCACCGGGGATTCTATGGTGGCGGACGAACTTGAGCTGTCGACGCTGAACGGGATGATCGGAGGGCAGCATCCTTCGGGTAACTGGTGGACTTACAACACTCCGATGGACGGGGTGAAAGAGGCGTCGGCCCACAGCATACACTTCCAGTGCCGGCCGGGAAGCCCGGAACTCAATTGCTGTTCCGTGAACGGGCCGAGAGGCATGGCGCTCGTGACTCAATGGGCTGTGCTGCGGGCACAAGACGGGGTAGCACTGAATTACTATGGCCCCTCGAAGTTCGAGATCGACGCCCCGTCCGGCCAGCGTCTGATAATTTCGCAAGCATCCAATTACCCGAGAGATGGGAGAACCACGATACGGCTCAGCCTTGCCAAGCCGGAACAGTTTACCCTGCGCCTCAGGGTGCCTGCGTGGTCGAACCAGACGCGTGTCGTGGTGAACGGACAACGGGTCGCCGGCGTCAGACCGGGAACCTATCTGGCGCTCGACAGGAAATGGAGCGATGGCAGCGTCATCGTGATGGATCTGGACTTCTCCCCGCATTACTGGGTGGGGGAGCGCGAAGCGGATGGCAAAACGTCGGTGTACCGGGGGCCCATTTTGCTGGCGTTCGATCCCTTCTATAACGTGATCGATCTGCCGGATATTCCTGAAATGGACGCACGGGATCTGCGGTTCGCACCAGAATCCTCGACGGAAGAGATTCAGCCCTGGGTGCTCGTTGCCGTCAAGGCAGACGGCGGGAAGACGGTCAAGCTATGCGACTTTGCTACCGCAGGCGCTTACGGTAACCCATACCGCACCTGGCTCCCGATGCGAAACGTCAGCCCGGTTCCGTTTGACCGAGCACGTCCGGTCTGGAACAACCGGCCCGTGCACTAGCACTTCGGGTGCGCGCCTGTGAGCGCGCGACTCAGGAAAAGCGCGTGCGCTTCCAGAGGAAGGCTCCGCACGCGACGAGCAATGCGAGAGACGCGACGATCAGCGCCGCCATCCAGGGAACATTGACCGGAATCGGTTGACGCTCCGCGCCCATGGCCAGCCAGACGAACAGCGCGACGGCTCCAGCAACTACAGCCAGTTCCCACCAGCGCCGTTTGTGCCGCTCACCGGCAAGCGGGTCCCCGCCCTCGACGGTTACGGCAACGCGCGCGCGATCGAGACCATAGCGCGTGCATTCCCGCTCCATCGCCGCCCGCCAGTTCCGCTGTTCCGACTCCGGAGCCTCGGCCAGGCTGATGGCAGTCGCGCCGCCAATCATAATGAGCGATCCAGCGATGATGATGACCTGAGCGGTTGTGCCGAGTCCCGTAAACTCGCCGAATACGAGTGCTCCCCAGGCGAGCCCCCACAACTGATTCGTGTTAGATAGTGGGATTCCACGCCCGATCCCAATGTATTTGGCGGCGTATTGCTGGAAGATGTCTCCCAATACCCAGCAGAAACCGCCGATGAAGAGCCAGAACAACGCCGGCCGCGCATTGCCAAGCGACGCGATGACGTTGCTGACGCCTCCGTCAAAGGTTGCGGCGAGCGCGAAGACTGTTCCCAATTCGCCGAACGTGAATACGGTGACGAAGGAAAGCGGATTCATGCCGCTGATGTAAGCCTTGCGGTAGGGGATGTACATCGTCCCCCACAACACACCGGCTCCCAATGCTGCCGCTATTCCCAGGCCTGCCGCTCCGCCCGTCGCTGAAGCCGAGTGATGCGTCGTTGTCGCATAGGCGAGCGCGCACGCTCCGACGACGATGGCCGCCGCCCCACCCAGGACCTTGGCCCGCTGCCTGCCGCCTGCACCGCGCAACTCGTTGAACAGGAGCCAGCCCCAGAACAAGCCGACCAGGCTGTTCGTGTTCCAGAGCGGAAACGCGATGGAAAGCCCGACATTACGAATCGCGAAGACAGTGAGTGTGTTCGCGACCGCCCACAGCATTCCAGCGAGGATGGCCCACACGATGAGGTGCGGTTTCTCCCGCAGGTCCGCCCAGATGTAACTGGTACCCTTCAGGGCCATCGGGACGGTCCAGCGCGCGACGAACACGCCTGCTACCATTCCAAGCGATATCAGGAACGGCGAGAAACCCATCGTCACGAGCTTTGTCGGCGCTTCCGCCATCCCGAGCCACGCCCCGGCTCCGAGCCCGCAGGCAACGCCGAGCGTGTGCAGCGATCGCGATGACAGTTTGGCCGTGCTAGCCGTTGCGGTCATGAGAGCACCACCAGAAGGACGATTCCGAACATCAAGACAACCAGCGGTAGCCAGAACTGGATGTCGGTGAGGGTCGCTTTAACGATTGACGGTTTCAAGGCTGGCCTCTGTTATACCAATTTCCGAGATCTGCACCGGACGCCTCTCCTCGTATGATTTGCGCGCGGCCATCGCCATCACCACGGGTACGCGTCCGTCGCTTCCGCTTACCGGCGTCGGTTGGTCCTCGGTGACGGCCTTGACGAATGCCCGCAGTTCGCTGGCGAAGCTCTCAATATACCGATCCATAAAGAAGTTTAGTGGGAGGTCACGCCGGACGGACTCCGCCGTGCTCACGACCGCGCGATTCGGATAACAGTTCTCCGTCTCGATTGCACCCTTGCTGCCGAGCACCTCGACCCTCTGATCGTAGCCATAGGGCGCCTGGCGGCAATTATCAATCGTTCCGATTACACCGTTTGCGAAACGCAGGAGGATGACCGCGGTATCCACGTCCCCGGCGTCGCCGATGGCAGGGTCCACGCGGACTCCCGCGGACGCGAAGACCTCGGTCACTTCGTCCCCGATCAGGAAGCGCGCCATGTCGAAGTCATGAATCGTCATGTCGAGGAACATGCCGCCCGAAACCTTGATATACGAGATCGGCGGCGGGCCGGGGTCGCGGCTGATAATCCGGAGCAGATGCGGTGTGCCGATCTCACCGCTTGTGATCGATCTGCGGACGCGCGCAAAGTTCGGATCGAAACGGCGGTTGAATCCGACCTGCAGTTTCACTCCGGCTTTGGCCACGGCGTCCAGCGCACGATCGATCTTCGTAAGGCTATGGTCAATCGGCTTCTCACAAAATATGTGCTTGCCCGCCATTGCGGCTTCGATCACAAGATCGGCGTGCGTACCGGTGGATGAGCAGATCAGCACGGCGTCGATCGCTGAGTCCGCGAAGATTTCCCCGGCGCTGGCGGCGACGCGCGGGATTCCACAGCGGTGTGCGAGGGTTTGCGCGGCTCTTTCGTTGACGTCTGTAACTGCGGCGACTGCCGCTTCAGGAATGCGATATGTGATTGTCTCGGCGTGGACCGTCCCAATACGCCCCGCGCCGATTACTCCGATGTTCAGAATGTTGCCCACGGAACCTCCTCGAACGATGCTCAGACGAAATTGTTTTCGATGGAGCGCAGATACTCGCGATTGCGGCGTGCGCTGTCCTTGGGCGCTCCCATCCCAGGTAGGACGTCCTGCTCAACCAGCGCATAACC
>JBDKSR010000525.1:0-5579 GCA_039680545.1 Bryobacteraceae bacterium | reverse complement strand
GGCATCGATCCTTACGCGCACTGGATCGCGCGTGCCCGGAAGAAGGGCATCTCTCCGTGGATCTCGTCGCGCATGAACGATCTGCACGAGGTCAACGACGACCGTTGTTACATGCACAGTGAATTCTGGCGCGAGCACCCCGAGTTCCGCCGCGTCCCGTACCGCCAGGATGGCTGGGACAAGCGGGCGCTGGACTTCGGCCGGGTGGAGGTTCGCGAGCGTCACATGAAGCTCATCCGCGAACTGGCGGAACGCTACGATTTCGACGGGCTGGAACTCGACTGGATGCGATTCGGCTACCACTTCAGGCCGGGACATGAGGCCGAAGGCGGCGAACTTCTGACTCAGTTCATGCGTGACGTGCGCGCCCTTCTCCGTAGCTGGGAAAAGAAGAGAGGACACCGCATCCAGCTTGGTGCTCGCGTCCCATCGCGGCCATGGACGGCGGTGAACCTCGGCATGGACGGCGTGCGCTGGGCGCGCGAGGGACTGGTGGATATGCTCGTCCCGACGCCCTTCTGGGCGACCATGGAGTTCGATATCCCGATCGAAGAGTGGAAGCGGCTGTTACGGGGGCTCCCAGTGACGCTGGCTGCCGGGCTGGAGGTTTTGATACGTCCGTATCCCAATTACCGCAGGGTGTACGTCCAAAACTCCATCGAAACCGTACGAGGCGCGGCTTCGGCGATGCTGGACCGCGGGGCCGACCGCATCTACCTTTTCAACTACATGAGTTCCGATACCACTCAGCAGGACACGGAAAACTATCATTCGATGCTTTGCGAGATCGGGACACTTGCCACGATGGCAGGCAAGCCCCGGCGGCACATCCTGACGTATTCCGACACGTGGGCGCCGGGAGAACCCGAGTTCCGCAATGGCCTGCCCGCGGAGTGCAAGCCGGGCGACTGGCGCGCTTTTCGTCTGCCCACGGGACCGAAGCCGGGGGCGGGGAATGCCAGGATCGTTTTCGGCATTTCCGATGCGGATGCTCAATCGATCGCGGGATGGGAAGTGCGTCTGAACGGTACGCAGGCCACATTCGTGGGCGATCCGAAGCTCAGGTTTTCGATACCGGAGTGCCCGCTCTTCGCGTTCGAGATTCCCGTTGCGGGAGTGAATCGCGGTTACAACACCATCGAGGTTAAGGCCGCCTCGAGTGGCACGATTCATTGGGTCGAAATGAACATACAGGGGTAGGCTTCGGCGGTTCGGCTGCGGCCAACTCACGACCAAAGCGCATCCCGGCACAGGCGGTGTGGTGTATTCTTGCTAAAGGCTGGGAAGACGCCCTCGTGAACCTGTTTTACTATTCGAGTTCCTGTTGCGTCCTCGTGAAAATCAGGAGGCTCCCGGATGGATGCCGATAAAACCTACCGCGAATTGCAACGCCACTTGGATCGCATGCCAGTGCCGTACCCGGCTACCAAGTCCGGCGTCGAGATCCGAATCCTGAAGCAGCTCTTCACTCCGGAGGAGGCGCGCCTGGCTTTGCTCCTCAGTGCGATTCCGGAGCCGCTGGGCACTATTCATCGCCGGGCTCGCCGCCTGATGAGCTGCGAACAGTTGGGCGCGGCGTTGGACGGCATGGCGGCTAAGGGACTCATACAAAGACTTCCGGGCAAGCGCGGCCCCATCTACTGCAAGTCGCCGTTCGTGGTGGGCATGTTCGAGAGCCAGGTGGACCGGCTCACGCCAAGCCTTGAGAAGGACGCACGAGCGTATTACGAAGAAGCATTCAGCGACGCCCTGAATAGCCTGAAGACGCCGCAGATGCGTACCGTTCCTGTCCATAAGTCGATCCCGGTAGAGCGTACGGTCGCAAGCTACGACGACATCCGCAAGTTTGTTGAAGCCAGCCCCGGTCCCTTTGCGGCGCTGAACTGCATCTGCCGCCAGGGTAAGGACCTCTCCGGCGAGCCCTGCCGCCAGACGAAGGAAAGGCAAAACTGCCTGTTGCTTGGCATGGCGGCGAAGGCGATGGTGGCGAAGGAAAAGGCCCGCGAACTCACCAAGGAGGAGATGCTGGAACTCCTGGAAGCGGCTGATCGCGATGGGTTAGTGCTCCAACCCCAGAACACGCAGGAACCTCTGTTTGTTTGCTGCTGCTGCGGTTGTTGCTGCGGCGTCCTGAACTCGGCGAAAAGACTTCCCCGGCCGGCGGACATCTTCCAGACGGACTTCGTTGCCGAAATCGATCCGGAGGCGTGCCAAACCTGCGGTAACTGCTTGTCACGCTGTCAGATGGACGCCATCACTGCCGGCGACGACGTGCCGGTGGTGGCTCAGGAACGGTGCATCGGTTGCGGGCTGTGCGTGACCACCTGTACCTCGGGCGCCATGCGCATGCGCCGAAAGGACGGCAAGACCCCGCCGCCCAAGGACATCGTCTCCCTGTACACGGCCATGTTTCGGAACCGGTACGGGCGTTTCGGAACGGCGGCGGCCATGGCCGGCCACTTCCTCGGCCGTAAATTCTGACGCGTTGAAGTGCCTCGCGCCGGGGTCACGAAAGCTAGTACTTTTACCCCACAATGGTCATAAAATCGTAACAATCCTGGTGTATACTCGCTATCGTGTTGCGGATTCTACCGTGAACACCAGGGTTAGTCTGCTACAGAGGAGCGAGAACCAATGATCAGGCAGTTTATACTTACCGGTGTACTGTGTCTGTTCGTCTGCGTGTCCGTTTTCGCCCAAGCCTCGGCGGGGACGGGCAGCATCTCGGGTGTCGTAACCGATCCGAGCGGTGCTGTTGTCCCACAAGTTGACGTCACCGTTCGGAACGTAAGCACCAACATCTCACGAACGGTTACTTCGAATGCCGTCGGGCGCTACGAAGTTGTGGCCCTTCAGCCCGGTTCGTACGAAATCACAGCGAAAAAAGCGGGGTTTGCGGAACTCGTGCGCACCGGCGTAACTCTCGCGGTCGGGGCCCGCGCCACGGTCGACCTCTCGATCAAAGTCTCGGCCACGGCGGAGACGGTCACGGTGAACGCGGATGTGGCGGCGGTCCAAACGGATAAGACGGAAGTCAGTACGGTCGTGAACCTGACCGACATGAACAACCTTCCGTTGAACGGACGCCGCTGGGACGCTTTCGTCATGACCACGCCGGGCGCGACCAACGACGGCGGTTACGGGCTCATCACATTCCGCGGCATCTCGGGCCTGTACAACAACAACATGATCGACGGCATGGATAACAACCAGGCCTTTTTCTCGGAAGCCAAAGGCCGCACGCGCCTTTCCTACGGAGTGAGTTCCGAGGCGATCCAGGAGTATCAGGTCGGCACGAGCAACTTCTCGGCGCAATATGGGCGCTCCGCGGGCGGGGTTGTGAACGCGGTCACCAAGTCGGGCGGAAACGAACTGCACGGCGGATTCTTCTACCTGATTCGGGACGATTCGCTCAATGCTGCGAACGCCACGTCGGGACCTTCGTTGATCGCGTTGGGCCTGCCGAAAAAGCCGACCGACCGGCGCCAGCAGTTCGGCCCCTCGCTCGGTGGCGCCATCAAGAAAGACACGCTCTTCTACTTCCTGAGCTATGACCAGCAGAAACGCACCTTCCCGGCGGTAGTCCTGCCGAGTTCGAAAAGCTTTCTGACCGGGACCGGCACCGCACCGGGCTACAGCAATGCGGTTTCGTTCTTCAGCGGTTTGCAGGGACCGCAGGATCGCAAAGGCGACCAGTGGGTGGGCCTTTCGCGCATCGACTGGAACCTGACCCCCAGGAACCAGATTTCGACAACGGTCAATATCCTTCGATGGGATTCTCCGAACGGAATTCAGACGGCGCCGACACACGCTGTCCACGAGACCGCCAACGGATCGGACAATGTCGCGAACGAGACGGTGATTGCACGCTGGAATGCGGTTATCACCCCGACCTTCGTCAGCGAATTGCGCTTCCAGTGGGGGCGCGACTTCGAATCGCAGAACCCCAATTCCGTCGGCCCATCGGTCTCCGTCACCAACGGCATTTCCTTCGGCATGCCGAACTACCTCCCGCGTGCCGCGTATCCCGACGAGCGCCGCTTGCAGTTGTCGCAGAACTTCAACTGGCTGAAAGGACGCCATTCGCTCAAGTTCGGATACGATTTCACCCGGGTCAACGACAAGATGATCAACCTGTACCAGGGCGGTGGCCAGTACAGCTATTCAACGCTCAATGACTTCGCGCTCGACTGCTCGAATCCCTCCATGCCACTGCCGCTGACCGGCTGCGTCGCGACCGCCGGAACCGGGGTTACGGGAAAACACTATTCCAACTTCTATCAGCAGTTCGACACCCTCGGCGCTGGAGGGAAGACGGAGTTCAATACAGTGGACCTCGCGTTCTATGTGGAGGACAGTTTCAAACCGCTGCCGAACCTCACGTTGAATTTCGGGCTGCGCTACGACCTGCAGACCATGCCCGAAATCACGGGCAATCCCGATGTGCCCGCCACGAACCGCATCAATACGGACGGCAACAACTTCGGCCCGCGCGTGGGCATCTCCTGGGATCCGTTCGGGAAGCAGAAGACAGTCATCCGCGTGGGAGCAGGAGCGTATTTCGGCCGTACGCAGAATTCGACCGTCGTGAACCTGATTACCAACAACGGCGTACGGTTCAAACAGTATTACTTCTTGCCCGCGACCTCGGGGGCTCCGCTCTTCCCAACCGTGCTGTCAGACATTCCCTCCGGCACCGCTTCGAAACCGAGTGTGCTGTATGCCGCGGATGACTTCTCGAATCCAGTGGTCTATCAGACAGAGTTCTCGATCGAGCAGGAACTCTTCAAGGACTTCACGCTGACTGCCGTCTACATGGGAACGCGTGCGCAACGGTTGCCGCTGTTCCGGGACACGAATCTGTATCCTGCGACCGCAACAAAGACGTACACGGTTTGCGGGTCGCCACAGTCGGGTTCGAGTACCACCTGTACAGATCCGGTTACCACCTTCACGGTCCCGTTCTACTCCGGTTCGCGTCCGAACACCAACTATGGATACATGACCGTTGCCGAGAGTGTCATCAACTCCTGGTATAACGGCTTCGTCCTGCAGGCCAAGCAGAGGTTCTCCCGCGGATTCCAGATGCAGGCGTCGTTGACCATCTCGAAGGCGCTCGACAACGGCCAGAGTTCTCAGACGTTTTCGGCGAACAACCAGCCCTTGGATTCATTCAACATCGCCCAGGACTACTCCCGGTCGGATTTTGACCAGCGCAAACGATTCACGATGTCGGCGTACTGGATGCCGCCATTCAGCAAGTTCCAGTCGAAGACGGTGCGCCGCGCTTTCGACGGCTTCCAGTTCTCCGGAATCCTGACTCTGTCCGATGGCTTCCCGTATTCCGGCTCGGTTTCCGGAAACCCGTCGCCGAGTGGCTTGTCTTCAGGGCTGCTAGGTGCCGGCGGCAGTTCCCGCGTCCCGTACATTGGCAGGAACATGTATACGTACCCGGGGCTTGCCGTGCTCGATCTTCGAATCGCCAGGGAGATCAGGTTGTCCGACAGGTTTAAGTGGCAGTTGATCGCGGAGGCATTCAATAGCCTGAACCGCGTGAACATCACCGGCATCAACACGAC
>JBDKSR010000524.1:0-7441 GCA_039680545.1 Bryobacteraceae bacterium | reverse complement strand
GGCGGTTATTTTCGCGACCGCGGGCGGCTCGATTGTCTGGGTCTTCTCAACGACGCTGCTCCAGACGCACGCCGAAGATCGTTTTCGCGGACGCGTCTTCTCCGCTGACTATGCGTTCCTCGTCATGACGAGTTCGATAGTGAGTTACCTGGCGGGCGTTCTGATCGATCTCGGGCTGTCCGTGCGATTCCTTTCGGTTCTCACCGGTCTATGCGGCATCCTGCCCGCCGTCCTTTGGGGCATGGCGCAAAAGTTGTGGAACCGTCCGGCTTCCCCTTCATCCTCGTACGACGGTGACTGCTGAGAAACCTTCTTCGACGGTCGGGGGTACGAGCTTCGCTGCCATGCGGTCCATCACATCCTCGGGAACGACGCGGTTGCGCTTCCGGTTCCTCTCCTTGCAAACGTCGAGTGGTACGTCGAAGAAGAGCGCCTCGACAACGCAATCGTGAAGCTGGCCCATTCTGATGTACGGACGCCGCTCGCGTGGCGTCAGATGGGTCGCGTCGACGAAGGTGACTGGCCTGCCGATGGCGAGCCTATGGCGTACCAGATAGCGGAGCGTCGCGAACACTTGACGGTGTATTCCCTGGTCCGTGGCGTCGTCCGCCAGCAGTTGCCGTACGGCGTCGGAGGACAGCGAGGTCACGCCAAGCCGCTCGAGATATGTCGATTTGCCCGAGCCCGGAAGGCCGACCAGCACCACAATCTTGGATCGAGAATCGGGCAGCGTCGTATGCGGCATCACTTCAGCACCGTGTGCGCCATCGTGAGGCTTGGCGGCGTTGAGCTCGTGCCTTGCATCCGAGACGCTTTACTATCATAGTAATTACGGCGCATGTCTTCCCTTCCTGGGCGGCTCCTCAATTTCAAAACTCCTCCGTGGGTGCTTCCTGCATTCGGGTACGCCATATCTCTCGCATCCCTGGTCTGGGTCTATTGGGGATTTGATTGGAAGCCGGAACTGCTCAGGTTCATCCGGTCGGATTGGCGATGGGTGACGGTCGCCTTGATCGCCGATGTCGCGGTCTATTTCATACAGGCCTGGCGATGGAGAGTGCTGCTCAGCCCAGTGAAGCGCGTGTCTTACCTGCGTAGCGTGCAGGCGGTGTATGTCGGATTGTTCGCCAACGAAGTTCTGCCGCTTCGCAGCGGCGAGCTGATACGCAGCTATGTGCTCGGCCGATGGACGGAGATTCCGTTCTCGGTCACGCTTTCGTCGGCGGTTTTGGAACGTTTGTTCGACGGGATCTGGCTCGCCGTGGGTTTCCTCGTGATCAGCCCGTTCCTCGATTTACCCGGATACCTCATAAACGTCGCGTACATTCTTTGCGGATTGTTGCTCGCGGTGGCTGCTATGTTGGGCGTCGTGATGTTCGGGAAACATCATGCTCACGCGGCTGTCTCCTCCAGCCGGTGGTCGGCCACGCTGTGGCACGTCGTGGAGGGGCTGCATCAAATGGGCAACTCACCTTCGTTCTACATCTCGGCCATCGCCAGCCTGTTCTATCTGGGGATGCAGATCGCGCCCATCTACGCGCTCGCGCGAGGTTACGAGCTGGATCTTCCTCTAGGCGCCGCCGCAGTAGTGCTGGTGGTTCTGCGCCTCGGCACCGTCCTGCCTCAGGCTCCCGGGAACGTCGGGGGATTTCAGTTCTTCACGGTAGTGGGGCTTGGCCTATTCGGTATTGACAAAGCCATCGCCACCGGTTTCGCAACGGCTGCCTTTATGATTGTCACGGTCCCGCTCTGGCTGGGCGGCCTGATTGCCGTCGCCGTGACTGGGCTGAAGATCCGCGACCTGCAGGCACACGCTCAATCCAATCTGCGCAACACTGCGAAAGACGTCGCGGGTGCCGGGTCCAGCCGTTGACTTATAATTCCCGCTAGGAGGAATTCATGCAGAAAGAGCAGGCCGCTGTGTCGCGGCGGAAGTTCATCGGCGGAGGAGGCGCCGCCGTGGCGGGTGCTTTTACGGTCGTCCGCCCTGAGGTGGTTCGCGGTACGCAGGCTAATTCCGCGGTCACTGTCGGGCTGGCCGGTGTCGGAAATCGGGGCAGTTACGATGCGTCGATCTTCGAAGCCGACCCGCGCGCCCGGGTTACCGCGCTCTGTGATCTGTTTGACGATCGCATCGAACCGGGCATCCAGACGATCAAGTGCGAGAAGCCTACGATTTACAAGGACTACGAGAAGCTGCTCGCCTCGGATGTGGATGTCGTGCTCATCGCGACTCCTCCCTTCGAGCATCCGCGGATGCTTGAGGCAGCCATACAGGCCAAGAAACACATCTACTGCGAGAAGCCGATGGGCGTAAATACGGCGGGTTGCCGCCGTGTCATCGCCGCCGGCCGCAAGGCGGATCCCACCAAGTGCATCTCGACGGGATTTCAGCAGCGCTACGGCCCGGTATACCTGGAAGCTTACCGGCGGATACAGGCGGGCGAGCTTGGTGAGATTACTAACGCCCGGGCGTTCTGGATTGACCGGGACCCGTTCACCCGGAAGCCTTACCCGGATCCGAAGATCGAGAAGCTCCGCAACTGGTTCTGCTACCGGGATTATTCGGGCGACTTCATCATCGAGCAGGACTGCCATAATCTCGATGTACTGCACTGGTTCCTCGGCGGATTGCCCACGCGCGCCATCGGTTGGGGCGGCCGCAAGGTGCGCACGACGATGGACATTCTGGATCACCTGAATCTCACCTACGAGTTTCCAAAGGGCATCCACGTCAACTTCGAGGCGAATCAACTGACGCCGCGCCCGTTCAAGCGCGTCGGTGAAGAGTTCACGGGAACCAAGAGCGTAATTGCGACCTCGCGTCAGAGCATGATCCATTACAAAGGGACCAAGCCCGAGACCATCGTTGCGAAGCGCGATATCACAATCGACGCCGTCGAGACGTTTATCGGAAGAGTTCAGAGCGGCAAGGTGGAAAACGTTGCCGAACGGTCGGCATTGAGCACGATGATTGCAATCCTTGGCCGTACTGCTCTTTATACCGGCCGCGAAGCGACGTGGAAAGGGTTATTCGGGAGCTAGAAAATGCGGAAAGCGATATGGCTGTGCTTATTGGCTGCCGGGATGCTGGCCGCCCAGGATGGAAAATTGCGCATCATCGCGTTCGGTGCGCATCCGGACGATTGCGACGTGCGCTTGGGTGGCACAGCGGCGCAGTTTGCCGCCATGGCACATCTCGTCAAGTTCGTTTCGGTGACCAGTGGCGACGCTGGTCACCAGAGCCAGGGCGGCGGCGCGCTGGCTGCGCGGAGGCGTCTCGAGGCGAAGGAAGCCGGCCGGCGTTTCGGCATCGCCGAGTACGAGACCCTTGACAATCATGATGGTGAACTGGTGCCGTCGCTTCAGGTGCGCGAGCAGATCATCAGGCGAATCCGCCAGTGGAATGCCGACATCGTGATTGGGCCGCGGTCGAACGACTATCACCCCGATCACCGTTACACCGGGATACTGCTGGCCGATGCCGCCTTTATGGTCACGGTGCCCAATATCTGCCCGGATACCCCGGCACTGAAGAAGAATCCGGTCTTTCTTTACGTCCAGGACAACTTCCAAAGGCCGAATCCATTTCGTCCCGACATCGCTGTCGCAATCGACAGTACGGTCGACAAGAAGATGTACGCTCTGAGTGCCCATGAATCTCAGTTCTTCGAGTGGCTGCCCTGGCTGAGTGGCAAACTGGACCAGGTGCCTAAGGATGAGGCGGGCCGTAGGAAGTGGCTGGAAAGCGAACGTGTACGCGAAGCGAACCCGGAAGTGCGCAAGACCCTCGAGAAGTGGTACGGGGCGGCGAAGGCGAAGGGTATCCGTTACGCCGAGGCGTTCGAGATCTGCGAGTACGGCCGCCGGCCGAGCGACCAAGAGATTCGCCAGCTCTTCCCGATGCTCAAGTAGTCTGATCGCTTAATGAGTGAAACGCACAGGTTGCGCGAACTACCCTCGGTCGACGAGGTGCTGGGTAGCGTTCCGGATTTGCTGCAGAAGTACCCGCGGGAACTGGTCGTGTCCGAGATCCGGCGGGTGATCGACGGCGTCCGGAAGAACCTTCGCGCGGGGCGGGAAGAAGAGCCTGCGCGCATCGAGACTCGTGTGCGGCAGGCTCTGTCCGGCTTGACCCGGCCCTCACTGCGGAGAGTGATCAACGCCACCGGCGTGGTGCTTCATACCAACCTTGGGCGCGCTCCGCTTGCGAAGTTTGTTCCCATTGAGGGTTACTCGAACCTGGAGTACGATCTCGACACGGGTGGGCGCGGAAAACGTGACGTGCACGTTTCCGCGCTCATTGAACGGCTGTTCGGTCAGCCGGGTATCGCGGTCAACAACAATGCCGCAGCGGTCTTTCTTGCTCTTCATGAATTGGCGGCGAGTGGCGAAGTCATCGTCTCGCGAGGCGAACTCATCGAAATCGGCGATGGTTTCCGCATCCCCGACATCATGGTGTCCGCCGGGGCGGTGCTCCGCGAAGTCGGCACGACGAACCGCACTCGCATTGAGGACTACCGCAACGCCATCTCCGACCACACACGCCTGATTCTGCGCGTCCATCCAAGTAATTTCGAGATTCGTGGATTCACAGGTAAACCGGAGCTTCAAGAATTGGCTGCGCTCGGCAAGGAACACGGGATCCCGGTCTATGAGGACCTCGGAAGCGGGTGCGCTGCCGACTTACGCGCGTTCGGCATCGACGAACCGCTGGTGACGGACAGCTTCCGCCAGGGTGTGGACCTCGTTTCGTTCAGCGGCGACAAGCTTCTGGGCGGGCCGCAAGCAGGGATTCTGGCCGGCCGCGCTCCGCTCGTGTCGAGAATTCGCCGAAATCCGATGTTTCGGGCGCTGCGTCTCGATAAGTTGATTTACCAGGCGCTTGAATCGACACTGCGCGACCTGCTGCTCGGACGTATAGAGGAGATCCCGGCGCTGCGGATGATCGCGGAACCGCCGGATTCGATTCGTGCGCGGGCCGAGGCGTTGCTTGCGACTCTCGGTGGGGCACCCGCCAGCGTGATCCACGGGGAGTCGGTGATTGGTGGTGGTTCCACGCCCGGACAGCCAATCCCTACGTGGCTTATCGCACTCACTGCCGGGAATGTCGTGGAGCTTGAGAGGAAATTGAGGCTGAGCGACCCACCCGTGATCGCCCGCATCGAGAATAACCAACTGTTGCTGGATTTGAGAACAGTGCTGCCGGGCGAAGAGGCCGAGTTGGCCGCCGCCCTGCGAAATGCCTTGCTGTGACGAAAGCGCTGCCGGTTAGGCGCGTTCCTGGTAGGTTCCCTCGGACGTATTGACCCGGATCTTCTCGCCCTCGTTGATGAACGGGGGCACCTGCACGACGAGTCCCGTTTCGAGCTTGGCCGGCTTGGTCACGTTCGAAACCGATGCGCCCTTCAGACCGGGCTCCGTCTCGACAACCGTCATATCCACCGTTGCCGGAAGTTCGACGCTCATCGGCTGGCCTTCGAAGAACTCTACGCTTACGTGCAGCTGCGGAATCAGGTATTGGACGGCGTCTCCGAGAATGTCCTTCGTGAGGTGCATCTGCTCGAAGCTCTCGGTGTTCATGAAATAGAAATACTCGCCGTCGTCGTACAAGTACTCCATTTCCTGTTCTTCGAGGACGGCACGCTCGACGCGGTCTTCCGAGGAGAAACGATGCTCAGTCATGTTGCCGCTTCGCAAATTGCGCATCTTTGCCTGCACGAACCCCCGCAGGTTTCCAGGCGTACGGTGAAAGACGCTGAAAATGGAGAAAAGTTCATTGTTGAACTTGATCACCATGCCCGGACGCATTTGCGTGGCTTGAATCATCAGAAAAAAGCTCCCTGGTTTGTGAAGATTGATACAACAGGCTAATTTATGATTGTAACAAAAGGAGCCTGTCTCGCTCTTGCCCATCGCATCCGGGGGTAGGTTTTCTGTAACCCCGATGCGGGTGGGACCGGGAACACGTTCCTATTGAACGGCGAAGGAGACAAGTGGAAACGCACCGCCAGCGGGTACTTTCAGGCACGGCATGGCCTTGGACCGGAAAGGGATCAGCACCACGGTGCGCCGCAAGCCGGATTCTTCCGCGGATGTTTCTCGTTGCCCTCCTGTGCTTTGTGTGGTTTCCGGGCGGTTTCGGGTCGCTTGCCAAAAGCCAGGCGCCACCACAACCGCAGCGTGGCGTGGAACCCGCCAAAGACGCCACGAGGCACCGCCGCGGATACTTCGGACCCGGCCGGGATGCCCCCGAGCCGGACCTGCAGAATCTCCTCGGTGTTTCGCTTGGATATTTCGGTCCGCCGAACGCGGACGACCCGGAGGGTGGAACCGTATGGCTCGGTGTAAACCTCGCCCTTGACGAGGCGAATGGCTCCGGTGGTTACAAGGGCCTCCCGTTCCTGCTCTCGGCAGCCTGGGCTGAGAATGCCTGGGTGGACGGAAGCTCGAAGCTTACCCGTCTGGCTTACCTGGAAAGGGTTTGGGCGATCTTTGGTGCGGTCGACGGGGGTGCGGCACAACTGGCCGGACAGGTCGCGTCCAAGGCACTAGTGACGATGATGGATCCCGCGAGCACTGGCGAGTCCGTCAATGAGGCGGGCAACGCGTGGGTATTCTCGTGCCTCCCAAGTGACCGCGCTATCTCCGCTGCGATGGGCAAATTCCTGCTCGACCGAGCCGGTAGCTCGTTTATCCTGTTGACGGCCACCGATAATGACTCTCGCGCCCTTGCCTCTGAACTGAAGTCTTTTCTGGCCAATCGTGGGGTCCTTCCAAAGCAACAGTCCGAGTTTCCGGCGGGCACGCCCGATACAGCAGGCGTGGCGTCGCAGGCCGTCGCTTCCGGTTTGAAGGTCGCTGTAATCTGTGCCGGCGCCCGTGATTCGGCCAACGTTGTCAGGGACATCAGGCGCAAGAATCCGAGTTTCCCGATTCTTACCGGACCTGCGGCAGGCCGCCGCGGATTCCTGTACAGGGCGGGCGCAGTCGCTGAGAACGTCCTGGTCCCGATACTCGTGGAGGATTCGTCCGCGCGAGCGGCTTTCGAGAGGAAATTCGAAGCTGCCAACGGATTTTCGCCGGATTACGCCGCGATGGCAGGATACGATGCTGCTTCAACGCTTGTCGCCGCCGTTCGAAAGAGCGGTCTGAACCGGGTGCGAATTCGCGACACTGTCGAGGAAATGTCGTCCTGGCAAGGGGTTACGGGTGTCCTCAGTTGGGGATTGCGGGGTCGTGTGGAGCGCCCGGTACGCCTCGGCGTCATCCGGAGCGGGCGAGTGGTTCCGCTTGGGGAATAGGCAACTCGCAGCCGGTCACCGGCCGGGTGATTTGCACCACTCCTCCGTGAACTCGTATCATTGATAGTCACTCCCAATTATGATCCGTGACAGCATTCCAGAAGGCCTGACTTTCGACGATGTGCTTCTTGTGCCGG
>JBDKSR010000523.1:0-9584 GCA_039680545.1 Bryobacteraceae bacterium | reverse complement strand
AACGGACTGAGCTTCCTGGCCAGCTACGGAATCGGCAAGAACCTTACCGAGACCAGTGTGCTGAACGCCCAAAACTTCTCGCTGTCGAATTGGGAAGACACCAAGCTGGAAAAACGGTCCGACCAGAACATCGACGCTCCGCAGAAGTTCGTGATCGTCGGTCTCTATGAACTTCCGTTCGGTAAGGGGCGGAAGTACGGGAGCAGCATGCACCCGGTGCTGAACGGCATCATCGGTGGATGGCAGATCAATTGGGACCTCGCTTTCCAGAGCGGCTGGGTGGTCAACTACCCGAACGCGAAGCAGCTCAGACCGGGCAGCGCCAAGCTGCCTGCCGGCGAGCGAACCTTGTACAGGTGGTTTGACACCTCGCTGTGGCAGACCTCTTCGGGCACCATGACGTCAGCGCAGGAGTCGTATACGCTGAGGGACTTCCCGACACTCTTCGGCGACGTCCGGCGGCCCGGTTACAAGAACCTGGATGCTTCGGTTTCGAAGACATTCCCGATCCAGGAAAACATGAAGCTGCAGTTCCGCTTCGAGATGGTCAATGCGACAAACCATCCGTGGTTCGCCGATATAACTTCGGTAGATGTGACCAGCACCTCGTTCGCGCAGTTGAACCCGACACAGCGAAACCTGCCGAGGTTCCTCAAACTCGTGATGCACCTCAACTGGTAGTATTGTTCTTCTTTTGTGATGGGGCCGGGTCATCCCGGCCCCTTTTTTTGTGTTAAGAGACAGACTGCCACTTCTAGACAGTTGTAGGGCCCGTGTTGGGTAGCCTGGTAGAGCTAGCTACCCGGTGTGCCAAGCAAAGAGGGGACATCGAGAAAGGTCGGGAAAGCGCTCCGGAGTGAACGGGCTCGGTCCCAATGATCGAATTCGTCAAGACGCTCCTGGCTGCTGGCGCGAATGTGCTCGGATAGCAAGGACATGGCGCTGGACGAGTCGCGGTTAGCTACAGCTTCGAGAATCCGGGTGTGAGAATTGCAGATCTGGTCGATCTGCGCCGCGTCGTGCCCACTGCGGTGAATGGAAAAAACCCGGATGAGCAGACGGGTTTCATTCACCACCTTGAGGATGCGGGCATTACCGCCAAGCCGAACGAGCAAGGAGTGGTAACCGAGGTCGTAGGCGACAAAGTGGCGCATCTCTTCGGTGTTTAGGGCGGTCCGGCTGGAACGCTCGAGTTCGCGCTTGAGCAGCGCCATCTCATTAATGATCTGGCGCAGATGGTCCAGATCCTCGGGTGGAACATAGGCTCGCGCGGCCCTGCCGACTTCGTAAACCTCCAGGGCTTCGCGCAGTTCGTAGAGTTCCACGATGTCGCGCCGGGTGAGCTGAACGACGACAGCACCGCGATTTGGGGTCTGGGTCAACCATCCTTCAGCGACAAGTTGGCCGATTGCTTCACGAATCGGGGTACGGCTGCTGCCCAGCTCCCGGGCCAGTGCGACCTCCGATAAAGACGTTCCAGCAACCAACTCACCGGATGCGATCTTCTTTAGAATGTGTCGATAAGCATCCTCGCGCAGTGAGCTGCCCGCGATTGCGGACTTTTGTGTGTTCTTTCTCATGGCCTGTTATGAGTGCCAAGATTAAAAAACATCAATACTTTTGTCTACTTCCTGTCGACAGATCGAATACCTAAGTGTATAATCCTGCTTGACAGTATTCAAGTCTGAATATTAAAAAAGCTTCATGGCTCTAATCAACTTGCGCTGGGCATGGCCGACTTAGCCAGCCGATGGTGGAGCATTCGCAAACGCCCGGCGCGAGTGTGTTCTTTGGATATTAGCATTTGGGGGTCGTCAATGAGGATAAAGGTACTCAGCACACTGCTGCTACTCTTCGTGTGCCTCACTGCGGCACACGCACAGGACGTTCGAGCCAGCATCACCGGAATCGTGTCCGATCCGACGGGAGCGCCGGTCGCAGGTGCAACCGTCACTGTGACCAACCTGGCCACGAACGTCACGGTCTCGTCTCAGACGAACGATACCGGTAACTATGTAACCCCCTTCCTCGCGCCCGGCAAATACAAGCTGGTCGTCGAAAGGATGGGCTTCAAACGCCTGGTGCGTGAGGACATCGGTCTTCAGGCACAGGATCGTGTCCGTGTTGACGTGAGTCTCGAACTCGGTGAACTGGCACAAAGCGTCACCGTCTCGGGCTCGGTTTCCCAGTTGCAGACCGAAACCGCTTCCCGGTCGCAGACGCTGGCTAACGAGCTTGTCGAGAACATCCCGACGCAAGGCCGCAATCCCTTCCAGATCGCCTGGGCGACTGCCGGCGTCACAAAGAGCGGCGATTGGCGCTACCTGCGATCCTTCGATATCGGGGGTACGTCGGGAGTCTCCATCAACGGCGGTCGAGAGAAAGAGAACGAAGTGCTGATGGACGGCATCAGTGACGTTCGCGCCAACCGTACCGTCATCGGCGTTCCGACGACCGAGTCAGTGCAAGAGTTTAAGGTACAGACGAGCACGTACGACGCTCAGTATGGGCGGACCGGCGGCGGTGTCATCACCATTGTTACCAAAGGTGGTGGCAACGAATTCCACGGGACGGCGTTCGAGTATTTCCAGAACGACAAATTAAACGCCAATCAAAGCGAACTGAACAAGGCCAGAACAAAGAGGCCGCCCAACCACATCAATCAGTTCGGCGCGCAGGCGTCGGGTCCCATCTACATCCCGAAGGTATTCAACGGAAAGAACCGTGCGTTCTGGATGTTGTCGTGGGAAAGCATGCGGCAGCGTTCGGCAGACCCGGGCAGCACGTCGGTTCCTCTGGATGTATGGCGGACCGGAGACTTCAGGACGTTGTACAACAATGCGGGAGCGCAGATCACGCTCTACGATCCGTGGAGCACGCAGTCCAACGGCACCCGCACGCCGATCGCGAACAATACCATTCCGTCCGCTTCGATCGACCCGGTGGCGAAGGCTGCGCTCGCGTACTACCCGTCACCGAGAAGTGTAGGTGACGGCCCGGCCCACAACAACAACTACATCTATCCGTCTCGCTGGATTGCCAGTTTTGACCAGTTCGTAGGTCGCACGGATATCGCCGTTAATCAAAATAACAACGTGTACTTCCGTTACAGCGAGAACCCGTTCCAGGAGTACCGCAACATCACGTTCGGAATGGACAATCCCGCTGAGCCGACCGGCAACGCCCCGCTGCTCCGCAATGGCCGGAACATCGGAATAGACTGGACGTCGACGATCTCGCCGACGATGACGTTCAACCTCCGCTTTGGGTTGAGCCGGTGGGAGGAGTCGGGCGGCAGCACGATCGGGGCCAACTTCGATCCGACAAAGCTCGGTATCGGGAATGACTTGGCGGGCCAGTTCCTCAAGTACCAGTTTCCAAGGTTTGACATGGACGGGTATCAGTCAATCGGCGCCGACGCGTACGGGCCGGCAGCCATGGATACTTACAGTCTGCAGCCCAACTTCAATATTGTTGTGGGGAAACACTTCATCAAAGTCGGAGCGGAAGCCAGAAAGTATAACCGGAACGAGAACGGGCGCGGCTACCCCTCCGGTTACTGGAGTTTCAACAAGGCTTGGACCCAGGCGAACGCCAGCAAGGCCGACGCCGTATCCGGCAACTCGCTTGCCAGCATGCTCCTTGGCGTTCCCGCGAGCGCAAGAGTTGAGAAGAACGTCGATCCGGCGTACGTGCATTATTACTATGCCGGGTTTGTCCATGATGACTGGAAGATCACTCCGAAGCTCACTCTCAACTTCGGTCTCCGGTGGGATATGGAGACGGCTAATTTCGAACGGTTCGACCGCAACGTGTTGGGCCTCGACTTTGACGCTGCCAGCCCGATCGCCGCATCGGTCACTGGGCTGAACCTCAAAGGAAAAGTGCTCTTTGCCAACGTGGACGGTCAGCCGCGCGACGCCTTCCAGTTGGACAAGAACAACTGGCAGCCGCGTGTGGGACTGGCGTATCGCCTCCGCGACAAGTGGGTGTTGCGCGGTGGTTATGGTTTGTATTATCTCGGCCAAGACGAAAACGGCTGGACTGGCGGTTTCAGCCGCACGACCACCGCTGTCACGTCGCAGGATGGCCTCACCCCGTACCCCGGTATCTCGATCCCGAATACCTACGTCAGTTACGGTGGGATACTGCTGAACCCGATCGGCTCCAGCAAGGGCGCAGCCAGTTTCCTCGGAGAGGGAGTGACGGCGAACTTCCTGGACCGCCCCATGCCTTACTCGCATCAGTACTCGTTCGACATCCAGCGGGAACTGCCCGGTGACTTCCTGTTCGAGATCGGGTACTCCGGTAATACCGGTCGCAAGCTGCCGGTTGGGTTCAGCATGAATTACATCCCGGCCAACAAGTTGGGCGTGCGCACGTCCACCGGGGCAATCGACACTGCGTATTACACCACGAAAGTGGCCAACCCGATGGTCGGCCTGATCCCCAACAACGCCTCGCTGAACGCGGCGACGATCACCCAGTCCGTTCTGTGGTACGGTTTTCCGCAGTTCACGCAGGTGACTCTGAACAATGTGCCCATTGGGCTGCAGCAGTACCACGGCATGCAGGTGAAGGTCACCAAGCGCATGTCCAGCGGACTGAGCTTCCTTGCCAGTTACGGGATCGGCAAGAACCTGACCCAGACCAGTGTTCTGAACGCCCAAGACTTTTCGCTGTCGAATTGGGAAGACACTGTGTTGGAAAAACGGTCCGACCAGAATATCGACGCTCCGCAGAAGTTCGTGGTCGTCGGCCTTTATGAGCTTCCGTTCGGCAAGGGGCGGAAGTACGGGAACAACATGCACCCGGTGCTGAACGGCATCGTGGGCGGATGGCAGCTCAACTGGGACGTCATGTTCCAAATCGGCTGGGTGGTCGATTACCCGAACGCGAAGCAACTCAGACCGGGCAGCGCCAAGCTACCGGCCGGCGAGCGAACCTTGTACAGGTGGTTCGACACTTCGCTGTGGGAGACTTCATCGGGCGCCATGACGCGAGCGGAGGAATCGTTCACGCTGCGGGACTTCCCGACGCGTTTCAGCGATGTCCGGCGGCCCGGCTACAAGAATCTAGATGCTTCGGTTTCGAAGACATTCCCGATTCAGGAGACTGTGAAGCTGCAGTTCCGCTTTGAAATGGTGAATGCTGCGAACCATCCGTGGTTCGCCAACATGGCTTCGACGGACGTGACCAGTAGCTCGTTCGGCCAGCTGAACCCGACACAGCGAAACCTGCCGAGGTTCCTCAAGCTCGTGCTACACCTCAACTGGTAGCGTTATTCTTCTTTGGAATGGGCCGGGTTCGCCCGGCCCATTTTTGTGTGGGGAAGAAAACTAGTTAACTATCGCGCGGCGAGCAAAGCCCGCAGGTGCCGGGCCCGTTCCGGAGAGCGCAACTGGCGGAGAGCCTTTGCCTCGATCTGCCGTATGCGCTCACGCGTCACGTCAAACTCCTGACCGATCTCTTCGAGTGTGTGTTCCCGCTCGCATCCGATCCCGAAGCGGAGGCGGATGACCTTCTCCTCCTTCGGGGATAGGGTCTTCAGGATGTTCGCCGTCTCATCCCGGACGTTGGTTTCGATCACCGTGTCAACAGGGGAACCGATCCAGCGGTCTTCGATGAGGTCGCCAAGCGCGGACTCTCCGTCGCGGCCAACCGGTGTCTCGAGGGACACGGGGTCACGGGAGATCGTCTTCAGCTTCTGAACCTTCTCGACAGGGATGTCCATCCGCCGGCTGATCTCGTCATTCGTCGGAGCACGGCCAAGTTCCTTCTCCAACTCGCGGTTAGCGCGCAGGAACTTGTTCATGCTCTCGTTCATGTGCACCGGAATGCGGATGGTTCGCGACTGGTCAGCGATAGCCCGTGTGATCGCCTGGCGGATCCACCACGTGGCGTACGTCGAGAACTTGTAGCCGCGTCGGTATTCAAACTTGTCCGCGGCGCGCATCAAGCCGATGTTGCCTTCCTGGATGAGGTCCAGGAGGTGCAGACCACGGTTCACGTACTTCTTTGCCACGGAAACCACCAGACGAAGGTTGGCCTCGACCAGGTCCTTTTTCGCCCGTTCCGCCTCGAGTTCGCCGTGGCGGATGACGTGCAACGTGTGCCGCAGGTCGGCAAGTGGCGCGCCGGCAGCGGCTTCCCGCTTACGGATTTCCCGCTTCAGTTCGCGAACCTGCGCTGTCCCGTTCGACCCGTTTCTCCCGTCCGATTTCCTGAGTTCCGCCTCAAGATGCGCCAACTCGTCCGTGACCTGTTCAATGTCGCGGGTGAAGCACTTCCACCGGTAGAGCTGGAACGGAATGTTCCGGATTGATCGGGAAGTTTCTACTTTGCAACGATTTAGCTTGCCGGTCCAGCGGCGCAACAGTTTCTTGTTGGATGGCGCGATTGTGGCGACCTTGTCCGCCAACTGCTGCTGTTTCTTATAGAAACCCGCCACAACTCCGAAAAGCTGTGTAATTTCGGTCCTGCGCTTTGCTTCTGCTGGGGTGCCTTCTTCGAAATCGCCGAAGTCCACCCAACCGTCCAATTCTTCGCCTTCCTGCCGAATTTTCTCGGCAAGATCAACAACGAATCTCTGCACGAGTGCGGAGCGGCTTATCGCCTTTTGCATCCGCAGCTTGCCGCGTTCCATGCGGCGCGCAAGATCAACCTCACCCTCGCGGGTCAGCAGCGGTACGGCACCCATCTCGCGGAGATACACGCGGACCGGATCGTCCGTGTAGATCGACTCTTCCACGTGTTGCGTGGCGTGGAGGTCGTCAACCTCATGCGCTTCCTCGGGATCAAAAAACTTCGTATCCTCTTCGAAAGGAAGATTAATGGGTTCGTGGCTGTCTGATAGGTAATGATCTTCGAAATGATCCACTTGGGGCTCACCTCCCCGCGCAAGAATGGCGCGAGAAATTAAAGGGATCGCAATAATTCTTGGCTATACTGGGTCCGTCGGCACGCTCCAACGCTCATTGCAGCGCCCGGCGATGAGGGCATCGACCTCAGTATATCATCAATCCCTTCCAAAGTTAATATCCCTAGTATTTAGATGTTGGAAGTCGACGCAGGTTACAGCCCAGGGTGGAAATCTAATGAAATGACAGTGGGCGGACCTGGCCCCTAGGAACGCTTCTGGAGCATTAAGTTCTTCAATTCACTGAGGTAATCTTCAACATCCTGAAAGTCGCGATAGACCGAGGCGAACCGGACATACGCGATCTTATCAAGGGCGCGAAGCCGCTCAATCAGCATTTCTCCTATTTCCATAGTAGATAGCTCACGGTCTGCACTCTCGGCAAGCCTAGACTCCACGCTATCAACAATTTCCGCCAATCTGGCCATGGCGACGGGCCGCTTTTCGCAGGCTTTCAGAAGGCCGGCCAGGACCTTCTGCCGGTCGAACTTCTCACGGCGGCCATCCTTCTTCACCACGACGTACGGGACTTCGTCGATCCGCTCATAGGTCGTGAACCGGCGCTCGCATGCGAGGCATTGCCGGCGCCGCCGGATTACCTCACCTTCCTTACTTTCGCGCGAATCGATGACCCGGTCGTGGCGGTGGCCACAGAAGGGACAGATCATAGCGTGGCGCGATCCTCCATCAGCTTGATTTTCTGCCAAGTCAGGCCCTCATGGCAAAGCATAAAAGCACCAACCGGCAGAATTACGACAAATGTAAAGAGCCAGATCAGCAATGCCATTCCCGTCGCCAGTTCGAGCGGCACACGAAACAATTCAGTAAGTACGACCATCGCGACGAGCTGCATCCCGCCCCCGATTCCGGGGAGTTGTAACACGCTTCCGAACGAGACGAAGCCCATGAAGATGAGGATATCCCGGATATTGAACGAGGATAGGCCAGGAAACGCCCGGAAAAGTGCAATATAGCACGCCGCGATCAGTGCCCACTCCAGGGCTGTATAGAACAAGGTCAAGATGAGCGATGGAAGATCCCGTGTGGACTGGATCCCCCTCACGAATTCGCAGACTAGTTCCTCGGCACCTTTGTGCCACTTCTCGGGGAGCACTTTGAGAGCGTCCGTAAGACGTTTTCGCGCCGGCTCAGCAAACTGCCGGAGCAACAGCAGTATGGCAAGGCAGGTAAATCCGATCACTGCGGCGGTCCTGCCGCCCGCTTCGAGGGCAAATGCGAACGCAGGAGAGAGATTGGCACCCGATTTTTCGACTTGAGATAGGGCAATTCCAAAGATGAGGAGGGCCGCCAGCATGTCGTACATACGTTCGAGCAGCCACGCGGCAGCTTGCGAGGAGAACGGCACGCGCTCTCTCAGGGATATCAGATAGGGACGGACAATCTCCCCAGGACGGCCGAAGACTACGATCGCGCTGAAACCGATCGCGGTTGCCGAAAACAGTCCCCACAGGTTCGGCCGGGAGCAAACAGGGCGCATAAGGACCGCCCAGCGCAAAACCCGTCCATAGTACGTTGCAAGGCCAAGCACCGTGGCCGCCAGGAGCCAACCAGGATTAAGCCGCCTGAAAGTCGTCGCAAATAGGGACCAGTCGAATCCCTCGTGCCGCCAACGAAACAGGAGTGCAATCAGTATCGCGAGCGCGGCCAAACTCAAGACCCAGCGGGCCCGTGTCTTTTTCTTGATATGCCCTCCTGCTGGCTTCTCAATCCTAACAACCGGGGCTAGAATTAGAAAACAGATAACGCCCCATGGGTTTCCGCGAACTTATCATCATAAAGCCTCGTTTCTTCTACTGGAAGCCCAAAACGAAGGCGTTTGATGAAGATTTATTAATATCCAATGTCCTTCGCGGAGGGTTGTCGCGAGGTGAGTTGTGGCAGCCCTTGCCCAGTCCGCGAAAATCTCGGCACCGTGGACGTACGGCTCAGGATCAACAGAGTCCGCCCACTTCGGTACGTGTGGCGGCCTGGCAGATGTGGGTAACGGCTTGGATTTCGACGCTAATTTGGTAGAGCGCTGTCTCAGCGGCGAGGATGCCGCCTGGGAAGAAATGACGAAGGTCTATACGCGTCGTGTCTACTCACTCTGCTACCGGTTCACTGGCAGCGAGTCGCAGGCCCAAGACCTCACGCAGGAAGTGTTTTTGCGAGTATTCCGGACGTTGAAGAGTTTCCGTTCAGGTGAAGGGTCTTTCGGCACGTGGTTGACGAGGCTGACCCGGAATCTTCTCATTGATCATTATCGGCGTACCCGGTCTGACCGGGTAACGGACGCTCTCGAAGAGCAGTTGGGGGTGATCGAGGAACGAGCGTCCGTCACCACCCGCGCGGACAGTATGCTTGCCGGGCGGGAGGCGGGCGAAGCGCTTCAGGGAGCTCTTCAGAAACTCTCTCCGGAGCTACGTGAAACGGTGATTTTACGAGATTTGGAGGAACTGGAGTACCGCGAGATCGCACAGACACTGAATGTGCCTGAGGGCACAGTCAAGAGCCGGCTTAACCGGGGGCGTGCGGAGCTGGCGCGCATACTGCGCAGACAGAGGATAGTCATATGAACTGCGCGGAACTGGATCAGTTGCTTTGCGATTACATCGACGGAACGCTCGATGCGGCGCAGAAGGCTGCTGTCGAGGAGCATCTGGCT
>JBDKSR010000522.1:0-2431 GCA_039680545.1 Bryobacteraceae bacterium | reverse complement strand
AGGCGCCATTTCTGCACCATCAGCGAGGAAGAGAAGTACAAGCTCCTCGACACGCAGCCGAACGCCTGGAAATACCAAGGCATCGCGTTCTTCGCGTACCCCGAGGGCCAGCAGCCCGCGGGCGCCCGGCCGGTCTATCGCTTCTGGTCCGAGACCCTCCAGCAGCACTTCTACACGATGGACGAGCAGACCAAGGACACGATGATCAAAGAGATGTCCAAGATCTGGCGCTACGAGTGCATCGCGTGGTACGCCCCGGCCCCCAAGCAGCCGGGACAGAAGAAGTAGAAGCGTGGATGCGTAGAAGCGTAGATGCGGAAGAACGCTGGCAGACGCGCCAGCGATAGGGTGTGCCTCGCACACCGCTCCTGGACGCGGGCAAAGCACGTCACTACACCCGTATCGACGCCTTGACCCGAGCGAACGTCGACGGTGCCCTTTCACACGAAGAGCCGCGCATCCTCCACTCCCGACAGGACTGCGGAGGGCGAGATGGCGTACAATCCGGACATCCATCATCGGCGATCGATCCGGTTGGCGGATTACGACTATTCTCAGGGGGGAGCTCATTTCGTCACCGTCTGCACGGAGGGGCATTTGTGTCTTCTCGGCGAAATCGTCGATGGGGCCATGCGATTGAACGAGTCGGGCCGCATGGCGCAGACAGCGTGGGACGAGTTGCCCCGCCATTACCCCGGCGTTGAAACGGATGCATTCATCGTCATGCCCAAGCACATTCACGGGATCATCGTGTTGTCCGTAGGGGCAGGCCCCCGTGGCTGCCCTCTTTCCGCCCGCCCTACTTGCGATGATTCCAACCCCGAAGAAGGGCAACCACGGGGGGTTGCCCCTACGAAACCACCGCGATTGTCCCTGTCCGACGTGGTCCACCGGTTCAAATCGCTGACCACGAACCGATACGCCGACGGCGTCAAACGTCACGGCTGGCCGCCCTTCCCCGGCCGGCTCTGGCAGCGCAACTATTACGAACACATCATCCGAGACGACATGGCTTTGTCCCGAATCCGCACCCGTAGGGGCCGGCCCCTGTGTTCGCTCTAATCAAGTGGATCGCAGGCAACGGCGGTGGAAGCGGCTTCTCCGCTGTGAACTGCGAAGTTGCGATGCCGCACCTCCGGCCTGTTTTCCGTATAATGACTTGTTCCCTGTTGAATGCTGTTTCTGGTACAATCGGGACAGAGCTTGCCGAAGGTATCGTGTTCTCGTTCCGTACGATGTCAGGAAGGGTATCGCAGCCGTGACCAGATCCGCACATTCTGTTGCCGCGTTGAGACCGCTCATCGAGGAATGCGGCTACTCCGGGAAACGTCTGGGGACAGAATTCCGAGTGGGCGACGACGTTTTCCCGCTTGTCGGTTTCGCCAGCAAACCCTGGGACTTCGATTCGGCCTGCATTGCCGTCACGGCGGCATCTGACAATTCAGAGGATGCTGTCAAAGCATGCCGCCAGTTGGGTGCGCCCGTAGTATGGGTATGCCGGAACGGGACAGTTGAATGGTGGACCCAGCACAGCACAACGCCAACGCTGTTTGACTCCAGACCCGTTGATCAGTTTGACACTTTGATACGAGAGCACAGGGCCGATCTCCTCCCCGAGAGTGTCTACCGGGCCAAGGTGCTGGGACGCATGCCCGGTGCAAAACAGCTGGACTTCGTGGACGTAGGACTCATGCCCTTGCTCCGGGCCGAAGCAGGCGAGAAGCTGGGCACACTCGTAGAGGACATGACACGGGCCACACTCCAGGGCCTTGGCCGAAGCAATCCAAGCAAGGCGATACTCCGTGACGTGTTTACTCGCGTCTTCCGACTCCTAGCGGGGAAGATCCTTAAGGATAAGAACGTCGGCGATTTCGGTAAAATCGATCTTCAGGATATTGATAAAGTCCTGAGTGCCGTGACGAAGCACTACAATGCCGCTGACGGCGACACGAGGCTCTCACCCGAGTGGAGGACGGCACTTAAGGCGGCGGGCCACTTGGTATCGGCATATGGCAGCGTGCGTGTCGTGTCGCCCGAATCGCTCGCATACGTCTATGAACACACCCTGGTCAACAAAGACCTCCGCAAGAAGCTTGGAATTCATGCGACTCCTCCGTATTTGGTGGACTACATCGTCTGGCAGCTCTATGACTGGATTTGCGACATTCCGCAAGAAGCTCGGCATGTCTTTGAGCCCGCATGCGGCCACGCGCCGTTTCTGTTGGCCGCCATGCGTATGCTGCGACTGGAAATGCAAGGTGAGACTGACCGCAAAACCCACGATTATCTGAAAACCCATATCCATGGCATTGAGATGGACGACTTTGCCCTCGAGATTGCCCGCCTATCACTGACGCTCGCGGATATTCCCAATCCTAACGGATGGGATCTCAAACACGGCGACATGTACACAACAAATGTGTTGGCAAGA
>JBDKSR010000521.1:0-1984 GCA_039680545.1 Bryobacteraceae bacterium | reverse complement strand
CCAGGATCGAGCTGAACATAGAGATAATGTATTTCCAACGGGACGCCCGATCTTCGGCGAACACCTCGCGCACTTGCGTAACGTCGTCTGTTATAAGGAGGTTGGCGCCGTCCATCGCACATCTTGGGCAGAGGAAGCCGAATCATATATAAGGACGAAGGCCATTGCGAGGTCCCATCCCTTGCTGTTTTGTTATGGAACTCCTAACCGAAGTAGCACCCTGGGACAAGCGTGCGAATCGGGTCTTCGCCTAACCACCCCGCCGGTGAGCGAAAATATTTACGGAGGGGTGATTTCTTATGTCCCGTTTTGGGTGGGCGCCCACAGTATGAGAATCCTGGCCGAAACCGGTCTGGTCCTTGACTCGTTGTCTCAATGGACGCACAATGGCTCGGTCGGTTGGCGGTCTACGGCTGCGTGCCGTTCGCTCCGGAAGCGATGAGATGATAATGGCGGCAAAGAATCTATGGGGACGGTGAACGAGACTGGGTTTCAAAACATCGACCTGCGAGTGTCGCCCAAGCGCTTCGCGAGTTGGGACCATTTCATGCGCGAGGCTCCGGAGTATTCAATCGGCATCGAGGTGATTGACGACCTCCCGGGACACCGCGGGCACTACGTCCATCTGGACCATCACATTGGTGTGATTCGCGAGGTCACGATGAGCGCGGCGATGCAGGCATACATCGCCGTCCGCCAGGGCCGCCTCATGGAGAGATGGCTGCAACACCGCCGGCCCGTGCCTGTCTACGTATGGAATGCGGACCAGGACGTCTGCCTCACCGCCTTCGTCCTCGAATATCACGAACGGCTGGAACGGGCGGAGGGAGAGCCGCTGCTGCGATGGATCGTTCAGTACAACAACAAGATCGATGTTTGCGGCGGCTTATATCCGGTCAATTTGGATGAACTCGTCAAGAACCACTTCACTTGGGTCTTTGAACCGTACCGGCAGCAGAGGATGCGCGGGAAAACGATCGAAGACGAGGGTCTGGTTGAAGAGACGATCTGGGCAGTGTGTGACCGTTTACTGAATCTCCTGCACGGCAACGCCGGTACGACCCCGATCGTTGCGAAGCCTGAAATTCTTTACGCCTCGCCCTACAACTTTGCGATTGCCGATGAGCAAGGTGATCCGAACTCCAGGCTGGTGCTCGCTGCGCAAGGCCACACCAATCTGATCAGCCTCGTCTGTAAACGGCCGAACGGTAGGTATACGTACAGCGTGATTCGTGGTTCTCCATACGATGAGGACGTCTTTCAGGTCACTGAACTCATTCAGGCGTTCCAGGCGGCTGAAGACCTGCCGAACGAAAAGATCTGGGGAGGCTCCAATCTGGCTGCCGGTTCGGATAGCGAGCTCGGAAGCAGCCTGGACTGGACAACCTTGCGGGATATCGCTGAGCCTATGGTTCGACAGGCCTCGCAACGCAGCATGACCGCGCTGCTGCATCTTTAGATAATACGATTCGTGGATCTGGCGAGCTTGCAGTGATGCCCCATCAATGGCAACTGCACTCCTGGCGGTGTTTTGAAGGATGCAGGCTAAACGGATCGTTGCTGTGCCTGCGTTGTGGGAATCGAATCCAGGAAGAACTTCTGAGGTATGGAGCGGGAGACGGGATTCGAACCCGCGACATCAACCTTGGCAAGGTTGCACTCTACCAGCTGAGTTACTCCCGCGTGCCTAGCTTGTATTTTCTCTCGACAGAGTACGGTCTGTCAATTTGCCTGGTTCAGGCTCCCCGTGACCCTAGGACTCACTTCCGCCGTGCCAAAACGACATTCGGAACCGATCGTGTTCCAAACATTCACGCGTTTGTAACAGGACTTGAACAGTTTGTTTTATATGTCTGCTAGTGATTGATTCTAAAAGAGAAATTTTTCCTCAACCTGAGCTCGCGGTTGTGGAGAATTGTGCTAGACTGATTTTCCGCTCGGGTCAAAATAGAGCGGCTCAACAGTCAGAGGATGTTGAGTCAAT
>JBDKSR010000520.1:0-7492 GCA_039680545.1 Bryobacteraceae bacterium | reverse complement strand
GTTGCACTGTTGGACGATCACGGGGTCGATGTTCGGTTCGATAGGATCGAGCCACGGCGGAATGAACATCCGCGAAGCACTCGGGCCCTGTTGGTGAACGTCATAGACGATATGCGGATGCCAGACGTTGTGCAACTGGGAGACGGCCTCGCGGGTTTCCTGCTGGGAGAAGATGTACCAGTCACGATTGTTGTCGTGTCCGGTGTACTTCTGATAGAGGCGCGGAGGCAGCGTGCCTTCAAACGGTGTGCCTAACGTTTTGCGATACCAGCCGGTAACGAGGTCCATCCCGTCCGGATTCAGCGAGGGCACGAGGACGAGGATGACGTTGTCGAGAATGGCGCGGACGCTTGGACTGTCTTCGGTGAGTAATTTCCAGGCAAACTCGACCGCCGTGTGGCTCGATCCTATTTCGTTTGCATGGATCGAGCACGTGATCATCACCACCGCCTTGCCTTGAGCGATGAGCGGCTCCGCACGGCTCGCGTCTACCCGCCGTGGATCGGCAAGTTTTTCCTGGATGGAGCGGTAATGATCGAGACGGCGAAGCGTGTCCGGGGAAGAAATCCAGGCGGCGATGAAGGGACGCCCTTCCGTAGTCTTACCCAGTTCCCGAACTGTAATTCGATTACTCGTCCGCGCGAGCGTCTGGAAGTATGAAACGACCCGGTCCCAATCGAGCACCGTCCGATCGGCGCCCATCGTGTGCCTAAAGTGGCTTTCGGGTGTTGGCACCGCGGCCTGAAGCACACACGCGGCGATGAGAGTGAGGAAAAATCGGCGCAAAACTACGGCCCCCTAACGGAAATTGAAGAACATCATTGTACTAGGCAGGAAGGCGCCGATGTGAATTCGGATAGCCGGTAAAATCGGGTGTCCGGCTGGTTAGCGCTCGCCGGGATCATCGAGCAGGCCGCGGATAGCATCATCCAGCATCTTCGGCATGAACGGCTTCTGCAGGAACCGGACCCGCTGCTCTATTCCGGGAACCTTCACGAAGCTCCCCATACACGAACCACTGCACACAAGGACGCGAACCGACGGATCCCGCTGGAATAGCGCTTCCAGCAGTTCCTCCCCGGGCATATCGGGCATGTTCAGGTCAGCCATGACAACGGAGAACGCGCCGGGATCGGAGGAGAAACGCGCCAGAGCCTCCCGCGCACTCGAGAACGTCTCCACCTCGTAGCCCAGCCGGTTCAGAAAAACCGAGAGGAGTTCCAACAGAGCGACTTCGTCGTCAACCGCGAGGATGCGCACATTGGGATGCGATTCTGGCATCTTCTACCAGAGAGAAAGCGGAAACTCGCCCGGGCTGAACGCGATCCCGAGCGATACGCGGTGTTGAAGCCGCTTGAATCTCGCGTCATTCACGTCATATCTCCGCGTATCGAACCGCGCCGTGAGGTGCCATGCGGACGCCAACTGATACGTTACCCCGCCCCCGCCACGATACGACTGGTACATTCCGAGATTCTGCCCGTAACTGTGGTAAGTGGTGTAGTCACCTGACAGCGAGAAGTGCCACTTCCTAAGAGCCGTATAGGTGAAGCCGGCAGTGCCGGATTCCTCGCGGGAGGTCATATAGAGGTCGTTCCCCGAAGCCGTGCCGCGATGGTAACCGAATGAAAGCCTGGCGCGCCGGAATTCACGCGTCAGCCGCGCATCCGCGCTCGGTGTGTAGTTCCTGTTGTAGTACTGCAAGGTAAGACTGCTCTGCCCGAGGAGGATGGCGAGGATCGGGTCAAGCGCAATCTGCGTCGTCCCCATCGTTTCCACGCGAGCGCCGCCCGCGCGAAGGCCCAATTCCCACGATCGCCCGAAGCGTGAGGACCAATCCAGCGCCACGCTGTGAATGTCCGAATTCCCACGCCCTTGCGTATATTCGTAATGATCGTAGCTGTAGTCGAACCCGATTGTATGACGGCGGCCGATCCGGTACGCGACGTCGCCCCGCCCGCTCCATCCGCTCATGCTGCTCAACGATTCGGAGCGCCGCCGCACGATCGTCCCGCTGCCGCCAAGGTTGAACGACAGGCGGCCGCCCTTCGTAAGTTTCAGATCGCCCATCGACGTCAGGTAGTGGGTCCGGTTCTCGAACATTTCGTTCTGAGGCGTCTCGACACCGGTATAATCCGCGCCGGTCGACATCGTAGAGCCGTGCGAAAGAGTTCCTGCCGCCTCACGGAGCGAGAAGGACACGTTCGGTGAGACTTTATGAGTGAGCCCCAGGTTTATCGCCTGATCGGTACCGTCATAGTAACTTGCATCCGTATAGTGATGCACGGCGCCCCGATAGTCGAGCCCCAGAACCGTGTTCCGCCACGAGTGATAGCCTTTTGCGCCAAAGTCAACCTCGGCTCCATAGCCATCCTTCTCCGGGACTTCTCCCTCAGGGGTGATTGATACCGGCGTCAATGCGGTGTCGTAAACGCCGCTCACGCCGACGTACGGCCGTATCTGCACCTGGCCGGAGCCGGCCCCGTATGCCGGGTCCACACCCCTGCTCACAATCGCGGGGCCATTGTCCTCGGCATTCTGCGCCAAGGCCGCGATAGCAGACAGAATCAGTAATAGCGGCAGAAGTCGATGGTACAAGCGCCCTCCGTGGTTAACTTTCAAAGTCTGACTCGCGTGCTCCCACCATGTCAAGCAACGTTGCGCCCGGACGGCTATCCTTGGAACATGGGGATGTTTGGGTGGAACAAAATGCCGCTTGGCGGCATCTCTACTCCCCAGGAGGACCGATGACACGCTCTTTGCTGCTTCTCCTTGCCTTCCTGCTGCAGATTTCCGCCGCTGAGCTTCCTGTGCGCCGCGTGGTCCTGTACAAGCATGGTGTGGGCTATTTCGAGCGCTCCGGCGAGCTTCGCCCCGGCGAGGCTGCCCGGCTCGACTTCAAAGCGTCCGAGATGGACGACATGCTGAAGTCCTTGACGATCTCGGATACCACGGGCAACAAGATCTCCGGGGTTCGCTATGATTCGAGCGAACCGCTCTCGCGCAAGCTCTCCGAGTTTCCATTCAACATCGGCGACCACAAGCCGCTGAGCGTTTTCCTTGACTCATTGAAGGGAGCCCGCGTCGAGCTCCGGTTCGGTCCCGAGACCGTCGCGGGAGCGATCGTCGGCGCGCGTCTTTCCCCCGCCACGGAGACACAACCGGAACGCCAGCAGATTACCTTGCTCCTCGACACGGGCGTGTTGCGGACGCTGGATCTATCCGGGGCGAGCGAACTCCGCCTCCAGGATGCCGAATTGCAGCAGCAACTTCGGGAATACCTCGCGGCCCTCACAGGTGCGCGGTCCAGGGAAAAGCGCAGCGTCTATATCGATTCCTCCGACTCTCAGGTGCGCAAGCTGATCGCCGGCTATATCATCCCGGTTCCAGTGTGGAAGTCGAGCTACCGCCTGTCGTTCGCCTCCAGCGGCGAGCCGCTTCTCGAAGGTTGGGCCATCGTTGACAACGTCACGGGTGACGACTGGAGCAAGGTTCAGCTTTCGCTCGTCTCCGGGCGCCCCATCTCCTTCATAAGCCATCTCTACGAGCCGCGCTATGTCACACGTCCCGTGGCCGAGCTGCCCGAGGATAAGGCCCAGGCGCCCGCCCTCCACGAAGGAGGAGTTGGAGTAGTCGGCGGTGTAGCCGGAGGAGCGATCGGAGGCGTCATTGGTGGAATAGTGTCTTCCCAACCAGCCGCCAGACAGAAAGCTCTCCGAGATGGCACCAGGTTCGGCGCGATGGCGGCGCCCGCCCCCGAAGAGGCAATGGTTGCACGGAGCGAAATCGCCAGCAGCGTCACCGGAATAGAGGGACGCGAACTCGGCGAGCTGTTCGAGTATGGCTTTGCGACGCCGGTCACTGTTCGCAAAGGCGAATCGGCCATGCTTCCCTTCCTTCAGCAGCGAATCACTGCGCGCAAGCTGCTGATTTACGCCGATTCTTCCTCCGTGCATCCGTCTAACGCCGTCGAGCTCACGAACAACACGGGCAAGACCCTCGACGGCGGGCCGGTCACTGTCTTCGACGCGGGAGCGTACGGAGGCGAGGCACTCATGGAGACGCTGAAATCGTCTGACAAACGTCTGGTCAGCTACGGCGTGGACCTTGGTACGCGCATCACGACGAAGCTCGACTCCGGCCGGGACGACCTGCGTGAGGTTCACTTCCGCCGCGGGGTACTTACCGCCCGCCACGCCATTCGGGAGACTCGCACATACACAGTCCGGAACGTGGAACAGAAGGCCAAGGCTCTGATCGTGGAGCATCCGATCCGCCCCAACTACAAGCTGATTGACGCAAAACCGGCCGAAACAACGACTTCGGCCTATCGTTTTGAGGTGAAATTGGCGCCGGGCGCGACGGAAAAATTCCCTGTCGTCGAAGAACGGATCCTGGAGAACGTGTTCGCGGTCACGAACCTGACCCCCGACGTTCTGGCAAGCTTCCTGCAAAACAAGGAACTCCCGGCGGCAACGCGAAAAAGTCTTGAGCAATTGGCGAGTCTCAAGCGCCAGGTCGCGGACGCCGACAGGGCGATCAACGACGCCCAAATGGAGTCGAGCGACCTGAACCGCGATCAGGAACGGCTTCGCCAGAACATCAACAGCCTGCGGATGGTGACGGGGCAGCAGGAGCAGGTACAGACCTACGCGCGTCAGCTTGCCGCGAACGAATCGCAGATTGCCTCGTTGCGGGACCGCATCGGAGAATTGCGGAAGAAGAAAGCCACGCTGGAATCGGAACTCAATTCCCTGATCGAGACAATGGAATTTTGAAAATCGCTCTTGTCGGATTTGGAAACGTCGGCCGCCCGCTCGCTCGCCTGATCGAACATCAGCGGCATTCGTTTCCACTTCGCATCGTCGCTATTCATACGGCCCATCACGGGACCGCCTACGACCCCGATGGTCTTCCGCCGGATCCCGCCTTTGGCCCCCCGGCGGCAAGTATCGATGAGTTCCTCTCCCGCGCCGGGGCCGACGTCATGGTGGAACTGACACCGCTGAACCCCGCCACCGGCGAACCGGCCATCTCTCACATCCGCGCCGCATTCGCACGGCGGCTTCACGTCGTGACGGCGAACAAAGGCCCCATCGCGCACGCCTACCACCTGCTGCGCGCGGAGGCGGCGCACTCCCGGGTGCTGTTCCGGTTCGAATCCACTGTGATGGACGGCGCGCCTGTGTTCAACATGGTGCGGCACACGCTGCCCGGAGTGCATGTCCTCGGCTTTACTGGAGTGCTGAACTCGACCACGAAGATCGTGATTGAGGCCATGCGCGCGGGAAAAAGTATGGAGGAGGGCATCGAAGAAGCACAACGCCTGGGCATCACCGAGGCAGACGCACGCTTCGACATCGATGGGTGGGACTCGGCCGCCAAGACCGCCGCGCTCGCGAATGTTCTCATGGATGCGCGCATTACTCCGCAACAAGTGGACACACGAGGCATCGCCCGTCTCACCCCGGAAAGAATGGCTGAGTTGGCGGCCAAGGGCAAGACGGTCCGCCTGGTTAGCCGCGCCCGCCGGAATCACGAGGGCGTTAAACTGCGCGTTCGCGCCGAGGTCGTCGAAGAAAACGACATACTCGCCACGGTCCGAGGCACTTCTAACCTGTTGCTGCTGCATACGGACCTGATGGGCACGATCGGAACGGTTTCCATCGCCCCCACCGTCGAGCAGACGGCTTACGGCGTTTTCAGCGACTTGGTCGACGTACTCAGCAGTAAGTAAAGTTAAGAAAAATTCACCTCTGGCTGGCGCAAGCCCTATAATGATGCAGAATGCCCGGGGCGTCGACTAAAACCGTACGCACAGACCGGCAGCGGCAAGCTATTGTCATACCCGCACTCCGTCCTGGGCGCGAACTGGTCGATCTGGTGACCCGGCTGGCAGCCGAAGGCTTTCATTCGATCGTGGTTGTCGATGACGGGAGCAGCTCTGCGTACGCGCGAGTCTTCAACGACTGCTGTGGCCCAACAAGCGTCCATCTGTTGCGGCACAGGACAAACGTAGGAAAAGGCGCGGCGCTGCGAAGCGGGATCAGTTGCGCACTCGCTTTGCTGCCCGATTGCACTGGTGTCATCACGGCCGATGCCGATGGCCAGCATCTGGTCGAAGACATCCTTGGTGTCGCCGATTCCCTGGCCCGGCAACCGGAACACCTGATCCTGGGCGTGAGACAGTTCGAGGGGCGGGTTCCTCTTCGAAGCAGAATCGGCAATAAGTTCTTCCGCGTGGCGGTGCATCTATTGGCGGGGATCAAACTCGTTGATACACAGACCGGTCTGCGCGGAATCCCGCGAGCACTGATCCCTCATCTGCTCGGGATGGCCTCCGCCCGCTACGAGTTCGAGCTGGATATGCTCCTCGCGTGCAAGCACAACGGCTGCGCTGTCGTGGAGCAGCCGATCCGGACCGTCTATCTGCAACGCAACGAACAATCGCACTTCAACCCTATCCGGGACTCGATGCGAATCGGTTTCGTCCTGCTGCGGTTCAGCGCGCTCTCGCTCGTCACTACGCTGGTGGACAATCTGGTCTTTTACTTTGCCTTCGGATGGCTCGGCACGGTGTTCCTCGCGCAGGCGATCGGCCGGACCGCCGCAGTCCTCTTCAATTACAGTGCGGCTCGCAAGGCTGTCTTCCTTTCTCACGAGCGCCACCGTGTGCTACTGCCGAGATATTTGCTCCTGGTGATCGCGTCCGGCCTCGTCTCCTACGGCTTGATCCGCGTTGTCTGCTCCGTGCTCCCGGTCAGCGTCATCGTGGCGAAGATTTCAGTAGAAACCCTGCTCTTTTTCGTGAGTTTCCTTGTGCAGCGGGACTTCGTCTTCACGCGGCGCAAGCAGAGCGGCTCGGCCACGGACTGGGACAGGTATTACGACTCGACTCTGTTCACCGCGAAGCTCGCCCGAAAGTACACCGCTGCGGTGCTTCGATCCGCGCTGAGGAGACACGCGGGCTTCAGCGCTTCAGGCGGCAAGACGCTCATGGAGTTGGGCGGCGGGAACAGTTGCTTCCTTGATTCGATTCTCAAGGTCTTTCAGCCCCGCGCCTATCACGTCGTCGACACCAATCAGCACGGGCTCGGCCTGCTGCGCGAGCGGCTCGGCGGGGATCAGAATGTCCTGTTCCACGAGGGTGACGTCCTGAATCTTTCACTGGATGTGCGGGCGGACGCCGTCTTCAGCGTCGGGCTGGTTGAGCACTTCGATCCGCCGGGGACCCGCAAAGCGATTCTGGCTCACTTCGATTTTCTCAATCCCGGCGGCTACGCCATCGTTTCTTTCCCCACGCCGACCTTCCTTTATCGTGCAGCGCGGTTCCTGGCGGAGTGGATGGGAGTCTGGCGTTTCCCCGACGAGCGCCCGCTGCACCCGAAGGAAATACTCGACGCCATATGTGACCGGGGCGAAGTCGTATTTCAAAAAACGCTCTGGCCGCTGGTTTTCACACAGCATTTCATGGTCATCCGAAGACTCGATA
>JBDKSR010000519.1:0-1653 GCA_039680545.1 Bryobacteraceae bacterium | reverse complement strand
CGCAACTACTACAGCGAGATCAATCTGCACATCGTCTGGCACGCGAAGGATAGCCTGCCGCTGCTCAAGCCGGAGATCGAACCGTTGGCGCACCGCGAGCTGCGGCAGAAGATCATCAACACCGATGGCGTGTTCGTCCATGAGATCGGCGGCACGGAGACCCATGTGCATTTGGCGGTGACGATCCAGCCCACCGTGCACATCAGCGAACTGATCGGGCAACTCAAAGGCGCGTCGTCCCACGACGTCAACCAGAAGCTGGGGATGCACAGCAAGATCCTCCAGTGGCAGACCGGCTACGGCGTGGTGAGTTTTGGGACCGGCAATCTGAAGTGGGTCTGCGAGTACATCCGCAACCAGCGACAGCATCACCAACAGGGCTCGATCCGCGAACGGCTGGAACGGATCACGCAGGACGACGCCTAGGCTCAAGCCGACCACGGCGAGAACGCCCGTAAACGGGCCTCCACGTGATAGGGTGAAGCCCCCATGCGTGCGTGCCCCGTCAACCCGGCATGAATGCCGGGCCTAAGACCGCCTGCGGCGGAAAGGGCCGTGAACGGCCCTCGTGCCCGCAAGACCTGTCGGGAACGTCCTCCGCGGCGTTCCGCCGTCTCTACTGCCCGGAACGCCACGCAGCGCGTTCCCGACGGACTGTTCCACGGAGCACCGTTGAACACTGAGCCGATCGACGAGGTCCTCGGGAGAGGCAACGTGCAAGCCCGTTTTGAAAGAACACTGGCTGCCCGCCAGCGATCGCATGTTCTGCCGCACATCTCGGCGAGCCACCAGCTGTTGCGCGGCACAGCCGTTGACGATCCGCCGGATGCGCCAACGCCTCACCGCGGCATCAGCGCGAACACACCCCAGCCCAGGTATTCACGGGTGTAAGCGGCGTAGCGCTCGGGTTCCGAGGTCAGTTGGGCTCGAACCTCTTTGGCCAGCTCGTCGTCGGGATTGGCTTCAAGCCATCGGCGCATGGTGAACCATTTGGCCGCCTCGTATCTGTCCCAGCCGTCTTGGTCAGCCAGAACCATTTCAACGACGTCATAACCAAGGTGGCCGAAAGACGCGAGAAGTTCTGGAAGCATGAGAAAGTCGGAGATTGAGTTGGCAAGACACCCCTTGGCAACATCTTCCGTCGGCGGTAACTGCCGCCAGTAGGGCTCGCCGATGAGGATGATCCCTCCGGTGCGCAGGCTCCGCGCCAGAAGCTCGATAGTGCCGGCGACTCCCCCGGCGATCCAAGTGGCACCGACACAGGCTGCCACACCGACCTTCCCGTCAGAGACGTAACCCGCAGCATCGCCATGGATGAACTTGACTTGATGGGCGACGCCGAGTTTTTCAGCGCGGAGTTTCGCTTGCTCGGTGAATAACTGGCACATGTCGATGCCGATGCCGGTGACGCCGTGATCGCGTGCCCAGGTGCACAGCATCTCCCCCGAACCGCTTCCGAGGTCGAGCACCCGGGCCCCCGGTTCCAGACGCAGCGCCGCACCCAGAGTGGCGAGCTTTTCGGGTGTGATCGGGTTGTGGATGCGGTGAGCACTTTCAGTGATGTTGAATATTCGTGGGATGTCCATTGTGAAAAATTTCCTTACGGGTGTGAATAGATTCGGTCACTAACGTGAAGGGCCCGGTTCGATGAAT
>JBDKSR010000518.1:0-21161 GCA_039680545.1 Bryobacteraceae bacterium | reverse complement strand
CACCGGAAGCGATCATCATCATGATGCGCATGACGAAGATCCACACCAGCAACTGCACTTGAACCAGCGGTTCCTTGACAGCCAGCAGGATGAAGGTGATCAACGCCACGCCGGTCACACCGTAGGTCTCGAAACCGTCGGCCGATGGGCCAACCGAATCGCCCGCGTTGTCGCCCGTGCAGTCCGCGATGACGCCCGGATTGCGCGCGTCGTCTTCCTTGATCTTGAAGACGATCTTCATCAGGTCGGAGCCGATATCCGCAATCTTCGTGAAGATGCCGCCCGCGACACGCAGGGCCGCCGCACCAAGAGATTCACCAATGGCGAAACCGATGAAGCACGGACCAGCCAGCGTACCCGGCACGTACAGCAGGATGAACAGCATGATCAGCAGTTCGATCGAGATCAGCAACATGCCGATGCTCATGCCGGCCTGAAGCGGAATGTTGTAGCAGGGGAACGGCTTGCCGGTGAGGCTGGCGAATGCCGTGCGGGAATTCGCGAACGTGTTCACGCGCATGCCGAACGCCGCCACGAGGAAACTGCCGGAGATGCCGACCACGCTGAATAGCAGAATGACGATCACTCTGGTTGCTTCGAAGCCCTGCAGGAATCCGAAGTAGAAGATGATGATCACAGCGATCAGCGCTTCCAGAAGGAGCAGGAACTTGCCTTGGGTCAACAGGTACGTCTTGCAAGTCTCGTAAATCAGCTCCGAGACTTCAAGCATGGACTTGTGGACGGCCATGTTCTTCAGCCGGGCGTAGATCGTCAACCCAAAAATGAATCCCAGGGCGCAGACGGCCAGACCGATCATCAAGAGCGTCCGTCCGCCGAAGCCTCCGAGAAACGTTGCCTGGTCAAGGTCGGGCAGTACCAGGTTTGCCTCGCCGCCATGATGCTCAGCCTGAGCCATCAAGGGCGCCGTCAGAATCAATATGGAAAACAGGACCAGGAACGCCCGGAGCACGCTCATGGCGCACTTCCGCGGCTGTCCCCACTCACTGGAACTCGAACGCATTAGAAAAAAGCCTCCTGATTTGTCTTACTTGGGGCTCCCTGCGAACTGGGCCAGCCCGCAGCAGAGCGAGAGACGTGAAATTGTTACGACTTGCTTCGTCTTTGGGCCCACATATGACTATATCGGACCCTGAAGTCGGAATCAACTCAGCACTTTGGCCTGTCAGTGCATGTTGAAAAGAACAACTGGCTGAGAATCAGAACACCACCCCATCCTGGGTATTGAACAGAACGATGACGCTCTCGCCACGCACCGCCGGAAGCGAAGATGGTTCGCAAAGCGCTACTGGTCGTCCGGTGGAAGTGGCGATACTGCGGGCGGAACCCTATCGCCAGGCATGCATCGAGTCAAAGATACGTCCTGGATTACGACTGAGGGCTGGAGGAGCTAGACGAGCGCGAGAATCAGGTACTTCAGACAGTGCGTTTCGGGTATGGTGAGGAGAGCCGGATGGTCGAGCGCCTGCGTAAGCCGCTCGAAGGCGCGCACGGCGATCGGCCCGCGATCATCTTACAGTCCGTCTGAGATCCCCTTTTCCTCTGCAAGGAGTTTTGCGATCTCCGCCAAATGCTCCCTTCGAGTCCCGCAGCAGCCGCCAAGGATCGAAATCGAGAAGCGGCGATAGATGTCCATCATAGCTGCGGCAAAACTGGCGGGAGATTCGCCTTGGAAGTCCGCTGTCGTGGAGAATGACCGCGGGTCCAGGTTCGAGGTATTCCCCTGCACGCCTAATATGCGCTCGATGACTGCCGATTTTCCGGCCGCCGACAGCCCATCCATGATAGTCCTCGGATGTACGCAGTTAATCCAATATCCGACCGGTCTTCTCTCTACGGCGGAGTCGATCTGGGAGATGGCGTCCGGCAGGGGCGTTCCATCGAGCAACTCACCCCGAGATGTTATGACAAAGCTAATCAGGTAAGGGACCGTCACCACGTCCGCGATGCCGAGGGCCTCGCTCATTGAGGGCATTGTGGAAACCAGAATGAAGTCGGCATCGGCAAGTTCGGTCGCTTGCCACTTATGGAAATCGCGTGCTTCTTTGCGCGACAAAGCCGCGGCGGGTTGGTAGCAGTCATTGCGGGGACCCATGAGCGCGCCGGCGGATTTTGAAAACTGCCGCACGAAATTAACCGCCCTCTGGTTCATTCCGGCCCTTGAGTTCTCCCGATTGGCACGCCAAGTCGGTGCAAACACCACAATGGGCAGGCTCCAGTGCTTCGCGACGCCGGCGTACTCTTCATATATTCCGGCAAGCCTTGCCCTATCCGAGGCCTTGTCAAGGAGCGACAGGGGGTCCACCCCAACTCTTTCCCACACCGCGCCCTCGGCGAGTGCGGGCGTTCTGGCTCCGAATACCGTTTCCCAATTGTGCATTTGAGCTACACCGAGCGGGTGTCATGCTGCCGCTAGCTAGACACTTACTCGATAGCACCTATTGTTTCACTGCTAAGGCGGCGGTCAAACGAGTTCGAAGACAAGGCACTTCAGATAGTGCGTTTCGGGTACCGTCAGGAGGATCGGATGGTCCAGCGCCTGTGTCCGACGCTCGATCACACACAACGTACGGCCCGCATCGAGCGACGCCGACGCGACGGTTTCCAGCAGCATCGCCTCGCTCACGTGGTGAGAGCAGGAGCACGTCACGAGAACGCCACCTGAACTCAGTAAGCGCAAGGCCCTCAGATTCAGATCCCTGTAGCCTCGCAGGGCGCCCTCTACCGCACCGCGCGACTTGGCGAAACCCGGCGGATCGAGCACGATCGTGTCGAAACGACGTCCAGCAGGAACGTATCCCGCGAGCAGGTCGAAGACATCTGCCTGACGGAACTCGACGTTCGCGATCCCGTTCGCTTGGGAGTTCTCCCGCGCCAGCCGCAACGCTGGTTCCGAACTGTCCACGGCCTCGACAGACTCACAGCTACCAGCCATGTGCAGGGCGAAGCCGCCTTCAAAGGTAAAGCAGTCGAGCGCCCTGCCCCGTGCGTGGCGGGCAACCGCGGCGTAGTTCTCTCTCTGGTCCAGAAAGAAGCCGGTTTTCTGCCCCTTGAGAATGTCGACGGAGAACCGCAGGCCGTTGATCCCGACTTGAACACGTTCCGGAACATCCCCGGCCAGCACGGTGCTCCCCACCGGCAGCGATTCGTGAGCGCGCACAGGGGAGTCATTGCGGGCCACCACGCCCGCCGGGGCCAGAAGTTCCTGGAGGCAGTCCAGAATCACGCTCCCGGCACGGTCCATCCCTTGGCTGAGCATCTGCACGCTAAGGAAATCACCGTAACGGTCAACGATCAAGCCGGGCAGTCTGTCGGCCTCGCTATGTACGAGGCGGTACGCCTCGGTTCCCGCGACGTGCCGTTTCCGGTACTCGATGGCGGCGCGCAGACGGCCCAGCAGAAATTCCCGGTCTATGGGCTCCACTCGGTCGCTTAGGAGCCGCAGACAAATTTTCGAAGTGGAGCTGTAGTGAGCCGTGCCAAGTGCCCTGCCTTTGGCGTCTACCACCGTGACGCTGTCGCCGGGGGCTGCGGTGCCATGGTCCAGGACGTCACTGGCGAAGATCCAGGGATGGCCCGAGGCAATCCTGGACGCTCCTTTCGGGCTCACACGAACGACGGGTGCTGACATGGATGGGATCGATTCTATACGAGGGCCTGGAGCCGGCGGATTCGTTCCTCGGTCGCGGGGTGCGTAGAGAACAGACGCATTACGGCCTGTCCGCTGAAAGGCTTGATGATGAACATGTGTGCCGTGGCCGGGGAGGCGTCCATCGGTACTCGCTGAGACCATGTTTCAAGCTTCCGCAGGCCGCTGATGAGTCCGTACGGCCCGCCGGTGTATCGTGCGGCCGAGGCATCCGCTGAGAATTCCCGGGTTCGGGAAATGGCCATCTGGATCAGCATGGCGGCAATCGGCGCCAGAATCAGCATAAACAGGGCGCCCAATCCACCACCGCCATCCTCATCGTCATCTCGCCTGCCGCCGCCGAACATCCCGGCGAACATCGCCATCCGGGCCACCATGGTGATCGCAGCCCCAATGGTCGCGGCGATTGAGCTGATCAGGATGTCGCGATTTTTCACGTGGCCAAGCTCGTGGGCGATGACTCCCTCAAGCTCCTGAACGTCCATCAGACGGAGCAGTCCCTCGGTGACTGCCACCGAGGCGTGTGCAGGGTTGCGTCCTGTAGCGAAGGCGTTCGGCGATTCCTCGGGAATCAGCCAGAGCTTCGGCATGGGCAGTCCCATCCGGTCACAGAGCCGGCGGACGATGGGGGCCACGTGCGCGTATACCTGGCTGTTTTCCGTCTCGGTCAACGGCTGCGCATGGTACATCGACAGCGCGATTTTGTCGGAAAAGAAGTAACTGGCCGCATTCATCACGACGGCCAGCAGCAGCCCAATGTACAGCCCCTGCCGGCCTGCAATTGCTTCGCCTCCAGCCAACAGAAGCGCACTCAACAACCCCAGAAGCAGGACGGTCTTTATGCCATTCATGGATTTGTGCAGTCCCTCACGTACTCAACTTTTATTGTTTCACACCGGACTTGGCAAAAAGAAGGGGCACGGCCCCGGCCGTACCCCTGTCTGTTCATGCCGCGGGTATTCCCGCAGGTGCTGCTTTAATTGTTGTGAACTTGGACCTTGACCGACTTCGGCTTTGCCACTTCCTTCTTCGGCAAAGTGACCGACAGGACACCGTTCTTGTAGTCAGCCGATACCTTTTCCGTCTCCACGGTGTCAGGCAGCGAGAAGTACCGCGCAAACGAGCCGTAACTACGCTCAATCCGGTGATATCCGACGTCCTTTTGCTCTTTTTCGAACTTGCGCTCGCCCTTGAGGCTCAGCGTACCGTTCTCAATCTGGATGTCGATGTCATTCATGCTGACGTCAGGCAGGTCCGCTTTGAGCACGAGCTCATTCTCAGTTTCGAGGATGTCTACAGACGGCGCCCAAGGCCGTTGCGTACTCGGCTCACTCAACAGCCGGCTCAGTGTGTCCTGGAACAGCCGGAGTCCAGCCGGAAACTCCTCGAAATCACGTAACGGATCATATTTCGTAATCGCCATATCTCTGTTTGCCTCCTCAAACCAACTCTGTAATCATAATATTATCTTAGCGTGTTCTTGTCAAGTAATATGCATGATATTTTTTATGGTTAAGGGGCCCAAGAAATAGAAAAAGCGCAGGAAGTCATTAACTCCCTGCGCCTCAATCGGTTAGAGATTAAGTTCTATCTAGGCTTGTCCGGGGTTCTCTTCCGTCTCACGGCCTTCCTGCATTGCCTTCAGACGTTCCTCACGCCGCTTGGCGCGCTCGGCAGCTCTCTTCACCAGTTCGGATCCGACGAGCTCAAGCATTGCCTGTTCGGCGCCATCGCCCTTCCGCCAGCCGAGCCGAACAATGCGGGTGTAACCGCCGTTCCTCTGGCCGAAACGCGTCCCTAGCTTCTCGAAGAGCTTTTGGACGGATGCAGGGGTTTGCAGATACGCGGCCGCCTGACGGCGCGTGTGAAGCGTGTCCCGCTTGGCGAGCGTAATCATCTTCTCGACTAGAGGTTTCACCGCCTTGGCCTTCGTTACCGTCGTGATCACGCGTTCCTGCTCGATCACGCTCGTGACCAAGTTCCTGAGGAGGGCGCGACGCCCTCCGAGATCTCTGCCGAGTTTGTACCCAGCTACTTTATGTCTCATCGCTCGCCTCCTATTCGCTCACCTGTTCCAGATCTTCGTCGCCGTTCTCCTCCGGCTCGTCCACGGCCGCTGTCGGCGCGGGCGCACCGGACGGCATGATCAGCCGTCCCTGGGAGTCGAACTTCATGCCGAACCCCAAGCCGAGTCCACCAAGGATCTCCTTGATTTCGTTCAGAGACTTGCGGCCGAAGTTCTTTGTCCGCAACATCTCCGCTTCGGTCTTCTGGACCAGGTCGCCGATGGTTTGAATATTTGCGTTCTTCAGGCAGTTGTACGAACGGACGGACAGCTCGAGTTCTTCCACCGAGCGGTTGAGAATTTCGTGCATCTGGCTGATGGCCCGTTCCGGTTCTTCAGCAACTTCCGGAACTTCCTCAAAGTTGATGAAGATCGTCATGTGATCTTTGAGGAGCTTGGCCGCCTGCCCAACCGCATCCTGCGGTGAGATAGCCCCGTTGGTCCATACTTCCAACGTGAGCTTGTCATAGTCGGTCATCTGGCCGAGACGGGCATTCTCGACCGAGAAGTTCACCTTACGGACCGGTGAGTGCACCGAGTCGATCGGGATATAACCGAGCGGGAGGTCCTCGTCAAAGTTACGGTCCGCCCCCACATAGCCGCGGCCCTTCTTCAGCCGCACCTCTATATTCAGCCGCCCGTTTTCACCGACCGTCGCGATATGCATCGTCCGGTCGAGCACTTCAACGTCGGCATCCGTCTCGATCTGTCCGCTCACCACCTCACCGGGCTGATCGACGACCAGACGGGCGGTCCGTACGCCCTCTCCGCTCATTTTGAACGGAATTTGCTTGAGATTGAGGATAATGTCGGTCGCATCCTCGACGAGCCCGGGAATCGGGCTGAACTCGTGGGCAACGCCCTCGATGCGAACGGCGGAAATGGCCGCACCCTCGATGGAACTGAGCAGTACCCGGCGAAGACCGTTGCCGATGGTGGTACCGAACCCCCGTTCGAAGGGCTGTGCGGTAAACATGCCGTAACGGTCCGTGAGGGTTTCCGTATTGGCAACCAGTCGCTTGGGTTTCTGAAAGCCTCTAAACATGGATCTTGTCCTTCTGTCGAACTCCTCGTGTGCGGTTCCGGAACGCTTGAAGGCGTTACGAAACCGCCCCGCCTCACTTCGAGTACAGCTCGACGATCAACTGCTCGTTCAGCTGGATTTGCACCAACTCCTCACGCTTCGGCATCGCGATTACGCGGCCGCGTAAGGCTTCCCGGTCCACATCGAGCCAGTTCGGGCAGGGGGCATGTGCGGTGGCGTCTCGAGCCGCAAGAATCGTCGGATTCTTTTGGCTTTTCTCACGCACTTCGACAGTGTCTCCAACCTTCACCAGAAACGACGGAATGTTGACTTTGCGTCCATTCACCTGGATGTGGCCATGACGCACAATCTGGCGGGACTGAGCGCGGCTGGTGCCGAAGCCCATCCGATAGATTACGTTGTCAAGCCGCCGCTCGAGCATCGACAGCAACTGATCGCCGGTGATGCCCTTCATCTTCGCGGCCTTCTCAAATTGATTGCGGAATTGACGTTCCAGCACGCCATAAACCCGGCGCGCCTTCTGTTTTTCACGGAGTTGGAGACCATAGCCGACGATCTTTGGCCGGCGGTCCTTACCGTGCTGACCAGGCGGAACGTTTCTCTTCTCGATGGCGCACTTCTCGCTGTGACAGCGCTCACCCTTGAGCAAAAGCTTCATGCCCTCGCGCCGGCAGAGCCGGCAAGCGGGACCTATATAACGTGCCAAATCTTCCTCCTAACCATTTTCAGGTGCAGTTTACACTCCCGGAGGAGCTTCTTCCTGCTTAATTGGCGCTTGCTCCACAACCGTACTGTAATATCACCAGTTGCGGCTCGCGCGCCACAGCTCTTACACTCTTCGTTTCTTCGGCGGACGGCATCCGTTGTGCGGAATGGGCGTCACGTCCTTGATTGCATTTACGGACAAACCCGCGGTAGACAATGCCCGAATCGCCGATTCGCGGCCTGCGCCCGGCCCGGCTACATGAACCTCAACCTGGCGCATACCCGTCTCCCGTGCCTTATTGGCAGCAGTGAGCGAAGCCTGTTGGGCGGCAAATGGGGTGCCTTTGCGCGAGCCCCGGAATCCGAGAGACCCGGCGCTGGACCAAGCAACCACGTTTCCGACCGGATCGGACACGCTGACGATTGTGTTGTTAAACGTCGCCTGAATGTGCACGACGCCAGCAGGGACGACTTTCCGTTCCTTCTTCTTGAAGACCTTCTTTTTTCCCGCTTTTGCTGGTGCTTTGGCCATATGCTATTTACGTCTTCGATGTAGATTTCTTCTTGTTCGCCACGGTGCCCCGGCGGGGTCCCTTCCGCGTGCGAGCGTTCGTATGGGTCCGTTGGCCGCGAGCCGGCAGACCGCGGCGGTGCCGCATTCCGCGGTACGCGCCCATCTCCATAAGCCGTTTGATGTTAAGCGAGACTTCCTTGCGCAGATCGCCCTCGACCGCGCCTTCGTCTTCGATGATCTGACGAATTCGGTTTGTTTCTTCCTCGCTGAGATCGGCAACCTTCTTCTCGGGGTCCACACCGGCACGATGCAGAATCGACGCCGACCGCGTCCGTCCGATCCCGAAAATGTAGGTCAGACCGATAACGGCCCGCTTTTTGTTTGGCAGGTCCACACCTGCGATACGTGCCATTTGTTCCTCCTGCTATCCCTGACGCTGCTTGTGTTTCGGATTCGTGCAGATAACCCGGACCACTCCGTTCCGGTGGATTACCTTGCACTTATCACAGATCTTCTTTACGGAAGCCCGTACTTTCATAATCTTGCTGCCGGCGCCGGAAGCCCGAAAGCCTCTGCCGGCTACTCCTTGTTCAACAGCTTCACAATCCGCCCCCGGCTACCGTCATGCGGGGACAACTCAATCAGAACCCTGTCCTTCGGCCGGATCCGAACGAAATTGGCCGCCAGCGGTCCGACCGCGTGCCCGATTACTTCGGCACGATCCGCAAGCCGTAACCGGCAGGTTGCATTCGGCAGCAACTCGATGACGGTCGCCTCAACGGCCTTTACCGGCAGTCCGTCCGCTTCTCTTTCCACTTCCACCACAGCCAAACGCCTCAGGGCCTGGTCAACACCCACGGTCCGTCCGGCGTAACGGCCACACAATGCTCGAAGTGAGCCGAGTACGAACCGTCCCGGGTAACAGCCGTCCAGCCATCGGGTCGAATTCGTGTCGCCGCTTTCCCGGCATTCACCATCGGTTCGACAGCCAGAACCATTCCTTCCCGGAGCCTCGGGTTCTCGGCCCGCCGCTCTACGTAGTTAGGAACTTGAGGTTCCTCATGCAGATGCGTACCGATCCCGTGCCCGACAAACTCTTTCACCACCGTGAAGCCGTTCGATACAACGTACTGCTCCACAGTACCTGCGACATCGAGGAGCCGGTTCCCCGGCCTCACCTTCTCGATCGCCAATTCCAGCGACTCGCGCGTCACCGCCAAAAGTTTCGCAGTCTGTTCGTCGATCTCCCCGACCGGAACAGTGATCGCGGAGTCTCCATAATATCCGTCCAAAGCCGCGCCCGTGTCGATCGAGACGATGTCGCCCTTTTTCAACACTCGCTTCGCCGAAGGCATGCCGTGAACAACTTCGTCATTCACCGAGGTGCAAAGCACGAAGCGGTATGGGTCACCCGCGACCGGCCCACGAACACCTTTGAACGCCGGACGCGCACCCGCATCGCGGATCATCTTGTCCGCCTCGACCTCCAGGTCGAGCGTCGTCACGCCCTCCGCCACCATCGACTGCAGCTTCTGAAGGACTTGCCAGACCAGCAGACCACTCCGGCGCATCTTCTCAAGCTCAGCAGGCGTCTTGCGAACGATCATCCTCTCCCCGTCATCTTCCCCACGGTCTCGTCGGCCGTTACCACCACAACCACGCCGCTTACAACAGGTGCGACGCCATTCCGATCGCATTCGAGTGCCGCTTCCAGTGGGTTCGGGGCCAATTGGTTCAACGTTCCACGCCACAAGGACTACCGGCGTCCCAAAAGACGGGCGATGTATTCATTGTAGTCCACCCCCGGGCGGTTCACCAGTTCACCGGGAACCAACCCCTCAGCCTGCATGGCGGACTCAATCACCGGCATCCATGCTTCCGCTGCGGTCGCGACGCTCCCGCGCAACGTCTAAAAGACGCTGCGGCGCCCTCGAATCCTACCCGCGCGCGGTGTAAATCCTTCATAATGGCGCATAATCAACTGCGCCTCGATCTGGTTCACTGTATCCATAGCGACACCCACCACGATCAGCAGGGACGTGCCGCCGAAATAGAACGTCACCCCGAGGCCGTCGAGCAGCCAGCGGGGGAAATGTCCGTCAATCCAGTTGCCGACGAGCGGCAAGTGCTGGAGTGCGATACCCGAGATCATGATCTGCGGAATCAGGCAGAGCAGCGAGAGGTAAAGCCCGCCGACCATCGTGATCTTGGTAAGAATCTTGTTCATGTAATCAGCGGTATTCTTCCCGGGCCGGATGCCAGGGATGAAACCGCCGTACTTGCGCATGTTGTCAGCCGCTTCGTTCGGGTTGAAAATGATCGAAACGTAGAAGTAACAAAAGAAGATGATCCCAACCACGAACAAAACCACGTAGAGCGGTTCCCGGCTGCCCATAGCGGCGAGCATTCCGCTCAACCATGGGTTATTCTTCACAAACGGCACAAGTGCCAGAGTCTGTGGAAACGCCAGAATTGACGACGCGAAGATTACCGGAATCACGCCACCGGCGTTCACCTTCAGGGGCAGGTGCGTGGCCTGTCCACCCATCATCCGCCGTCCCACCACGCGCTTGGCGTACTGCACTGGAATCCGCCGCTCGCCGCGCTCGACCAGGACGATGAAAGCAACCACCCCAATCATCACGACCAGAATCAACAGCGTCTGAAACGCGTTCCACTGGCGGGTCACGAAGACGTTGGTGTAAATCTCGCCGATTGCCGTCGGCAACCCGACGACGATACCGGCAAAGATGATCAGCGACATGCCGTTGCCGATCCCGCGGTCCGTAATCTGCTCGCCCAGCCACATGATGAAAGCCGTTCCGGTGGTCAGCGTGAGCATGGTCATCATGATGAAGCCCCAGCCGGGGTTCAGCACGAAGTTGCCTTGGCTCGACTGCAAAGCTGACGCGATGCCGAACGACTGCATCATCGCCAGGCCGATCGTCAGGTACCGGGTCCACTGCGTAATCTTGCGCCGGCCCAGTTCCCCTTCCTTCTGGAGCTTCTCAAGGGTCGGAATGACCACGGTGAGCAACTGCAGAATGATCGACGCGGTGATGTACGGCATGATGCCGAGCGCGAAGATCGTCAACCTGCGGAACATGCCGCCGGAAAACAAGTCAATGAAGCCGAACAGCGTACCCTGGTTCTGCTGGAAGAATTCCTCCAAACGCAACGCGTTGATACCCGGGGTAGGGATGTGACCGCCGATGCGGTACACCGCGAGCAGCCCCAAGGTAAACAGAACACGCTTGCGAAGGTCCGGAATTCGGAACACATTCGCAACGGCTTCGAAGAACTTCGTCATACGCTCACTCGCCTGCCGGCTCTGACCGGCCGATGACTTCTGCGCTGCCACCGGCCGCCTGGATCTTCTCAAGAGCCGATTTGGAGAATGCGTGCGCGCGCACGCTGATCTTACGAGTCAGTTGTCCCGAGCCAAGAACCTTAAGCCCGGCGCCTAGCTTTTTGACGACGCCCAATTCAACCAAACGGTTTGGCTCGAACGAATCGCCTTCCAGCTTCTCGAGCAGGCCGATGTTCACCGCCGCAAACTCTTTGCGGAAGATATTCTTAAACCCGCGCTTGGGCAGTCTCCGGTGGAGCGGCATCTGGCCGCCTTCGAAGCCGCGCTTCTGCGAGAAACCGCTGATGGCGTGCTGGCCCTTGTGTCCACGCGTCGAGGTCTTGCCCATCCCCGAACCCATGCCGCGACCGATACGCTTCGGGCTGTGTTTTTGCCCGGCCGGAGGTTTCAGTTGACTTAAATTCATAACGATCGTGACCTCACTCGACCACTGCCAACAGGTGTGGGACCTTCGCCACCATGCCCCGGAAACTCGGGGAGTCGGGCCGCTCGACCACCTGGTTCATCTTCCGCAGGCCCAGCGCCCGAACGATCTTCTTGTGTTTTTCCGGAGCGCAGATCGGACTGCGCACCAGCTTGATCTTGATCTTTTCCGCCATAACCAAGCTTCCAGCCTCTCCCCGCGGCCAACCGGAATCCTCCAGCCGCTCGCGGCGAGTTTGAACTAAATATTTTCTACCGGGATGCCGCGCAAGTCAGCCACCGCATTCCGGTCGCGCAACTTCTCAAGAGCATCGATCGTCGCCTTCACCACGTTGTGCGGGTTGTGCGAACCGATGGACTTGGTCAGCACGTTCGGAATCCCGACGGCCTGGATGACGGCGCGCACGGGACCGCCCGCGATCACGCCAGTGCCTTCCGGAGCCGGCTTCAGCAGCACCATGCCGCTGCCGAACTTCCCGAGAACAACGTGGGAAATCGTTGTCGGCAGCACGTGGATTTGCCGCAGGTTCTTCTTTGCTGACTCAATGCCCTTCTTAATCGCGGCGGGCACTTCCTTCGCTTTACCAGTGCCGAATCCCACGACCTTCGCGCCAGGGTCACCGACGACCACCAGAGCCGAGAAGCTCAGGTTCTTGCCGCCTTTGACGACCTTGGTAACACGATTAATGGAGACGACCTGCTCTTTCAGATTCAGGTTCTGCGGGCTGATCCGCTTTATCAGTGTCGCTGCCATGCGCTTAGAACTCCAATCCAGCCTCTCGCGCGGCCTCGGCCAGGGCCTTCACCCGCCCGTGGTACAGGTAACCTGCACGATCGAAAACCACCTTGCGGACACCTTTTTCGATGGCCCGCTCCGCAACCAACCGGCCAACCGCCTTCGCGCCGGCGACATTGCCGCCCCCGCCTACCTCGGCAGCCTTATCGGCCGAGGAAGCCGCGACCAGCGTGCGGCCTGCGGTGTCGTCGATCACCTGCGCATAGATATGATGCAGACTGCGAAATACACACAACCTCGGCTGCTCCGGCGTACCACACAGAGTGCGGCGTATCCGCCGGTGAATACGTACTCGCCTCAGGTTTTTCGAAGCTTTCTGGATCATTTGCTCCCCGCTCCGGCCTTACCGACCTTCTTACGCAGCGACTCGCCTGTGTACCGGATTCCCTTGTTCTTATAGGGCTCCGGCGGGCGCAGGGCCCGGACGTTGGCGGCAAACTGCCCTACGAGCTGGCGGTCTGCTCCGCTGATAGCAAGATGGGTCTGCTTGTCGATCTTCATTTCGACCCCCTCGGGCAACAGCACCTCGATGGGGTGCGAATACCCAAGAGAGAAAGTTGCGATGCGTCCCTTGATCTCTGCGCGATAGCCGATACCGACGATATCCAGTTCCTTGGTGAATCCCGAGGAAACGCCTTGCACAGCGTTGGCCGCAAGCGCCCGCGTCAACCCGTGCAGAGCAGCATACTGCTGCCCGTCGCGGTTGAGCACAAGTGTCGCGTCCTGCTGCTGCACGGTGATACCGCCCGGAAGCGGCACCTCGAGCTTGCCTTTCGGCCCTTCTACGCGGAGCTTATCGTCGATCTGGACTTTTACGCCCTTCGGCAGCGAGATCGGCTTTTTTCCAACTCTCGACATGACTTGATACCTCTGTGCCCGGTGAGCTCAACCTCGCGGCCGGCTACCAAACCTGGCAAAGAATCTCTCCTCCCACGCCTTCCTGATGCGCCTTGCGCCCGGTCATGACGCCGCGGGGAGTGGTCAAAATATTGATTCCGAGTCCACCGAGGACACGAGGAATCTCCTTGCGGCCGACGTACACACGGCAGCCGGGGCGGGAGACGCGCTCGATGGTCGAAATTACCGGCTGGCTGTCGGGCGCGTACTTAAGGTAAATACGGATGAGCCGCCGGGGACCTTCTTCGGCCATTTTGTAATTGCCGATATAGCCTTCGTCTTTCAAAATCTTGGCGATATCAACCTTCAGCCGGGACGCGGGCACGTCCACTTTCGCGTGGCGTGCGCGCAGGGCGTTCCGGATACGCGTGAGCATGTCGGCGATCGGATCCGATGTCATCCTTCCATACCCTCCTGGCTACCAACTCGCCTTGATCACGCCAGGGATCTCCCCGGCGAGCGCGAGCTGTCGGAAGCAGATCCGGCAGATGCCGAATTTGCGAATGTAACCTCGCGGCCGTCCGCAGCGGAAGCAGCGGTTCCTGTGGCGACAGCCTAGCTTCGGTGTCTTTGCTTTTTTCGCCGTGAGCAGTCTGCGGTCCCTAGCGATCTTGGCGGTGGTTGCCATAAGTTATTTCCTTTCTCCCTTACTGGCGGAACGGCATCCCAAGGTGCTTCAGGAGCGCAAGCCCTTCGGCGTCCGACTTGGCGGTGGTCGTAATGCAGATGTTCATGCCTTTGACCTTTTCCACCTTGTTGTAATCAATCTCGGGAAAGATCAGTTGATCTTTCAGACCGAGCGTATAATTGCCACGTCCGTCGAACGATTTCGTCGATACTCCGCGGAAGTCGCGAACACGCGCTAGCGCGACGTTCACCAGTCGATCCAGGAACTCGAACATCCGGTCCCCGCGCAGCGTGACCGCGCAACCGATCGACATACCCTCGCGTAGCTTGAAATTCGCGATCGACTTCGTCGCTTTCGTGATGACCGGCTTCTGTCCGGTGATCTGCGCTAACTCGGAGACCGCCCCGTCGAGCAGCTTCGGGTTCTGCGTCGCCTCACCGAGGCCGATATTCACCGAAACCTTCTCCAGCTTCGGCACGGCCATGATGTTCGCATATCCGAACTCCTTGATCAGCGCCGGCACAACGTTCTTCTTGTAGTGCTCTCTCAGTCTGGCAGCCATAGACCTATCTCTTCATTGGTTCATTTCCTCATTGGTTCCAGGGCTCAATGAGCCAATGATTCCATGGTTCCATTTCCTACCTTCACTTCTTATCCAGCGGCGCGCCGCACTTGCGGCACACGCGCGTCCGCCGCGTCTTACCGCCGGCCGTTTCCACCTTGTGGGCAATACGAACCGGACCGCACGTCGGGCACAGGATCATGACGTTGGACACCGCGATCGGACTTTCCCGCTCGGCGAGCCCGCCCTTAATCTGCTTTGCCGGGTTCGGGCGCGTGGCCCGCTTGACCATCATCACGTGCTCGATCAGCAACCGTCCCTTAGTGCGGTCGACGCTCAGAACTCGCCCTTCTTTGCCCTGATCACGACCCGCCATCACGCGAACGATGTCGTCCTTCTTAAGCTCGATTCTCAGCTTCGGCCGGTTTGCCTGTTTCTTTCCGCCCATGACGTTCGTCATCAGATAACCTCCGGCGCGAGAGACACGATTTTCATGAACTTCTTGTCTCTGAGTTCCCTGGCCACCGGTCCGAACACACGGGTTCCAACCGGCTCGCCGGTATCGTTGATCAGAACCGCCGCATTGCTGTCGAAGCGAATGTAGCTCCCGTCCTTGCGCCGGGTTTCCTTGCGCATACGGACGATAACGCAGCGAACTACTTTCCCCTTCTTGACCTGCGACTCCGGAGCGGCTTCCTTCACGCTCGCGGTAACCACATCGCCGAGGCCGGCCCGGAGGCCCTTGTCGCCGCCGCGGGGCAAGATGCACTGCAACTTGCGAGCGCCGCTGTTGTCGGCGACTTCCAGGATCGTTCGCATTCCGATCATGACTTAGTCTCCTGTCCGGAGCCCTTGCCGGATGCGCCGGTACCTGCAAAGTCATCCAGACTCTCAGGCTCAACGCCAACCTGGACGGCGCGCCGAATCACTTCCGCGAGCCTCCAGCGCTTCAGCCGGCTGAGCGGCCGGGACTCAATGATGCGCACCGTATCGCCGGGGCGGGCATTACCCACCTCGTCGTGTGCGTAGAACTTCTTGCGACGCGTCACAATCCGTTTGTAAAGAGGATGCGGCACGCGCCGGGTCACCTCAACCACGATGGTCTTCGCCATCTTGGTCGAAACGACCTCTCCAATCTTTTCGTTCCTGCGAGTTACTCCCGTCGCCTTGGCCATAGATCCCCCCTACTTCTTTTCGGCCTCCGTACCTTCCGAGGCTGTCGCACGCTCCCGGAGGACCGTCAGCAGCCGGGCCTTGTCTTTCCGGAGTGATCGATACTTCTTCAACCCTTCCATTTGGCCCATCGACATCTGGAAACGAAGGCGAAATAGCTGGTCGGTCATCTCGCGGAGTTGGCCCTGCATTTCTTTTGTGTCCAGGTCCCGGATCTTATCCGCTTTCATGGTTCCTTCCCCTTACGCTCCGTGGCGTGCAACCAGCTTGCAGGGAATCGGCAACTTGTGCGCTGCAAGCCTCATTGCTTCCTCTGCGACCGAATGCGGTACGCCTTCCATCTCGAACAGAATTCTGCCAGGGCGAATCACAGTAACCCACTGCTCAGGCGCGCCCTTACCCTTACCCATACGGGTTTCAGCCGGCTTCTTGGTGATCGGCTTGTCAGGGAATACCCGGATCCAGACCTTACCGCCCCGTTTGATGAAACGGGTCATGGCCACGCGAGCGGCCTCGATCTGCCGGTCGGTTACCCAGGCGCATCTCATTGCCTTGAGCCCGAAGTCGCCGAAGGCCAACTCCGATCCCGCCCAGGCCTTGCCACTCATCCGGCCCCGCTGTTGCTTTCTGTACTTAACCTTCTTGGGCATCAACATGGCGTTTCTACCTCTCGACGGCGCTAGCTATTGGTCCCGCCGTTTTGCGGGTCAACAGGCTCCGCGCCTGGAGCCGGACTGGAAGCCGTCTCAGTCGATCCTTCCCGCTGTGTTTCCTTCAGTTCCTGTTTCCACGCCGGCCGCGGAGGAGTCAGCGGTGGAACAACCGGTCCAGCCGAAGGCCGGGACGGTTGAGGCAGATCGCCCGGAGGCGTTTGCATTGCCGGTCCCACGGGCTCTGGCGCAGATACCGGCGCGCTTTGCACCGGGGGCGGAGTCCGCCGTTCGCGGCGCTCGCGCGGAGGCGTCCGGCGCGGCTCGGGTTCACCCATGAGCCACGAGGAACGCATCTGGTTGTCCAGAATCTCACCCTTGTAAACCCACGACTTAATGCCAATGACTCCGTATGTCGTGTGAGCCTCAGCGAAACCGTAGTCGATGTCGGCCCGCAGCGTGTGAAGCGGCAACTGCCCTTGCAGATACCACTCGCTGCGCGCGATTTCCGCGCCATTCAGACGGCCCGACACTCGAACCTTAATACCTTTGCAGCCGAAGCGAAGCGCGGAATCCACAGCCTTTCGCATGGCCCGCCGGAAAGCAACGCGCTTCTCGAGCTGCAGCGCGATCGATTCGGCAACCAACTGCGCATCCAATTCCGGCTTGTGAACTTCCTGGATGTCGATGAAGACATCGCGCTTGGTGCGCTTCGCGATTTCCTGCTTGAGCTTCTCGATCTCCGCGCCCTTCCGGCCGATGATGATTCCCGGCCGCGAGGTCCGGATCGTGATCCGAAGCTTGTTGCCAGGCCGGTCCACTTCGACCGAGCTGACGCCCGCCGACTTCAGCCGCCCACGGAGCGACGCCTTCAGGTCCAGATCCTCTTCGAGCAGCTTGGAATAGTCCTGCTTGGCGAACCAGCGAGACCGCCAGGTCTTCGTGAATCCGAGCCGAAATCCGTATGGATGAACTTTCTGTCCCATATCTACCGTTCCCGGGTACCTATTTCTCCGCCACCGTCACGGCAATGTGTGCCATCCGCCGTTGAATGCGGTAGGCGCGGCCCATGGGAGCCGGACGGACCCGCTTCGCGCGGGGACCTTCGTTGACGTATGCTTCGCGGATCACGAGCTTGTCCACATCCACGTCCGTCGAGCGGTTCTGGGCGTTGGCGATAGCCGAGCGCACAACCTTTTCCACCAGCGGCGCAATCCGCTTGTTCGTCGACCGCAACAGGTTCAGCGCCTCGCCCGCCTTGCGACCGCGAATCAAGTCGACCACAAGACGCGCTTTCTGCGCCGAAATCCGAATGTATCTTGCTTCCGCTCTCGCTTCCATAAAAACCCTCGCTTGCGGCATTCCGTCCACGGCGCCCGCCGCGGCATTTACCCAGCGAAACCCTATGCGGGCCTCGCGGACTTCTCGGGTGCCGCTTTCGCCGCGTGACCCTTAAAGGTCCGCGTGGGCGAGAACTCGCCCAGCTTGTGTCCGACCATATTCTCGGTCACATAGACCGGAATGAACTTCTTGCCGTTGTGCACCGCGATCGTGTGCCCAATGAAATCGGGCAGGATCGTCGTACGCCGCGACCACGTCCGCACGACCTTCTTTTCGTTCTTCGCATTCAGCGCCTCCACCTTGCTGACAAGGTGGCCATCGCAGAACGGTCCTTTATGCAGTGAACGACCCATAAAGCTCCTTGCTTGCGGCTCGCAGCAGGCCGCGAGCTACCTCTTTTTCGCCTTGCGCGTAACGATCCACTTCGCAGTCCGCTTGTTGTTGCGGGTCTTGAAACCCCGGGTCGGCTGGCCCCACGGAGTCACTGGATTGCGTCCTCCGGAGGTCTTGCCTTCGCCGCCACCGTGCGGATGGTCAACCGGGTTCATCGTGACACCGCGATTGTGCGGACGCCGGCCCGCCCAGCGAGTCTTGCCCGCCTTTCCGAGCGATACGTTCTCATGATCCGTATTCCCGACCTGCCCAATGGTCGCCATGCAGTCCAACCGCACACGGCGAACTTCACCCGAGGGCAGCTTCAGGAGGGCGTAATCGCCTTCTTTGGAAACCAACTGCACCTGCGAGCCGGCCGAGCGAGCCATCTGCCCACCCTTGCCCGGGCGCAGTTCAACGTTGTGAACCACCGTGCCGGCCGGAATGTTCTTCAGCGGAAGCGCGTTGCCAACCAGAATGTCCGCATCAGGGCCCGACATCAACTTCTGTCCGACCTTCAGGCCCAGAGGGCACAGAATGTAACGCTTTTCGCCGTCGCTATAATTCAGCAACGCAATGCGCGCCGACCGGTTTGGATCGTATTCGATCGCCGCAACCGTGGCCTGTACACCGGCCTTGTCGCGCTTAAAATCAACCAGTCGATACGCCTTCTTATGTCCGCCACCACGGAACCGCGAGCTGATCTGGCCGACACTGCTGCGGCCGCCACTCCGCTTCTTACCAGAAACTAGGCTCTTCTCCGGCGTGTCCTTCGTGATCTCCTGGCGGGAGACAACGGACATGAATCGCCGGCTGTGCGTGGTCGGATGAAAACTCTTCATCGGCATGTCAGATCTCCGCGTACTCCGGCATCTTCTCGCCGGCCTTCAGCCGCACGTAAGCTTTCTTAGTGTCCGAGCGATATCCGGAGAACCGCCCGCGCCGCCGTAGCTTGCCGACGTTATTCACAGTCCGCACTTCGGCGACTTTTACCTTCAGCAGCTTCTCGATGGCGGTCTTGATCTCAATCTTGTTCGCCTCGGGATTCACTTCGAAACACAGAGTGCGCTCGTTTTCCTTCTTCTCGACGCCCTTTTCCGTTACGACGGGCCGCCGGATGACTTGATAGATATTCATTTCGACAGCGCCTCCGAGAGCTTCTTGGCCGCCGCTTCGGACAGCAGCACCCGCTCGTTCTCCAGCAGGTGATACACAGTTACGTCCTTGGTCGGCAGCAGGGTCACTCCCCGCAGGTTTTGGGACCCCAGAGCCAGGCTCCGGTTGTCCTCGTTGTCCACCACGAGCACGCTTCTGCGCGCTTCCAACTTGTCGAGCGCAGACCGCATCGACTTCGATTTGTGATCCGGCAGCGAGAAGGCCTGAACAACCGTGATCTCGCCGTCACGAAGCTTCGCCGTCAGAGCCGACCGCAACGCACTCAGCATCATCTTCCGGGGCATCGCATAGCTGTAGTCCCGTGGGACCGGGCCCTGCGTCGTGCCGCCATGGCGCCAGAGCGGGGAGCGAACCGAGCCCATTCGAGCGCGACCCGTACCCTTCTGCTTCCAGAGCTTCTTGCCGGAACCCGCAACTTCGCTGCGCCTCTTCGTCTTCGCCGTGCCCCGCCGCATGCCGGCCATGCACTGCCGCACCGCTTCGTAGAGGAGCGCATCTTTGACCGGCGCTGCGAAGACCTGGTCGGAAAGTTCAATTTCTCCGACCTTTATGTTATTTAAATCGACGACATCCACCTTGGGCATGGTCTTCACCTCTTCGCGCGGCGCACTACGACGTAGCCGCCGTTCGGCCCCGGGACTGCGCCCTTTACGACGAGCACATTGTCCTCAGGATCCACATCAATCACTTCCAGGTTCCGCACGGTCACTCGCTGCGTGCCCATGTGTCCGGCCATGCGCTGACCCGGCCAGACCCTGGATGGGTAGCTCGACGCACCGATAGAACCCGGCGCACGGTGAAACATCGAACCGTGACTTCCTTCACCACCGGCGAAATGGTGCCGCTTGATCAGGCCCGCGAAACCACGGCCCTTGCTGACGCCGATAACATCCACTTTGTCAGCGGGCTGGAACTGATCGACAAGCACCCGGTCACCGGTCTTCAGATCATCGTCACCGGGTCCCATGCGCAGCTCGCGGAAGAACTTTACGCCTTCGCCGCCGCACTTTTTAAGATGCCCTGCCACCGGCTTGGTCGTCCGCTTCGCCTTCGCAAACTCCATCAAGCCGAGTTGCACGGCGTCGTAACCATCAGTGACCGGCGTTTTTCGCTGCACAACCACGCAAGGACCAGCTTTGAGCAGGGTGACAGGCACCACCTGCCCATCGGACTGGAACACCTGCGTCATGCCGATCTTTTTGCCAAGAATTCCTGGGCTCATAATTCCTCAACTAGCCTGTTCCACGCGCCCGGAGATCATCCGATCTTCAGACCGCCGCCAACCGGCCACGAACTATTTCTTCCCAAACGCCTTGATTTCCACGTCCACACCCGCGGGCAGGTCGAGCTTCATCAGTGCGTCGACCGTGTCCTGGGTGGGCTCCAGGATGTCCAGCAGCCGCTTGTGAGTTCGAATCTCGAACTGTTCACGGGACTTCTTGTCCACATGGGGCGACCGCAGGACCGTGTAACGATTCTTCACCGTGGGCAGCGGTATTGGTCCCGCTACCTGGGCTCCGGTCTCGCCAGCCGTCTTCACGATGGCCTTTGTGGACTCGTCAAGGATCCGGTGATCGTATGCCTTCAACCGAATTCGAATACGTTCTCTGAGCATTTTGCCCTCAGTAAGGGCGAGATTTCTCTCGCCCTTACGCGATAACTTCGGTAACCGTTCCGGCGCCTACCGTGCGTCCGCCCTCGCGGATGGCGAACCGCAATCCCTTGTCCATCGCCACCGGTGTGATCAGCTCCACCGACAGGTTCACGCTGTCGCCCG
>JBDKSR010000517.1:0-3176 GCA_039680545.1 Bryobacteraceae bacterium | reverse complement strand
CCGCTGATAACGCTACAACAACGGGCTTGAATCCTTCGCGTCGGTAGCGCGGGATGACGACAAGGCAGGGTTCGGTGTCTTCCTGATCGTCGTTGTAGAGCCAGGTGCCGAATAGAGACAGGTCGCCCACGTCTCGTGTGAAGTGGTAGCGCGATAGGTCGATGGCTGGGCGGGCTTGTTCAAGCTGAGTCATTTCGGCGCCTCTGCTGTTCCATAGAAAGGGTTTATCGAGTGCGACGTCGTTGGGTCGGGAACGGCGTTTTCGTTCACCGGCTCAACCAGTTCGTACTTGGCCTCGAAATCATATTCCGACATAACGGTGGTCTGGCCGCAGTTGCGCACGACGTAATCGCCGCGACGCACCTCAATGAAATATTGGTTGCCGTTGACCTGAATGTGCAGAATTCCGCCAGCCAAATTGAAGTCTTCGTATTTTATGCCCTGCGCACGGCTCAAAAACTTGATGTCCTGCACGCTTTTCAGCCCGGTGAATTGGATTGCTTCTACTGCTGGGCGCTTCGCTACGTATTTCATGGTCTTCTCCTTGTTGATTACATTGTTCTGACAGAGCCGGAGGCCTTGCGGCGCCATGCTCCGACCGAAGTTGTGCCGTAACTCTCAACCTGCCCCCATTGCCTGAAGGCATCGGCATAGTTCGAGTATCGGTCGTGCAGCGGTGTTTCCAGATACACGTCCAGCTTCTCGTTGTATTTCTTCTTGTAGTTGTCGAGCGCCGCGATGCCATCTGCGCACTCGTTTTCATCAATATACACCGCACCGACCATCTTCATGCGTGTTTGTTGTATGCCGTTGAGCACATTCTCTACCCGCGGAACCGTCTCGAAGCGGTGGCCGGGAAGGAGGGCTTCGAGCATCTCCTTGGCGCTCTTGCCGGTTTGGAGGCTCTTGTTCTCGGCGTCGTGCGGCAGGTAGTGCGTTCCGCCATACGAGTAACGACGCGCCAGAAGGTACTGCGCGTAGTGATCCAGGCTCTCACCGGAGTTCTCGTAGGCGTGAATAAAGCGGTTTTCGCCAGCGACAAGCTGGTGAAACCAGATCGCTGTCGTGTCGTTGAAGCCTAAATCCCAGAACGTATTGACCGGAACTCCAGGCTGGTACGGCACGCGACGGATGCGCCCCTCTGTCCGTAGCTTCTGCATCTGTTCGAGGTAATAGGCGCCCTTGACCTTGTTGCCCTTCCAAAGGCCTTTGAGCAGCGCCTCTCGCTCTTCTGGAGCCAGTTGCAGCAGCGCCTCTCGGTATCCTGTTCCAGATAGGTGCGGGTTGTCTGTCAGCCTCGCCGGGATGAATCGGCGGCGCATCGTCGTGACTGTGCCGAGCTCGTCATCCACAATGTCTACCGGGATGTCTGTCTCGCGTCCGTCGGTCTGGATGCCGAAGCGTTCCATGACCCACTTCTGGCCGGGGCCATCTGGGTTGGTCGTGGCACGGATGTAGCGCGGCAGCGTCCGGTCGGTCGTCCGGCAGCGGGAGAATAGGTACAGGTAGCAAACATCAGTCGGCCAGAGTGTGAGCTCGTCAAAGCCGATGTAGTTCCATGCGCGGCCGCGATACTTTAGTCTGTCGTTGTCGTGTTGCAGGTATCCGAACTCGACCTTTGCACCGCTTGGGAACGTCCAGACCTTTTCAGTCTGGTTGTACTTGGCGCCTTCGACCACCAGCGGATAAACCTCTAACGCACGGTCGATCAGGTCGCGGAGCTCTGGGAAGGATCGCCGGAACAGCACGGCGCGATGGTGCGGATTGTCCGTTCCTTCGTGTTGCAGGCACAGGGCGTCAATCAGCAAAGCATCGGACTTGCCACCGCCCGCGGCGCCCCCATAGAGCACCTCAAAGTCATCGCAGGCCAGAAAAGCGGTCTGTCGCTCGGTTGGCTGCCAGATAACCTCTTCAGTCATCCGTCCGATCCAGCGGCTTAGTCTCGATCTTGGCAGTCTGCTTTGCCGGCACGATCACCACCTTGGCGGCAACCTGCACGGGGTTTTCCGCGTCCCCTTGCAGCTTTAGCTTGTCATTCCAGAGGCCCAGGTGGCGGCCGACGAGTTCGAGCGCTTTCTCCTTGGAGTGCATCTTGACCTCGATGCCGTCCTTGGTTGTCTTCACCCCTGCATAGAGCGAGTTAAGGCCAGCAGGCAGGTTGCGCGTGTCCTTCACAAAGACATCGCCCACGCCCTCGCCAAAGCACTCTGGGCAATCGGCGTTCGGAGCCTTGCGCTTGTCGTAGCCAATGCCGCCGCGTTCGTCGAATACCATTGCCTCGGCAGCAATCTCTACGCCCGTCACTTGGAGCTTCAGGATATGTGCTTGATGCTGGGCTTTTGCCGCTTCCATCTCGCCGGCCGTGAACTGGTATCGGTTGCCTTCCCCGTAACAATGGCGGCAGCAGGTGCGGCGGAACTCGACCAGACCGTTGGCGTCCGATGTAAGGATATTCCATGCCTCTTTCAGCGCGTCGTCTGCATTGATCCCTGTGCGCTCAGACCGCTTCTTTATTGCCTCGTCGATGAATCTTTGCACCATAACATTCGATAACAATCGAGAAGACTGCTCCTGCGCGGTCTTGGCACTGTACCCAGCCCTTATCGCCGCCTGTGTGGCGTTCAGATCGACAAGATACTCATTCGCAAAAAGCTGCTGCTTTGCAGTGAGCGTGCCTGAATCGCTGGCATTAGCTGCCTTCTTTTTGGGGGTCGTATTCTTATCCACAGTGGCGCCTAAGTTTTTTTGATTGCTAGTACGAGTTGGCATTGACCTTGGTTAACGGTGGAGTCAGGGTCGGAGCTTGAGCGGTTCGTTTATCGCACCAATGGTAACACAGTTAGATCATGCTCAATAGATCAGAACTTCCCGGAGTGGATGTTGGATATGGTTGATGCCGCCGTCCGTGCTACGGGCGTTGATCCCTGCCCTCCCGAGCACCGCGTGCCGTCCGTGGCCTATGCCAGGCCGATGCGTGATGGGTTGATCCAGATACTAGGCTGGCGCCACCCAGCCTTTTTCCGGTGATTGCTTACACGGAACTTACAGGTCGTCTAATGCGCTCTGACGGTCGATGTCTTGGTCGTAGTCGCCCCGGCTGTCTTCGTCCGTTGGCTCCCATGGGTCTTGTCGTTCGGTCATACGGTGTCTCCCATTGCTGTGATGGCGTCTCCGCA
>JBDKSR010000516.1:0-8655 GCA_039680545.1 Bryobacteraceae bacterium | reverse complement strand
AGAGCTTCAGGCTAAACGATCAGAACTTCCCATCGCGTACTTCGAAATGCGTGGGCTTGTTCAGCGTCGGTCCGCCAATCTTGATCCAGTTCGCGGTCCAGTCAATCAACTGCTCCGCGGACACGGTCGGGTATCCGAACAGCCTGTGGCAGCGAGCCGCGTTATTCAGAAGCGCGTTCATCGACTCCGCTCCCTCGATGATCGGCTCCACGCCGAAGCACTCTCCAAACCGCTGAGCGACCGCGCGCACCGACAACGTCTCGGGTCCGGTGAGGTTCAGAATCGCCGGTGGCGCGCTGCAAATCGAGAACGACCTCAGGCAAACGGAGTTTGCATCTCCCTGCCAAATCACGTTCGCCGTGCCCATGGTAACGTCCACGGGACGCCGCTCATGGACCTTCTGGCCGATATCCAGAAGGACGCCGTAGCGCAGGTCGATGGCATAGTTCAACCGAAGCATGGTTACCGGGGTGCCGTACTGCGCCGAATAATGCTCGAACAGGCGTTCCCGGCCAAGCACGGACTGCGCGTACTCTCCGATCGGCGCAGGCGTTGTCGCCTCCGTAGCACCGCCGCTCGTCACAGGAGTAAACGGGTACACGTTTCCGCTCGAAAAAGCCACGATGCGCGACTTGCGGAAGCGCTCGGCCACCAGGGCTGGGACGAACACGTTCATCGCCCAAGTTAACGACTCGGCGCCGGTCGATCCGAACTTCCGGCCCGCCATGAAGATCACGTTCGGTACATCCGGCAGCGCCTCAACCTGAGATCGCTCCAGTAAGTCGGCCGAAATCGTCTCGATGCCCCATTTCTCCAACTGTTCCCGGACACCCGGAGAGGAGAACCGCGCCACCGCGATAATCTTCTTCGACACGCCGGCTTCGTCGGCAGCTCGTTTCGCGCGCCAGGCAAGGCTCGGTCCCATCTTTCCGCCCACTCCGAGTATGAGCAGGTCGCCTTCCATCGCGGCCATCGCGGCTTTGTCCGCCTCGCTCGGCCGTGCCAGCAAATCTTCAAGTTGAGCTTCAGTCTGGATGTTCACCGTTTGTACCCAATCTTCCGTAAGAATTCGACACGTTGCTTCGCGTCGGCGTCGCTTTCAATTCCCTTCGGAGAGAACCCATCGACGACGCCAAGCACTCCCCGGCCCTGCTCCGTCTCCGCCACGATCACCTCGACGGGGTTCGCCGTGGCGCAAAAAATCGAGCACACTTCGGGCGTGTCCTTGATCTTGCCGAGCACGTTAATGGGATACCCGTCACACATGGCGACGACGAAGATATGGCCTGCTCCGATCGCCGTGGCGTTTCGAACCGCAAGGGCCTTCAATCCGTCGTCATTGCCGTCCACGCGAGTGAGGCAAGGACCGGAAGCCTCATTGAAGGCGACGCCGAACCTCATCCCCGGCACGGTTGTCACCAGAGCTTCGTACAAATCCTCGACGCTCTTGATGAAATGCGTTTGCCCCAGGATGATGTTTCCGTCCTCGGGAATTTCGAGACGAATGCTTTTCAGCTCCATGTCAATCTTTCAGATTACTACGCAAGCGGCAGGGTCGCCGCAGCAGGACTCTATGTCAGCCTCTTCGCCCCACTCCGGCAAGGAGGCCAATCCAGCATTTTTCCCAGGCTGGTAACCGCAGGCGCGGGCCGAACACATTGAAGCCTGACTCTTCGATTCGCACCAGCAGGCGGCGGTATATCTCGATTAGCGCCCATAGCGCGGGCCGGCTGTCCTTGCTGACCAATCCGACAAGCGGCGCGGACGCATCGTAGTAGGCACGTGCACGGGCCGCCTGGTGCTCCATCAGGCGCACGAGGCCGTCCGTCCGTTCCGCCCTCAGAACTTCATCGCGGCTCACTCCAACGCTCTGCATGTCGTCTTCGGAGAAGTACACGCGTCCTCGCCCGGCATCCTCCCGAACGTCCCGCAAGATGTTCGTGAGCTGAAACGCGACACCGCACTTCTCTGCGAGCGCCGGAGCCTCTGGGGAATCGAAGCCGAAAATGTAAATCGCCGATAGACCCGCCACCGACGCCACCCGGTAGCAATACCGGTACAGGTCTTCGAACGTGTCAAAGCGCTGCGGCTGCAAGTCGGACGACACCCCGTCGATCATGTCGTAAAAACAACTCCGGGGGATTCCATACCGCGCAACTACATCGAGGAACGCCGGCCACAGCGGGTTGTTATTCCGTTCGCCCGCCAGTGTGCAGTCCAACTCGGCGCGCCACTCGGCCATCTTCGCCAAACCATGGTCGCCGTCCGCTCCTGGTTCGTCGCTCAGGTCGTCGCAGTAGCGCATAAACGCATAGACCGCACAGATTGCGTCACGTTTGGCACGCGGAAGAAGCGCGAAGCCGTAATAGAAGTTCCGGGCGCGCTGCTTGGTCAGGCGGCGGCACCAATCATAGGACTGTTCGACCGATAGCATCACGCAGTCCTCGAAAATGCGATCCTGGCCAGAGTGCCGAGCAGCAGACGCACCCGCTCGCTTCCGCTCACACGGGGCCGCGCCGTGAACACATCAAAATTCTGCTGTTCGATCTTGTCGAGAATACGCATCCCCCCGCGGCTGAACAGGTCGATATCCACACCGAGCCGTCGTCCGACCATTTTTGTAAGCGGCAGACCCCGCTCAAAGAACCCGCGTGCTACCCCGACAGCCTCCCGCAATGCCGCCCGGAATGCCGGTGTCGCCCGGCGTCCGGCGACGTCTTCAATCGAGCCTCCGTGGCGCTCGATCGCCTCGGCGGGCAGATACACTCGATTCTTCTCGAGGTCTACAGAAATGTCCTGCCAGTGATTCGCCAACTGCAGGCCCGTGCAGGTGGCGTCCGAAAGCGTCAGCCGCTCCTCGTCCGAGTACCCGCACAAATAGAGAACCAACCGCCCTACCGGATTGGCCGAAAAACGGCAATACTCAAACAACTCGTCATAGGTTCGATACCGGTTAACGGTCTGGTCCTGCACAAAAGCCCGGATAAGATCCAGGAAGGGTTCCGATGGGAGACTGTGACGGTCCACTGTGCCTTTTAGGGCGATGTACACGGGATGCGTCATCCGTCCGGCATACATGGCCTCCAGTTGTTCCCGCCACCAGCCGAGCAGCCGGAGGCTTTCCACCGGGTCGCCCATCTCGTCGCCTAGGTCGTCGGCCCACCGGCAGAAAGCGTAAACGTTATAGAAATCCTGATGGAGCCGCTTGGGCAGGAGAAACGTCACCACGTGAAAGTTCTCGTAGTGGTGCGTCGCCAGCCAGCGTGTATAGGTTTCCGCCTCGGAGCTGGAGAAGCAGGCCTCCAGCGCCTCCGGTGACCGGACGAAATCCTTTGGAGCAAGGAACGCGCGCGTCAAGGTCTAAGGGATGATAGCGGTCTTCATGTGGCCGTTATGGCTCATCAGGTAGCGCATCACTTCGAGCAGGTTGGTAAGCGGTTCTTCCCCGTTGACGAAGTCCTTCGCACACACCTGCCCGTCGCTGATCACTCCGAGCGCCTTCCGGATATGGTCCGGCGTATGGTGGAAGCTTGCCTTACACGTAATCTCCGAATAATGCAGGAGCGACGTGTCGAGCCGAACCTCGCTGTGGTTCGGGCAGCCACCGAAGAAATTGACCGTCCCGCCGCGCCGGACAAGGTGTACCGCCTGCTCCCAGGCTGATGGAGCGCCGACAGCTTCAATGGCGATGTCCGCGCCACGACCGTCCGTCAGATCTCGAATCGCCTTAATCGGATCGTCACCTTCGCCCGCCGTCACCACGTGCTCCGCGCCGACCTTCATCGCGCGGTCAAGCTGCGTTTGCCTGCGTCCGACGGCGATCACACGGGCACCCCAGACCTTGGCCATGCGCACAAACATCAGGCCGATCGGCCCCAACCCCATGACCGCCACCGTGTCTCCCGGCCGGACTCCCGTTTCTTCGAGGCCGCGCAGTACGCAGGAGAGCGGCTCGACAAGAGCAGCGTCTTTATATCCAATGTGATCCGGGATTACATGCGTGTTCCGTTCAACGATTCGCGCGGGGACGCGGATGAACTCGGCATACGCGCCATTGTTGAACAGAAGGTCTTCACAGAGGTTCTCCAGTCCCTTGCGGCAGTAATAGCAGCGCCGGCAGGGGGCGGAATTCGCCGCCACAACGCGCTGTCCAACGCGGAATTTCGTAACCTCGGAACCGACAGCGACAATGTCGCCTGCCAGTTCGTGCCCGAATACCGCCGGCGGCACGATCATACGCGCATGGTACCCGCGCAGGAATACTTTTACATCCGTCCCGCACGTTAAGGCAGCTCTGACGCGGACCAACAGGTCGCCTTCCTGAATGGCTGGAACGGCCACCGGCTCAACGCGCAACTGTTCCTGGCCGTACAGGACGGCAGCCATCATTTGTGTCTTCACACGGACCGCCTTTGTGGTTGAACAATAATTTTCAACGATCGTTCGCCCGGATGCAAGGCCAGCCGAATCCCGGAGTTAATATCCTCCAACGGCAGCCGGTGGGAAATAAGGTCTTCCACTGGCAATTCACCGCTGAACACAAGCCGGGCCGACTCGCTTTGAATGTCAATCGAAGCGCTGTAACACCCCAGTATCGCACGCTCTCCTACACAGATGTCAGCCCCCGACAATTCAATTCGTTCTTGAGGCGAAGTTTGGGCGAAAAGAAGGATCTGCGCACCGGGACGTGAACATTTCACGGCCTGTTCCGCGATTCCCGGCACCGATGCGGCAACAATCACTACGTCGGCCCCCCGCCCCTCCGTGATCGCCGCAAGTTCATGTTTCAGTTCCACTTCGCGGGGATCCCAGGAAGATTGGGCCCCAAAGCGGAGCGAAAGCTGACGGCGGCGTTCGATAGCGTCCGTCGTGACCACCGTGGCGCCCGTCCGCTTAACGAGCATTGTGAACAACAGGCCGATCGGCCCCTGCCCGAGGATCGCAACCGTCTCGCCGGCCTCAGAACCCAGCATCTCGACGGCCTTATGGCAAGTGTTAACCGGCTCAACAAACGACGCCCGGTCGAAGGGGACGCCATCGGGGATTTTCTCCACACCCCTCCGGACAATCCAGTCCATGACGCGCACGTATTGCGAAAATCCGCCACCGGCAGGCTCATACCCGGCGGTCACGCCAACTTTCTTATAGCCCGCGCACTGCGCGTACAGCTTTCTATGGCAATAGAAACACTCCATGCAGGGAACATGGTGGAAGACGATCACGCGGTCACCCGGCGCGAACCGCTCCACTCCCTCTCCCGCTGCGACCACTATGCCTGCGGTTTCGTGTCCGAAGATTCTGGGCGGGGCCAGCAGGTCGTGTTCAACTTTTTTCAGATCGGTGTGACAGATGCCGCAGGCTTCCACCCGTACCAGCAACTCTCCGGGCCCAATGCTGGGCACCGGCACTTCCTCCACCGAGATAACGCCATTTCCCTTGTAGACGGCGGCCCGCATCGTCTCTGGCAGGTTCGAACCGTCAAAATCGACAATCTGCAAGAAAATCTCCTAATGAACGCGCAGCCACCCGGCTGCGCCAGTATAACCCGAATAACTCCGGTATACGAGTCCATGGGCGGCCCAAGGCCGATCCCAAAATACGACTCGTCCTCAAGCGGCCATCACTTCCCCTGGCCGCTTCAAAATCGATCGAAAACTCCTCGTCCGCCGTGTCGAGCACAACTCGAACACAGTAAAACGGAACTCCTGTAAGCGACGCCCGCGCGGCCACGCCCGCAGCTTCCATCTCCACCGCTCCCGCGCCGCTCGCACGAAGCGCCGACTTTTCCGCCACGGTGCGCACCACTTGGTTCACTGATACCAGCGTGCCCGTGGCATGCACACGCGTCGAAGCTGGTTCCTCCACCATAAAGGAGGCAGCCGGTTCCGGCACTTCCACCTTCGAAGCTACGAAAATATCACCCGGTTTCAGAACCGGGTCGAGCGCCCCACACGTTCCGGCGCTCACAACCCTGTCGATTCGCCCCTGACCTACGGCAACATCAAAGGCCTCCGTCGCTCGTGCAGCGCCCGCGCCATTGCATACAATCAGGAACTGCCTGCCGGTCAATTCCGCTCGTCTCGCATAATCGACCGGCCACCGCAGGTGCTGCACACGGCTGCACCTGGCGAGCAAACCGCCCACTTCCCTGGCTTCGGCAGCAACGACCAGGATCGTTTCCACCTCAGCAATAACCATTCTGCCGGAACCACTCCAGGGCTCGCGCCAACGCCGCATCGACTCCTTGAGGAGCAAAGCCGAGTTCGCGCACTGCCTTGTCGTGCCGGACAAACATCTTTTTCCGTGCCATGCGCACGGCGTCGAACGCCACGCGCGGTTCCCTGCCAGTCATCCGGGCAAGCCCCGTACTGACCAATCCCGCCGTCCAGGCAACTGCGTACGGGAGTCTGACTACAGGCGCTTTCGTTCCACAGATCCCCGCAAGTTTCTGGAAGATCTGGGCCAGGGTAAGGTTCTCGCAACCAAGGATATAGCGCTCCCCCGCCCGGCCATATTCGCAGGCCAACCGGTGGCCTTCGGCCGTATCCCGAACATCCACCAGGTTTAACCCGGTGTCGATGAACGCCGGCATCCCACCCTTCACGAAATCGACCACAATCCGGCCGGTTGGGGTCGGTTTGATGTCGTGATCCCCAATGGGAGCCGTTGGATTCACAATCACGACGGGAAAACCCGAGTGCGCAAAGTCGAGAGCCAGCCGTTCCGCCAGAAACTTGGAGCGCTTGTACGCCCCTTTCATGTCATGCAGAGTGACCGGCGTATTCTCGTCACCCGGCGCATTGCGGGGAATCCCTATGCAACCGACGGTGCTGGTATGGACAAACCGCTCGACCCCCGCGCGGCGGGCCGCTTCGAGTATATTTCGCGTCCCGTCAACGTTCGTGCGGTACAGTTCCCTCGGTGTCTTTGCGAAGAGCCGGTAGTCAGCCGCGACGTGGAACACTTGTCCGCAGCCATTGACCGCCCGTTCCAGCGATTCAGGGTCGCGAAGATCGCCCGTGACTACTTCGCCTTCAATCTCCCGTAAGCGACTTTCGGACCGGACGAGGAAACGGAGGTGGTGGCCGTGTTCAATCAGGTTGCGCGCGACATGCCAGCCAACAAACCCGGTCGCGCCTGTAATCAGCGTCGGTTTCACGTTTTATGCTATCGCAGTACCCACGTCAGCAAGCGGAAATTGTCGCTCGCCTTCCCGTTTATGCCAAGAGCCGCCGACGGCTCGTAACCGCAGTGCATCATGCAGTGCGTGCATCGTCTATCGTTGCCGCTGCCATAGTCTTCCCAAGCAGTCTTGGTCATGAACTCCTCGAAGGTAGCGTAGTGGCCGTCTGAGATCAAGTAACAAGGCGCTCTCCAGCCCATGATGTTGTAAGTCGGGTTACCCCACGCCGTACACGGCAGTTCCCGCTCGCCGCGAAGGAAGTCGAGGTAGACCGGAGTTGTATTCAGGCGGAAGCGCCGTGCCAGGCGCTCGATATCCTTGAACTTCTCGTGGATATCCTCCCGGGTCATGAAGATTTCCTGGTCGTCGACAGCCGAATACCCAAACCCGGGCGCGATCATGTGGCCGTCCACGTTAAACTGCTCAAGATACTCAAAGAGCGACTCGATCTCCTTCATGTCGGTCTCTTTGTACACGGTTGTATTCGTGCTCACCTTGAAACCGGCAGCCTTAGCGGCCTTGATACCCTCAACCGCCTCCCGAAAGACGCCCTTTCGTTCCACGCACCGGTCATGAGTCTCTTCGAGGCCGTCCAGATGGACATTGAAGAAGAAACGCCTATTCGGAGTGAACTCCCCGAGTCGCTTCCGGATGAAAACCCCGTTTGTGCAGAGATAGATATACCGCCGCCGGGCAAGCACTTCGCGAACCAGCCGGCCGATTTCCGTATAGATGAGCGGTTCACCACCGCAGATGGAGACGACGGGCGCCCCGCACTCATCGACGGCGTTCAAGCACTGTTCAACGGTCAGCTTTTCCCTAATTGTCGATTGATACTCGCGGATTCTCCCGCAGCCTGTACAACTCAGGTTGCAGGCATGCAGCGGCTCCAGCATGAGCACCAGCGGGAACCGGCGATGAAGCATCGGGTGCACGCTCCGGACTCCGCCATTCACTCCCGTCTCACGAATTACTCGAAAAGGGTTGGCCGAGCCATCGGCGCGCGCCTCATCCCGCTGCCATTCGGGCTTCGGGTGCTTCTTGTTCTTGAAGACGTAAGCGGCGCTAGCCGCGGTCATCGAGAGTGGAAACCTCATGCATCCTCCAGGCAAGCCGCGGCTTGCGTCTTCAGAAACGTGGCGAGAGCCAGCAGCGGAAACGACTGCCGGTATTGGTGGTAGGTCAGGTAAAAGACCTTCGGGAAGCCCGTTCCTGTCGCGAGTTGCTCGTCCCAGGATCCATCGGCGTGCTGAGTTTCGAGTAGATAACTGATCCCATCCAGCACGCTCTGGCTGTCTACATCACCACCCGCCAGTAGCCCTAGAACGGCCCACGCTGTCTGTGACGCGGTACTCCGCGCCGGGGTGAACATCCCATTGTCGTAACTCGCGCAGCTTTCGCCCCATCCGCCGTCTGCATTCTGCACACTGCGAAGCCACTCGCATGCTCGCAGCATGTGGGCTTCGCGGTCG
>JBDKSR010000515.1:0-8455 GCA_039680545.1 Bryobacteraceae bacterium | reverse complement strand
CTTGCTGCAAGTCTTGGCGCAGTCCGTATCCGACCGGGGGGTAAGCTGTACACCGAGAGCGCCGTTGATCTAACGACAGGCACCGGCGTCGTGATTATGGAGGATAAAATTCGTGCCGGATCTTCGTCCTCGCAGTTGCTGTGGGACGGTACTAAGTTAGTGCTTGGTAACCCTAGCGGGTCGCGAGTGGAGGTTGTGAGTGGTACGCTGACGATTTATGACGCCAGTGGTACCGTGCTGCTGTCCAGTGGTGGAAAAATTCCGTGGACGCAGATAGTTGGCGCTGGAAAGCCGCAAGACGGTGCGACGGTTGGAGCGGACGTCAGCAATCTTAATATCGGGCTTGGCGTCAATTTGCTCCCAAACACCGAATTCATCGGCGGATTCACGCCCGCTGTCCTGGGCTGGAATCCTGGTGGAGTAAGCCCGCTTGCTCTGCGCGCGGATGATATGTGGAGACCAAAAGGGGGCCAGGCACTCGAAATGTTCCAGCGCGGTCGCAGCGGCAATGTGCACAACGTTGGCGCCGATACGTACCTGAACGGCCCTTATGGTGACTATCACTACGGCATTCCCGTCACCGCGGGTAAGCGCTACGAGTTTTCGGCCAAGCTCGCCGCTCATCGCTGCGATTACGCGATTGCAGTCGTGTTTTTTGATGCCGCCGGCACTGTCCTGTCAGGTTTTGAGTCGGGTTTTATATCGCCTCGCCTAACGGGCGGTCCCACTTTTTCGGCAAACGCGTATGGGCCCGGGTGGACACATGCTGCCATTTTTGGGACAGCGCCAGCCGGGGCTGCCTTCGCCAGCGTGTATTGGCGCAAGAGCGACACCGATATCGGGCAGGCGGACTCCTACGCGTGGCTTTGTCAACCATTCTTTGGAGAAGCTTTAGCGTCCCAAACAGTGCCTAGTACGTATTCGCCTGGTTACGCCCCCGGAGCGTTTGCGAGCTTGAGCAAGATCACGGCCGGCAATGCCAGCACCTATATCGAGAACGCCGCCATCGGTAACGCACAAATTGGTGGTGATATCTGGTCCAGCAACTTCGCCTACGGTTCGGCGGGTTGGCTGATCCGTAGGGATGGCTACGCCGAATTCATGAATGTGCTGGCCCGCGGCAACATCGAGGCGACCAGCATCAAGGCGGATGCGGCAAACATCGTCAGCACGCTGCACTTGCAGGGTGAGGCGGTGACGGTCCCCCGGAGCGTCTATACAGCCGCAACCTTGGCGGGTATCACGTCAGAGGTGGCGGTGCAGTCGCTGTACATAGACACTCAGGGTAGCTCCGTAATCATAATTTTCACCTGCGTGCACACCTATAGGGTGTCCTTTCGGATTCTTGGTCCCACGGGCTCAGTTGTTTACTCAGGCGCAAACGGGGATTCCTTGGCGGCGTACAAGAATTTTGCGGTGTCGTGCATTGGTGCTGTGTCTGGCACATACACCGTTTATGCATCCGCGACATCCGTCGCTGCTGTAGGCCAGCGTGGATTGGTTCTATTGGGGGCAAAACGATGATTTATTTTTTCGACTCATATGGGCGCATCACTCGGCGCCTATCGGCTCCGCTTGATGAGGCTATTTACGCAGCCCAAGCTGGCGAGCAGTGGATTCAGTCTGAGGAAGTTATCTCTGACGGAACGCACTTTGTTTTAAACGCTGTTTTTACCCCTTTCCCTGCACGACCATCTTCCCACCATGAGTGGGATTGGCATTCGCTGGCGTGGGTGCAGCCACCCTCCGCTATTACGGATGCGAGGAGGCTCGGCGCTGTGGCCATCGACGCCGCGGCAGGTCGTGCCCGTTCGCGCTACATCACGACGGCGCCAGGGCAGAGTGAAACCTACACTGCCAAGTATCAAGAGGCGCTGGCCTTCATTGCTGCGGGCTATCCCCCCGACCTAACGTCGTATCCCTTCGTGGCCGGAGAGAGTCAGCCGCACACCTGGATGACTCCGACACAGGCCGCGACCCGCATCGTGGCAATCGGTGGCTACTGGCGCGAGGTGATCGGCCCGGCCATCGAGGCGGCGCGGGTCAATGGCAAGGATGCGCTGGATGCCCTCGATGATCTGACCGCTATCGAGGCCCACGTGACCGCAGTCCTTTCGACTTTGGAGACGGTATGAAGTAGGCCTGACCTCAACGGGTAGTAATTAACTAAGGAGCCATTTATGTCACTCAAAGACCCTGAAACCTGGGGCCAGCCTGTTTGGACGATGGTCGGCGTTGCCGCACTCATTGCCTACTTCCTGCGCTTCGTCGACCGCGTGAAGAGCCGAAAGGTCTATCGCTTCTGGGTAGAATCCTGCGACGCAGTCACGTGTCTTCTCCTCTCCTACCTCTGTTTCCTGGCTGGAAGTTCGCTCGGAATGACGACCGAAGTGACTGCCCTCGTCGCTTCCTACATTTCCCACCGCGGCACGCGTTACATCTTCTCGCGCATCGAAGAAGTGACCGACGCCTACATTCGCAAGCAAACACCACATGTGGACTCTAAAGACGAATAGCTTTGTCTGCGACGACAACCCAGCGCTGACTGTCCGGGCATTCTCCCACGACGCAGCGCTGGTTTGGCCGTCTGTGCGCAGGCTGGTAGATAAGGGTCTGTACGCCACAGACATTCTATCTTCCGACGATCTCTTCTTTCTAATCACCGGCAATCGCGCCGTGCTCTTTGTCGGTTACGACGCCGGAAAACCGGTCGCAATAGCGGCAATCGTGCTCGAAAAGTACCCACGCCAGACTATCGGTGAGGTTGTTGCCGTTGCCGGTCGGTGCACACAGTTCTACTCCGTTGCAGAAATTTTCAAGGCTTGGCTTTCTGCTAATGGGATTCACCGCCTGCGCTGTGTCTGTCACAGCCCGCAGGCTAAATTGTTCACTCGGCTTACAGAATTCAAACCGACTGGGCAGCAAATTCTCGAACTGAACTTCTAAGGAGATTGACATGAGTTCTGGTGGCGGGGGTACTTCGACAAGTACCACACAAAACTACAGCCCCGAGGAAGTTGCGCGCCGCACTGCTGTGATGGACGAGGCACAAAGGCTATACGGAACCGGTGCGATCGGCGGCACGTGGGCAAACGCAGCGCCTGTGGCACAGTCATCGACAAGCCTCGCAGGCGAAAATGCGTTAGTCAGTGCTGCGAACACGCAAACACAGCAGGCTACGGCGGCCAATGACGCCCTACAGTACGGGCTGAACGGCGCGATGGACGTGACTAACAACCCCTATCTCGCCTCTGCGATGGAGGCGGCTGTACGCCCGCAGCAAGGCGCGCTGACGCAGGCGTTGCAGCAAGTCGGCTCTCAGGCGCAGGCTCAAGGCGCGTACGGCGGCAGCCGACAGGGAATCGCGGAAGCACTGACGGCGGAGAAGGGCCAGCAGGCAATCTCCGACACCGTAGCGAAGATGGGATCTTCTGCGTACGACACAGGGCAGCAAACGTTCCGCACTGCTTTGGGTCTCGCACCGTCCGTGCAAGCCATGCAGGCCTTGCCTGGCACGACACTGACTGGTGTCGGCGCAGCGCAGGAAGATCGTGCGCAGGCGACGGCCGACTACTCTGCATCGAAAGCCGCGTACGACGCCGATGCACAGAAGCGTGCCTTCGAGGCGTACGCAAATATAGTGCTGAATCAAGGCGGGTCGCAGGCAAAGACAGACTCGACGCTGCCGAAAACAGACACCACGGCCCAGAACGCAGGTCTTGCGATGATGGCTGCGTATATGGCTTATACAATATCCGACAAAAGGTTGAAAAAAGATGTACGTAGTGTTGAAAACGCTTGCGAAGCTATTCGCAAAATGTCTGGTGTTCTATTTACTTATACAAGTACTGGCGTCGAGTCTGCTGGAGTTATTGCTCAAGAGCAAGAAGATGTGACGCCTGAGCTTGTCGCTGTAATGGACAACGGCTACAAGGCTGTGAATTACGGCGGCCTGGCTGCGTACTTCATCGAAGGTTTCAAGGTTATGCTGGACCAGATCGACGACCTCAAGGCCCAAGTGGCAGAATTGCGGGAGAAGCAAAATGGCTAACTATTTCGATATGATGTTCTCGGACCCGACGCTGGCTAAGAAGTTGGCGGCTGGTCCGATGGACCCGAACGCGTTCAACTCCCAGCTCGACGCGACGAGTAAGCTGAACGTCCCATCGTTTGCCCAGATGTTGGGAATCGGCGCAGCAACTCCCGGTGCTCCGGTCGACGCTCCTGCCGACGGCACTGTCGCTCCGGCTGCCACTACTACTCCTGCTGCCACTACCACTCCTGCCGCCTCTGGCGCCGTCAATCCGGCGATGCTGTCCGCGTTAATGGCTGCGACCAAGCCAACCGCACAACCACACACGCCCGCAGCTGGGTCACCGGCAGCCGGTAAGGGCTTCACGCCGCTGGCGGCCACTGGCAAGCAGGGCGGTTCTGTTGCGCCAGGTTTCTTCAAAGCTCTCTACGGGAAGTGAAATCATGGGACTCGCTGAAATGCTTTTCGGCAGTGGCAACGCAGATCCCGCCGCCACACCTCCGGCGCAGTCGCTTGCGTCGGCCCTTAACCCTGCGCCGGCACAGCCTGGCATGATCGGCCCGCCGAAGTCTCCAGACGAGCTGGCTGCACGCACTAGTATGTGGGAAAATATTCAAGCCCGTTTGCGCTCTGACCCTGCGTTGCAACAGGCTATACTTGCGGCTGGCGTCGCGATGGCTAAGGGTGGTGCACGCAATTTGCAAGCCGGCATCGGCCAAGGTGTTGGCGCTGGAATGCAGATGTACAACCTCAGCAAGTTCACCGAGGAAGAGAACGCGAAGAAGGCGGCGGAAGAAGCGCGTGCCCAGCAAACTCACGACATTACGATGGAGAGCAAGCGTCAGGCTATCGACTCGACTTCCGCGGATATGAAGTGGAAGCAAGAGACGCGGCCGCTGGAGTTGGAGAAGTTGAAAGCCGAGATAGCCACCATGCCGTTCGACGCCAAGCGCAAGAAGGCAGAAGCTGATCTTGCCGCGTTGCAGACCATCAACGAACCCGCACGTTTCAACTCTGAGCAAGCCAAGATCGCAGCGAGTATTCGGCAGATGGATGCGTCTGGTGCGGCGGCCATGATGAATGCACGGTCGTCGGCTGCTAGCGTTGCGCGCATGTCGGATCAGGAGCGTGCGGTTGCAGCGTATACGCAGCTACCAGAAGTGCAGGCGTTGCCACCAGCTCAAAGGGCGGCAGCGGCCACGTCGATGTATATGAAGGAAAGCCGTGGCGTTACGTCTCAGATGAAGTACGACCAAGCGGATCAGGACGCCATCTACGTGGCCAAGTGGGTCCGGAACAATCCGACAGCGCCGGCCGTGCAGCTCATGGACGCGAAAATGGTCGCGCAGGTTGCACGTGGTGAAGAGTTGCTCAAACAGCAAGAAATCGCGAACCCTGGTTCGACCAAGCAAGTGACGCAGGGGACTGCGCCCAACGTTCCGCAGCCACAAGGCGTCCCGCGTGAAGTGATCCGCCCGGTCTGGAACGACAAAACCAAGCAGTTTGAAATGCCCGCGTCTTACAGCGCCGGCAAAATCGGAGGTAAGTGACATGACAAGGGTAGTCGAAGTGGCCGGGCAGAGCTATGAGTTCCCGGACGACGCACCTGACGAAGCCGTCATGGCGTTTGTTAACAAACACGCGCCGAAGCCGGCGACCATGATGGACGTGGTGAAGGCGATTCCGTCCAACGTTATGAACAACCTGGTGAAGGGTACGGAAGGCACTTTTAGCATGATGGGCGACGTGGGGCTGGCGGCTGGTATGCCAGCACAGGTGTTGCTTTCCCAGGCTGGCAAGCGGCTGATCAAACCTGGCAGAGACGCAGCGGAGGCGGCAGTGAAAGCTGATACACCGCAGAATATGTCGACGGCGCAGGAGATTGCGCTTGCTGGTGGCTCGTCTGTGTTGGCCGCCATCCCGGACTTACTGCTTGGTGGGGGTGTTGCAAAGGCGGCGCAAGCGGCTGGCGCGTCGGTTAAAGCAGCCCTAACCGCCGGTGCCAACGCAGGCCTTACGACAATGGCCGCACGCGAGGGGGCCGGAGAGTACCAGGCACAGCTTGATGCCGGACGCACCCCCGCGCAGGCGATCATTCCTGCCGGTGTGCAGGCCGCCGCTGAGTTCCTTCCCGAGAAGTACGGTGCGACGAAGCTTATCGACGCCATGAGCGGCGGACAGTTGAAGAAGCGTCTAGCCTCCTTCCTCTTCACCGACCTGGCTGGGGAGGAGTTAACGACAGCTGTCGAGTGGGTTAACCGGAAGTTGTCTCGCGACCCCAACACGACGCTTAACGACCTGGCACACGAAGCGTTGATCACGGCTGGCGCAACTGCGATGAGTGGTCCACTGCAGGGCGGGCTTGGGCGTGTGATGTATAACGCCGCGGTCAAGGACCAAGAACAGGCCATACAAGCCGGCAGTCCGAAAGTCGAGCCGACAGAAGTCCAGCCGCCGATTCCTGTCGAGCCGCCTCCGCCAGAGTCTCCGCGGCGCACGACATATATCAATGACGCAACGTTGCCGATCATCGGTACTCCGGAGAATACACAGGCCATTCCCCGGCAAATACCGGAAATGGTCCTTCAACGTCTTCGCGATTCCTACGCTGCACAGAGTCAAGGTTCCTTCCAGGACACCGCAGAGGACAAGATCCGTCGCAAGGGAGATTTCCAGAAAGCACGGACTGCGGCTGAAGAGCTGCTCAAGTTCGATCCTGAGGCACGTGCGTTGCTGCGTGCGGACGACTTGGCAACTGGCATCAAGCTGCCGGACCTGAACACGGAGTTGGAGCAAGAAGTCGACAATTGGGCAACGCTAACGCCGGAACAGATTCTCGCGAAGCAGGAGGCTCGTGTTGCAGACCCTGGCACGCTGGCAGATGCTGCGGACTATCGGCCCCAGATGCCCGACGATTTGCGTGCGCAGGTCGATCCGACTGGCACCGGAACTTCGATGGACGAGCCGTATTCTGGTTTCATCGCTCCGCACGTCCCGTCGAACTCTGAGCACATCAACGCCCCCGGATTGACTGTGCAGCAGTCGACCAACCCAGATCTCGTCGGAAAGCCGTTCAAGGAAGCGGCACAGACGATGCAGCCCGGCGAGGTTGTCTACATGGGCCAGCGCGGCATGGAGAACAAAGCCGGCGCGTCGTATCTAGTGGACATTATCAGCAACCTGACGCGCACCTTCCTTCCGAACGTCCGTATTGTTATCGCGGAAGATACCGACCCGGTGTCCGGCCGGCTATCTGCTGCGTGGAAGGTTTCACACAACACCTATGCCTTCAACCTGCCCCGCGTCGGTTGGGCTCGCAAGGGCTGGTTCGACCGCTTCCTTAATCTGGCCGGCCCGAACAAGCAGTTCCGTTTCGACGAGGATACGCTGGCCGCGCTTGACACCGCAATGCACGAGTTCACACACATCATCCACTTCAACCACTGGGTAACGTCGAGCGCGCAGGAAAAGAAGAGCGTGGCTGAAGAGTACCACGCCGACCTGCGATTTGCACTCCAGGCGAATGTCAACGACGCTGTTCGTCGTCTGTACAGTCCGAAGACGGCAGAGGCCATGCTGAAGTCGTATTACGCCCAGGGTGGCAAGGCGACGGATATGTTCGACAGCAACATGGCACACGCAAAGCTGCAACCGTGGTCCGACTCGAAGTACTGGTTCAACTTCAACGAGTGGATGGCGCACAAGGGTCTAAAGTATTTCACCACTCGGCTTGGCGTTGCTCGTGAGAACGTCCCATTCTTCCGCCGACTCGTGCAGAAACTCGCCGAGGTATACAAGCAGGTCGCCCAGACGTACTTCACGTTCGAGCACAAGGCGTTCGAGCAGTGGATGGACAACATCGTCGCACGTGAAAGCGGTATGCGTGACTTGGTGGAGGAAGTCGACACTAGGCCGGTGCCTAACACGCCGGAGTGGATGAACGCACGATTACAGGTGGTCCGGCCGAGCGACGCGACAAGGGCGAAGCTGGAAGAGAACAACGTCGCCGCGACCCCTCTCGCACAGGTGGATCCGTCCCTCCTGCTCACGTCGTACCAACTGCACAACATGGTTGGCAAGGCACGTTCGACAATTGCCAAGTGGGCGCAGGATGCCCAGTCGCTGTTGGTCGGCGATCTGCTGCACGCGCCGGAGTTCAACAATCCCGAGAACTTTGACAGCTACCACTTTGCTGCCGCGTTGGTGCGCAACCTTGCCGACCCGCCAACGAAGTTACAAGACGGCAGTTACATGTTTGGCGAAGCTGCCCAGCTCGGCTTTAACTGGGAAGGCCGCACAATCAACTTCATGCCAGATGTTCGGTCCGAACCAGCGCTTGTCGCTGCCGCTCTGTACACCTTTGCACAGGAGTCCGGTAGCGGTAACTTTATCCTTGCGCAGCCCCTCAAACAGTTCGCTCCT
>JBDKSR010000514.1:0-14793 GCA_039680545.1 Bryobacteraceae bacterium | reverse complement strand
GTGTGGCCGGAAACTCTGCTCCACCTGGTGACTCTGTGCTCGTGTCTGCTGACATTCTTGCTTGTGCGGGAAACGAAATGGCGGCTGGAAGGACGCGAATGGCTGGCGTCTCTGCCCATCGTCGCACTCGCATCACTTGAGGCGGCGCTGGGGTTGGCGCAATTCTTCTCCGGCTGGCCGGACGGAGTGGCGCGCGGAACGTACATCAATCGCAATCACTTCGCGGGGATGCTTGAGATGGCGCTGCCATTTAGCGTTGCGTTGGCGGCTGTAGCATTGCGCACGCCCCGTTCGCGGCATCGGCACCAGAAGCTGCTGGGGCCCACGATAAAGTCAGCTGCCGCACTCAGCGCTGCGGCTCTGATCTTGGCCGGTGTAATTCATTCGTACTCCCGGATGGGTTTCGTGATGGCGCTGGTGGGCCCTGGGGTGACCGTCGTAGCGCTCATACTTCCGAGATCTATTTCGGGCGGTACCAGAGTCTCAGGGCGGAGACTGGTCGCAGCGAGTATTGCTATTGGGGTACTCACGGGCGTGATCTGTGGATTTGTCTTTCTTCCCCCGGACCAGTTGATCGCTCGATTCGCACGGCTGGCGGCGACAGATGAGATCTCGGCCGATATGCGGTTGGAGATCTGGAATGAGACGCTTCGGCTCATCGCCGCGTATCCGATCTTCGGATGTGGCCTGGGCGGCTACGAGTCGGGGTTCTTTAAGTACAAGCGTGTAGCGCCCATGAACACCGTGGATTACGCTCACTGTGACTACCTGCAGTGCTTCGCCGAGCTGGGCGTTGTGGGCGCACTGCTATGTGCAGGAATTGCTGCGCTTACTTTGCGAGCAGCGGTGCGACGAGCGTCAGAACCTCTCGGGGCAGCCAGTATTGGGGCATTGGTCGCTATCGCCCTACACAGCCTCGTTGACTTCAATCTTTACATCCCAGCCAATTTGATGATTGTTTCCTGGATTGCCGCGCTAGTTAGTGACACAGTTTCGATTTAGATAGGAGGGTCCTTCCATGAGATTGTTGATTACCATTCTGGTCTGTACCGTGCTGTTTATTCCGACATCGATAATCGGAGCCGAGCAAGTCGGCACCATTTCGAGTTCGGCGACATTTACTCTTCGTGGTGCTCCAGTACCAGCACCGGCGCAGTCGTTGCCACTGATGACTGGAGATGAGATCGTGGTGGGGGCTGCCCCAGTCACGATCGTCCTCGCGGACGGTAGCAGCTTTATACTCGAACCGGGCTCACACGTGTGGATGGAGCGCCAAGGGAGTCAGATGACACTTGGAATTGCGAAAGGCAAGCTCCAATACAAGACCGTGCAGGGTTCCGCGGTGACGGTGTGTGCTCTCGGACGACCGATTCTGTTGGAGGCGCCGTCTGAAGGAACGGTGTCAATCGAAGCGACGGATCGAGTCCACGCTGTTGCTTCGCGAGGGACAATCCGGATCGAAGAAAAGAAGACCTGCACGTGTGCGGGGATGCCGGCGGCGGTAGTAAAGAAATGGTGGACGGGGAAGAAAGTAATCGTGACTACGGCCATAGCTGGAGGTGCAGCGACTGCGATCACACTCGCCACCACCGGTGACGACGAACCAGCTTCCGTTTCGCCAAGTAAGAAGTGATCCGTAATCTTAACGCATTTCCTTCGTGCGTCCGCGGGTTCTACTCCAAAGGCGTGGGAAGGACGACGATTCTGTAGCTGCTATCCACGTAGGACCTTGACTCTGAGTCTGTAGCTCTGAAAGTTTCTGAAGCCGTAGGCTTGACGCTGAAGGAGTCTCAGCTTGGGGTGAAGGCCTTCGGCGGCGCCATTGTCCTTGGTGAATCGCCACATGGCGGCGATCTCCGTGTGCCACGTGTGGAGGGCTTCGCCGAGCTGCACCAGTCGCACCGGACCCGGCTGTAGCAACAGATGGATGTCCTTGAAAAACCGCATGGCCGCGTGTCTCACTGCTTCGTGATGGCGGCATCGTCTATCCAAACTGTACCCGCGATCTTGTTGTCGAATTTCCAGGAGGGAGAGCGTACCATCCGGACTGAGAGAAGTCGTGTTTCGGCTGGGACGACAAAATTCAACTCCAACTGCTGCCAATCCGATGATTGGCAGAGTCGCTCTGTACGCTCATCCAGGCGCGACGGAACTTCGGCGTCGGTGATCTGGAAACCTATCCCTTGATCTGTAGTGATCCCGCCGGTTCGCACGTGGATTCTGAATGTCAGCCTGCCCGGGTCCACGCACACGGTCTGGCCAACGTGCGAATAGTCGAGATTTTCCGTTCCTAGAAAGTCAACGCGCAGTGAGCGCGATCCGGAGTGAACCGTTTCGTCACATCTCTTCACTGTTGCGCCCCGAATCTCTCGAATCCTCCAGTCGAGCGGACATTGAGTTAACTCGTTCTCAAAACCTCCATTGAACAAGTAGTCTCCTCTGCGATATTTCCCGCGCCTGTGGCCGATGTGTTCCGCCCACGTGTCAGCCGCAAGGCCATGCCGCTTCTGCCTTAGCAGGTAGGCGACGTAACTGCCGGCAAGCTCGTCGTCGTGAAACCCTCCGGTGTAAATCCACTGCCAGACTTGGTGTGCCTGCTCGGGAGGCGCCGTCTCCATTACATGCCGGAGGTAGGATTGCGCGGGACGAATTTCGTGCGGCACTCCGTAACGCAGAATCTGGCTGGTATCCACGCCTAAGCGGTCGTAATAGCTGAAGAGCAGCCGGTCATAGGCGTCACAAGACGAGAGAATATGCGCAGCCGCACGGAGCATCGGCACGGTTTCGTTTTGGCGAAGATGGAAACTAACGATACGGATGAGAGTGTGCGGAATATTCGGGCCCATTCGATAGGCCTGTGCGAAACAAGAACGTGCTTTCTCCACCTCGCCTTCGGCCAGGTGTGCTTCCCCCAGATCGCACCACCGGTAAGGACTCGCGGGGTTGCGGGCCAAAACTTCAGTGAAAATCTTCACCTGCGCTGTCAGACCCTTTGGGCCCCCAGACAACATCTGCTGCCGCGCCTCCTGAATCTGAACAACTTCGGGACAGAGTCCAACGAGGCATGCCCGATGGTTGTTCAGGACGTTCGATCCCAGAGCCGCTGCCGTAAACCCTCCCAGCGCGATCCCCACCACCACCGCGACATCGCGGTTCCCGAAACCGGCTAGGACTGAATTTCGCCTCCGCTGCAAGGTTCACCCCTTTGGGAGTATCTTCGTGAGAAGCACGGCTTTCAGCTGCAGTAACTGCGGTCGTTCGCGGGAGGTTTCATCTGGGAAATCTTTTTCGCAACGCGTAGGTAGGAACTGAGGATGCTTCGCTCAATCATATCGAGTGATGAAGATGCTCTGGGGATATGCCGCCTACCGCCCGCCTTGAGTATTAGAGCTTTCCGCGGCGGTCGTTTTGGCGTTCGTTTCATTGATTGATCACTCACCAGCAGCAACCGTACTCAAGCTTTGCGAAAAGAACTAGTGCTTTCTCGTGCGACAGAACGAGGGCCTCCACATGGTAGATACTTCAATTTCTACATATAGGTATTAGTACCGTTACCATTAGTAATAAGCGTACTCTTGTAGGCCTCGCAGTAATCCAGTTTATTACTAACCCACCCAAAAGTACAAGAACTTTGCTCAAATAGGTACCTGGGTACCGGTACCATCAATGGATAACCAACTACGTTATCGTTGACTTCTGGTGATTGAAAATGATACATTAAATTGTTATAAACAGGCGCGGCTCGCAATGTCGGGTTGCATCGCCGTCTCCGAGATTACTCCAACCCCTGGACAGCGGGAGTTCACGGGGCATTACACATTTCTACCCCGCGGCGACAGATTGCATCGAGTTTGTTGGCGGCCTGTTGAGTCGACACTGATTGTATTCTTAGGGCATATTATGTGTCAAGGATACGACCCGCTCGGTTAAATGCGTCTGGCATTGTAGTGATGTAGCTTTGACTAGGGAGGGCGGAGATCTTAAGCGAGCGGAACGTGCGGACAGATTATGAGTGAACTCGGTAAGACAATTCGAGGGATTCGTAATCGGCTTGGCAAGACTATGGTGGAGTTTGCCGAGATCATCGGCGCCAAGCAAAGTACTGTGAGCCGGTACGAAGCGGGGAAACTGATCCCTGGACGGCCTGTTCTGTTGTTACTGCTGCAGTTGGCCAAGGGCAACGAAAGTGGCCCGGTGCTCGATGCCCTGGGGGTTGAGAAAGGGATCGCGCAGGGCTGGAACACGCTGCAGCTTCTGGAGGCGCTCAAGACCTTTGAGGGTTACCTCGAAGGATCCCGATCTGACAGTCGTGTTCGACGCGTATGCGCGGATGCCCGTCCCTCTTTGGAGGCATTTGCTGAAGTCGCCCAGAAGATCCTGCTCCAATGCCGGGATGTCGACTCCTCTGTCGTGCGTATCCTGAACCACTGGCTGGATAGCGGAACGGACCCCTCAGTTGTGGAATTCTTCCGTCATGCGGCGGCATACCTCGACGTGGAGTTGAAGGCATCCCAGTATCGCGCTCCCAAGAATCGCCGACGCAGTCAATCGTCTCTGTCGCCACAGAGAAAATCCTGAGAGTTTCCAAAGCATGCTGGCGATGAGTCCTGTCCAATGGTTGACAGCCACTGGGCCGCCGTAGTGCAAGTCGACATAGGACCTGATTGCCAATCGCTCGCCTGGTCTACTTTGCGGGAACTGGATTCTCGTCACACGTCTCGATGAACCGGTCAATCGCGCTCTGCACTGTTGTTGCGAGTTCAACCCAGTTCACAGAGTTCCGGACATTAGATCCTCACCGACCGCGTGTCGTTCAGCCCTGACCCCGTCGAGCCGGCGCATGTCCGAATCAAGCATGGCCAGCCCTTCAATGCAGTCACATGCAGTTCGGCAACAAGCATCTCTGAGCGCCGTTAACCGGTACCGCAGTTTCGAGATGACGCTGGACTGGGTCCCTCTACTGGCGTAATGTGCTGACAAAAAAGAACTTTATTGCATTCCTTGTGCGTTTTTAGGCCAAGTTTCTCTTGACTTCTTAGATGCGTGAGGTATACATTCGTATTATGTGACATGCATTACGCATGTGATGTTTTGTGCGTTTGAGGCTCCTGCATTTGGAGCTTTTACCTCTGGGAAGTAGTGGGCTGTCTTCCCTCTCGGCCTTGGTGTGGGACTGGCAAAGCCGGAGGCTTGTTCGGACAGATGTGTAACAGCGATTCAGCGTTGAGGTTCACTCAATCTGCGCTCCCGTTCTTTTGAATAGCTTGGCTGATCGGAACCTGCGGTAAAGCGGCAATATTCGTGATCTCTGTACTCTTCATATTCGGCACGCGACCCGAAGCAATCAAGTTATGTCCAGTTATTCACTGTCTTCGCCGTAATGGCAGTGAGTTCGATGTAAAGGTCTGCGTGACGGGCCAGCATCGGGAGATGCTTGATCAGGTATTGCGGGCATTCGTGATCAAGCCTGACTACGACCTTAACGTGATGGCGCAGCGCCAGACCTTGTGTCAATCCACCTCGCGCATCGTGGCGGCACTAGACACAGTCCTAACAGAAGCGCGGCCGAATGTGGTCCTCGTCCAAGGGGACACCACGACCACGCTTTGCGGGGCGATCGCAGCGTTCTATCACGGCGTTGAAGTGGGACACGTTGAGGCAGGATTGCGAACTGGCGACCTTCGAAAGCCGTTTCCGGAAGAAATGAACCGTGTGCTTGTGAGCCGGCTCGCCACACTGCACTTTGCAGCAACGGAAGGCGCCGCCCGCAATTTGGCGCTAGAGGGAATCTCGCCCCAGGTTGTAACAGTTACAGGTAATACCGGTGTTGACACGATTCTTCACGTAAAGGACCAGCTCGAACGGGGCAGACTCACTGGATTGCGGGGGCTTCGGTTGGACCACTCGAAGAGACTCCTCCTAGTCACGGCACATCGGCGCGAGAGTTTCGGCGACGGCATCGAGGGAATCTGTGCGGCACTTGTGCGGCTGGCTGAGCGGCCGGATATACAAATTGTGTATCCTGTACACCCAAATCCAAACGTTACTTCAGTTGTTACGCGCCGACTTAGCTCGTGCCCAAATCTCCTGCTGCTCAAACCACTTGATTATGTGCCATTCGTCGATCTCATGCGGCATGCGCGCATTGTTCTGACGGACTCCGGGGGAATCCAGGAAGAATGTCCATCTCTTGGAAAGCCAGTTTTGGTCTTGCGTGACCAAACCGAGCGGCCGGAAGCATTGGACGCTGGCACGATGAAACTTGTGGGGACCAACCCAGACCGGATAGTAGCTGAGACCACAGCATTACTGGACGATGAAAGTGTCTACCGTCGGATGGCACGGTCGCACGATGCATATGGTGATGGCCATGCAAGCGACCGGATAGCATTAGTGCTGCGCGCAGCATTAGCAGACAAGCAACTGCACGCGAGTGAAGCTGCAACGCGGGCCGCGCCGTTGAACATACCTGATCGGGTCGCAGACTGACGGTGAGACTCTTGACAGCCGTATACGTCAATCTTCGCAACCACTTGTTAGGCGGATCCTTGCGTACGCGTATAATCCGCGGGGCGTTCTGGTCTGTTGTGGGAACCGCTGCCTCCCAGGGGATGGGGTTCCTGGCGTATGTTGTTGCGGCACGCCTTCTGACGAAAGACGGATTTGGCGAGCTCGGCATAATCCAGAGCACCGCCGGAATGTTTGGTGTGTTTGCCGGAATGGGATTAGGTCTGACTGCCACCAAGCATGTGGCTGAGTTTCGATTTTCTGAACGCTCGCGCGCAGGACGGCTTATCGCATTGTCTTTGCTGGCGGCGGCAGTCTGGAGTAGCCTGCTCGGAGTGATTGTTTGGGGCCTTTCGCCATATCTGGCTGCTCACACACTGGGCGCACCTCATCTGTCGGTCGAGTTGAGAATCGGCAGTCTTCTCCTGGTGCTCACTAGTATCAGTGGTGTCCAAACAGGCGTGCTTTCCGGTCTCGAAGCATTTGAAGCTGTTGCCTGGACGAACATTTGGCGTGGGATTGCAAACATCGTGTTTGTGAGCATAGGAACGTATTTGTGGGGTGTTACAGGCGCGGTCTGGGGCCTTACGGGAACAGCCGCCGTCGCTGTGATGACTGGGCATATAGCCGTCAAGGCTGAGGCTGAGCGGCACGGCATACCGATCCTCCATCGCGGTTTGTCCCGTGAAGCGGGGGTTCTCTGGAAATTCACCCTCCCCGCATTTCTCAGCGGTGCAGTTGTGGCTCCAGCGATTTGGTGGACGAGAGCCATGCTTGCCAATCAGCCCGGTGGCTTCCGGGAAATGGCCGTACTGACGGCGGCGTCCAATTTTCAAAGTGCGCTCAGCTTGGCAGGATACACAGCCGGGGCTGCGTTGCTTCCCATCATGGCGTCTTCCGGGGGAGACAATGACGAGAGGCTGGATCGAGGGAACGTTTTGCTCTCTTGGGTGGTCGGAGTTGTAGTAGTCGTACCTCTGCTCTGCATCCCGGAAAGCATAGCGCTCGTGTTCGGCCGCCAGTACGGCGGGGTCGCCGCGTCACAGACGTTCGTGCTTGTCCTGGTCGCCACAACGATCGTGTTGTACAAGCAAGGCTTGGCGCGAGTACTGGCGGCCAGTGACCTGATGTGGTGGGGGGCCGCAAGTAATCTGGTGTGGGCCTCAACGCTTGTTGTTGTCTCTTGGTGGCTTCTCGGCTATGGCGCACGCGGGCTGGCGGCAGCCCTGCTGATCGCATACGCGCTGAACACCGCCCTCTTTCTTCCACTGTATCTCCGCCGGGGTCTGGCTCCCGCTGGTGTATTATCCTCACCACAATCTCTCATCGTGTGGGCAACGATCCTAACGTTAGGAGCCGCCTCCTGGGCCGGGACACCGCTCCCATGGCGCCTCGTTCTTCTCGTGGGCGCCGTAATTGCGCTTGTTTCTTCTTTCAAGAGCATGTTGGTAAAGCGGGATGTTGGGCACGAGGCATTACGGACGGCAGCGTGAGAAGCAGGAATGTCGTCGATCAAATCGCAGAAGCTGGCCTCTGTTCCTCATGTGGCGTCTGTGCGGGAATCTGCCCCGAGCAGGCTCTACGCATGGAATTGACCGGAGGCGGTGACCTGCGGCCTGTCCTTGCAGGCCGGTGCCTTCCCGGCTGCAGAGCATGTCTCAACGTCTGCTCTTTCTCGAATGGTGTTTATGATCCACGTCCTATTAACGAACGGCTGTACCATGACGGCCGCGAACAGGCAATGAAGTTCCATGAGAACATAGGCTGGCATCTCGCATGTGCCGTGGGTCATGTTCGCTCGGGTAGTGACAGAGCCGCTGCTGCTTCAGGTGGTCTTGCAACGTGGTGCCTTCAAAGGCTGTTGAAGGAGAGGCTTGTTGACCGGGTTGCCGTCGTCAAGTTCGCTCCAGCGCGTAACGGCGCTCTATTCCGGTTCGTTGCCATTGAGGACCCAGCCGAAGTCGCCAAAGCATCGGGAAGCGTATATTGCCCGGTCGATCTCTCAGACGTGATTCGCGAAGTCTTATCCAAGCGGGATACCCGGTGGGCCCTTATCGGGGTCCCCTGTGTGTGCGGCGCGGTGCGACAACTCCGTAACGTGCAGGCGCGCGTGCCGTATCTGTTCGGCTTGGCCTGTGGGATGTACCAAAACTCGCTGTACACCGAGTTTCTTCTGGCGAAGTCCGGAGTGCGGAAGGACGACGTCTCACGGATCACGTATCGCAAGAAACCGGAAACACAGCCTGTGTCGAACTATGTATTTCAAGCACGCGATCGGCTGGGCCGCCAGGGGCGTGCCATCCAATACCGCGGTGTTCCGCACTTCTTGGGACGACACGCGCACTTCCGCCTGGATGCGTGCAACTATTGCATGGACGTTTTCGCAGAGTCTGCGGACGCGACCTTTATGGACGCGTGGCTGCCCGAGTACGCAAACGATACGAGGGGAACGTCGCTGGTTGTGCTGAGGTCCAGGGTAGTCCAAGACCTTCTCGACGCCGGACGTGCGGAGGGCGCGCTGGCGCTTCGTGAAATCGATTCCCGTCACGCTGCTTCCAGTCAGGCGACACACGTTCGCCGGAAGCAAGAACTCATCCGATTGCGCTGCAAGAGTGCGCCAGTTCGCAACTCCGGCAATTCCGTAAGTTTTTTGGAGCGGCTGGATTGGAAGCTTCAGAGGCGGACACAGCGGGCCAGCCGCCGGGCCTGGACGGCGATAGGTAGAAGGTTTGGGCCAGATGCGTATTGGATTGTCATGTTGCCCCTTGTTGTTCCTGGAATCGTCATAGCGCAGTGTCTGCGCGTCCAGTCTCGTCTAGCTAGGTTGCTACGTTGCATTCCCTCTCCGGCGGTAATCAAATCGAGATGAGCCCCCGCTTTCTCCTCTACGGCATCGGCGGCACGTACAATTACGGATGCGAGGCCATTGTACGCGGCACTGAACGGCTCCTTCACGAAGTCTGGCCCGATGCAGTCGTCCGCTATGCTTCGTCGCGACCTAACGACGATGCCCGGCGACTTCAGGGATGCAATGTCGACATAATTCCACGTCTGCCTCTCCCCGGCCTCTTCATTCGTAAGGTTGTGCGCCGGCTTGCGGCACATGCCGATCTGGAGTGGGTGCCGCCCCTGGAAGACACGCGTTTTGCGGAGGATTGCGACATAGTTTTGCTGATCGGTGGCGACCTCTATACGGCTACTACAGACGGACGCCAGTACAACAGGAGTCTGCTGCGCTTTGGCGAATTCGTCCACGCCTCTGGTCGTCCCGTCGTGCTCTGGGGAGCATCAGTTGGGCCGTTCGAAAGGCTGTGTGTACGGGAGCGATTTCGAAACCACTTCGAAACAAATATCAGTCTGGTTACGTGCCGCGAACCGGATACGGTTCGCTATATGAGGGAACTCAACTGCAAAGTTAACTCTGTCCCGTGCGCGGATCCAGCCTTCGCTCTTGTCTCTGAGCAATCGGCGTCGACGTCTCCGATACGGAAAGCCAGGATCGGTATCAACCTGAGTCCACTCAGCGTGCTGCAGCGGGGGCAAAGCTCACTGCGCGCTTCGCTGCTGCAACAAGCCAGGGTCATCAATCACCTTTCGGCGACTCTCGATGCGGACATAGTCCTGATCCCTCATGTGATGTGTGATTTTCGCGCGGGAGACGACGATCTTCGCTATCTGGAGTCACTCTACGCCGCGCTGTCTGTGTCGACGAGAAAGCACACTGATCTCCTCACCGACGATGCCGGTTTCCTTGGCAGACGGGAGCAACTCCGTCATTGCGATTTGGTGATCGCGGCTCGCATGCACTGTGCGATCAACGCCGTGAGCGCTGGGGTGCCGACCGTCTTCCTTGCATACAGCCGAAAGGCGGAGGGGATGGCGGAGTATATTTACGGAACTCGATCCTACTTGCTGGACCTCTCAGCGTTCACTGAAAAGAGTGCCACCCATCTCGCCGGCCAAATGCTCGCCGGACACTCGTCGATTCGGCGGCAACTGCTTCTCCGCCTGCCAAAACTTCGGGCTGAAGCGAGGAGCGGTGCAATGGCGGTGAAGAAGGTGCTAGGCAAGACAGGTGGCATCGGTGAGGACGTCTTTACTCTGCAAAACGGCCCCATCGACATCGCGTCGGAGTCTATCTCATTCCCATGATGACCGAGCCACAACGGCAACGCGCTCCCGGGGTAGTACTGCTGCGGGCAACACATGTTGCTCCAGACCCCAGGGCAGAAACGGCAGCAGCGGTTCTCTCCCGATCGGGTTTCAATGTTTACGTGTTCGCCTGGGATCGTTCCAGAGACCTCCCGCGAACCGAGTCCAGGCCAGGCTACACAATCTTTCGTGCTCGCATCCGGTCGGCCTTTGGCTCCGGGTTGAGGAATCTCTGGCCGATGATCAAATGGCAATGCGCGATCATCTGGTGGCTCCTGAAGCATCGCAATCTGTATCGATGCATTCTAGCCGCTGATCTTGACACTGGACTAGCCGGGTTGCTGGCCGCCAAACTGCTCGGGAAGCGTTTAGTCTACGATATCTACGATTTCTATGCGGACAGTCGGCTTCTGCCCGGCTTGATCGGGCGGGCTGCACAAACAATGGAACTGTCACTGGTTAGCCGTGCGGATGCGACAATCCTTGCAGCCGAGAGCAGGATTGCCCAGCTAAACGGTGTGAAGCCGAGAAGACTCGCCACCGTGTACAACATACCTCACGTCTTGCCCACGGTTCCCGCGCCACCCGGACGAGGGCAGCGGCCGGAGCTGACCGTAGCCTATGTCGGTGTTTTGTCGATGATCCGCGGTCTGTCTGAACTCATCTCGGTAGTCAGTGAACAGCATGACTGGCGCCTCGAGATTGGCGGATTCGGCCCCGATGAAGGAGTGATCCGCAAATGTGCGGACGGTACGCCGAATATTAGATTTCATGGTCGTGTGTGCCACGAGAAGGCGATGAAAATCTACAGCGATGCCGATGTCATTGTTGCAACCTATGATCCGGAAATCCCCAATCATCGCTATTCGAGCCCCAACAAATTATTCGAAGCTGCCGCTCTCGGAAAACCATTAGTGGTCGCTCGCGGTACGGGCGTGGACGAATTAGTGACGAAGTATCAACTCGGGGCCGTGGTCGATTACGGTTCCACGGAAGGTCTCGCGGTGGCACTAGGCCTAATAGCAAAGTGGAGTCCTGGTGAGCGCGAGGCATTCGTCGAGCACGCCCGCACGATAGTGAGAGACCACTTCAATTTCGAAGCCAACTGGAGCAGACTTGTCGATGTAATCGCTTAGCCATGTCAAAACCAGATGCCAGGTATATGCACCGAAGTATGGCAGGTGCACGTCTGATCCCGCGACATCGTCTTACGAGCCCATCACCTTACAGCTCTTGAGTTTGCCCGCGCAACTTGCGGCAGGCCAGGCCCCAAGGTAATTGTGGCCGCGACACACCATGTTTACGATTGACAGTTCCAGCACAACGTGTCTGCTTGCTGTGGGTGTTTTGGCCCTCTATGCAATAGCTTTCTGTGCCACATCACGCCCTCTGTTCACCGTATTTCACTTTGTCCTGGCTACGTCGGCTTTGAGTTTCGGCTTACGCCCTTTACTCTGTGTCGCCGCTGGAGGATACACTACGCTTCCAGTCCCATTCACCTGGGAGGGTTACAATCGCGGCCTGTTATATCAACTGTTCTTCGAACTGTCATACGTGTTGGGGTACATGTGTTTGTGCCGCTCACGCCGGCGTCAGTCCACGTCGCCACAACATACCGTAACAGCGTCTCACCTGTTAATCGTCGCTGGATGCGGCGTCGTCACTGTGAGCATCATTCATGTACTGACTGGAGGGGCGTGGCTTCCCTACGGGCGTACTAGAGCCTTTACAATGATGCTTCCTGGCGGCCCTTTGCTCTTTCGCCTGGCGGCTGTGACTCTCAGTGCCACTCTTCCACTTGGTACGTTGCTGTTACTTCGAAAAGCCCGCGCCGGGATCTGGCTTGTAATAGGGACGTGGGTTACTGCGCTTGTATTCTTGTCATTACTCTATCAGAGAGGGTTTGCCTTGATCGGTGCTCTGATGTCCGCGTGGGTACTCGAGCGGTGGGGTAAGGTGAGGCTCCGAGCGGCGGCCGGTATGGTTGTGATGCTGTTGATCGGATTGATGACATTGCGTTCAGTAGGTGAGTTTGTTGGTCGTGCCGTGGCGGCACAACCTCGTGTCGTTCAAAGCAGCGGCAGCGAAATGTCCTGGGTGCCAGTGGAAGCTATTAACCGAACGTTTTTGTATAAGGGAAACTTCAACGTAGTAGATACATGGCCCATCGCCGAAGCGTACGTCCTCCAGAATGGTTATCTACACGGAAAGACGATACTTCTCATGCCGGCAAGTCTTCTGCCGGCATGGTTTCGGTGGCAGAATGACCTCGGAACATCGGTCGATACATTGAATTACTTCTGCTACGGGCAGACTGTCATAGATACGCAGTGGGGCTTCAATGTAAATCTTGCTCAGGGACTCTACATAAATTGGGGGGGCGGCTGGGAGATTCTGGCCATCATTCCCGGGGTCCTGACATGGCTGCTGGACCGTTGGCTATGGCAGGTACCGGTCATTAGCGTGTTCTCGGTATTCGGGGCCGGGGCTGCGTGGATTTCTGGCGGTTTCACCAGGGATCCCGGTAGCGTGCTCTCTTATATTGTGGCCTATCTTCTCGTAGGAAAGACTATTGCGTACTTTGCCAAACATCCACGGACACAGCGTCGTCGACCGATCGTTCGCTCTGTCGCATGCATGCCAGAAGGACTGTTGAGGGGGCACCCCGAGTGATTGATCTCAAGCAGGACGAGACATCAAACGATCTGGTTCAAGCGGCGCTCTGTGCCTGTGATAAGCGGCCGCGCGATACAGGTCATCTTGTTCATGCAGCAGCGCAGACAGGCTGGCGGCCATGAAGTGTCTACAAATCATCGGAGCTTCCAGCGTCGGCGGTGGGACGTATCTCGTGATGGAACTTTGCCGCTACCTTGTTGCGGCGGGTGTCGGGACCCACGTATTGTGTACGGACCCGCGTACGGTGGCGGCGTTCAGGCAATTGAAGTCGGTGAAAGTGATTGATTCGATTTGCATACCTCGTGACATCCATCCATATGCCTGCCTAAAAGCAGCGCATAAGACCTGCGGGTTGATTCGTTCTGAGCAATACGACGTTGTGCATACATACACGGCTACCCCCGGATTTATCGGACGGGTGACGGCCGCGGCAGCGCGAGTACCCGTAATTGTGCATCATCAGGCCGCGTGGGCGTCGACAGAGACATCATCTAGACTGTTGCGCTTCATGTATTCCATGTGCGAAGGAATAGCGCTGCAGGCATCGAGTGCTGCCATCTGCGTTGGCCATTCAGTTGCCGACGCTGGGGCCTCGATGTTGTTTGTACCTAACCGGAAGCTTGTCACTATCTGTAATGGAATATCTGCCGGCCGGTTCACAAAGCCTCTTGATTCCGGCAGGCGGCGGGCGCTAAGGGCGGGACTGAATGTTACAGATGAGCACGTCCTGATTACGAGCACAGGAAGGCTCTCTCGTCAAAAGGATTGCGCTACCCTCATTCGCGCCGTTTCGACGTTGGCAACACTTATGCGCGGACGGCCGTTTGCCATAGTGATAGCTGGTGATGGACCCGCCGATGTGGACCTTCGGTCACTTGCGGAGTCACTCGGCGTGAGTGATTGGATTCGAATGCCGGGATTCCGGACGGACGTGGCGGACATTCTTCGAGCCTCTGATATCTACATCACAACCTCGCTTCGCGAGGGCCTATCGATCTCCGTGCTCGAAGCCATGGCCAGCGGAAAACCTATCGTCGCGACTGATATTCCCCCTAATGCGGAGCTTGTCAAGCACGAAAGCACCGGTCTGCTCGTACCTGTCAGGTCCCCGGAAGCTGTCGCCAAAGCGATTGCGCGGTTCGTTCATGAACCGGGCCTGGCAGCTGAGTGCGGACGCAATGCGCGGAAGAAGCTGTTAGCAGAATACACGCTGGAGCGCATGCTGGATGAGACATTCCACTTGTACCGGACGTTGTATGCGGAACGGATGAACGGAAGAGCGAAGAGGATGCCGAGAGCGCGGTAGACGGACGCGCGATCTGTACGGGTGATGGGGGCTAGAACGCACCGGGGCACGGGCTGGATGGGTTACCGTGGCGCTTAGCTGATACCAATGCACAATCCCAACGGCGCGAAAGAGATCTCGCGAATGACAGCCCGTCATGTGAGCGATGTCGT
>JBDKSR010000513.1:0-3248 GCA_039680545.1 Bryobacteraceae bacterium | reverse complement strand
CACCGGAGACGGACGGTCCGATCTGATTGCCCTCGCCAGCGGAATGAGCGAGCTGGCATGGTACGAAAATCCCGGCTGGAATCGGCATGTCATCGCTACCGGCTTGTCGAGCCCGATCAATGTGGCCTCCTCCGACCCCCACCGCGGCCGCACGCCGGAACTGGTCCTTGCGACGGGTTTCTCGATGCGCCCGGCGAAGAGCACCGGCGAAGTATGGTCCCTCCGGCACCAAGGCGATCCGCGGAAGCCCTGGAGCATCACTCAAATCGACCGTCTGCCCACGTCCCACCGTCTGCGATGGGCTGATCTCGACGGCAGTGGGAAGAAGGTCGTCATCAACGCGCCACTGGCAGGGGCCGACGCCACCGCGCCGGATTATCGCAGCAAGACACCCCTTGTTTTCTATCAGCCCGGAAAATGGAAGCGCGAACTGATCTCTGACGAAACCGAAGGCGTGATGCACGGCTTTACGACCATCGATTGGGACGGCGACGGGCGAGAAGAGATTCTCACGGCAAGCTTCCAGGGGATCCATCTTTTCCAGCGCGACGCGGGAGGCCGCTGGAGCCGAACCGAGCTTGCGAAGGGTTGTCCGGAGGCTTGGCCCAAGAGCGGATCCAGCGATATCGCCGTGGGGAAGCTGGCGGGGCGCCGTTTCCTTTGCTCCATCGAGCCGTGGCACGGGAACCAGTTGGCGGTCTATCTTCAGCAGGGAAACAAGTGGAATCGTCACGTGATCGACGACACGCTGGTCGAGGGCCACGCATTGGCCGCGGCAGATCTCGATGGCGACGGAATGGACGAAATTCTCGGCGGTTTCCGGGGCAGCGGCCACAGCATTTCGATTTACAAGGCTGCGAGTTCTGATGGCACCCGTTGGGAACGGCATGTCCTTGACACGGAAATACCAGCCTCTTCCTGCGTCGTCGTGGACCTGAACGGCGACGGACGTCCCGACATCGCCTGCATCGGCGGCAGCGTCCTCAAGTGGTACGAAAACCTCGGCAAGTAGAGGTTCTATACGCGTTCCAGAGCGCTGATAGCGTAAAATCGAAGCTTGTCCAGTGCCCAAGTCACAGTCGTGATTCCTACGCTTGCGGCGGATTCCGCTCTGGAGGGCTGTCTACAGGCACTTGGAAAGCAGATTTTTCGCGATTTTGACGTGATTTTGGTCGATAACAGCGGAAAAGGTCTCACTCGCCAGCAGGGTGTCCGGCTGTCCAATGTCACTGTGATCGAAAACCGGCATAACGCGGGCTTTGGAGCGGCAATCAACCAGGGAATCCGCGTCTCTAGTACCCCGTATGTCGCCGCGCTGAACGACGACGCGGAGCCGCACCCGGAGTGGCTTGCCGAGATGGTAGCCGCGCTGGAATCCCATCCTGAAGCAGGCATGGCCGCATCCCGCATTCTGCTCGCGCGTGAAGGCTGCCTCGACTCAGCCGGGATGCTCGTCTGCGGCGACGGTTCGAGTAAACAACGCGGTCACGGCCAGCCGCCTTCAAGCTTTCCTGACACCGGAGAAGTACTGTTTCCCAGCGCCTGCGCCGCTTTGTATCGCCGCGCCTTGCTCGACGAGACGGGCGGCTTTGACGAGGACTTCTTCCTTTATGCGGAGGACACCGACCTGGGGCTGCGCGCACGCTGGGCCGGTTGGAAGTGCCTGTATGTTCCAGGCGCCACCGTCAACCACGGCTATTCACACTCCGCCGGGAGCGCTTCGCCGCTCAAGGCATACTACGTCGAACGCAACCGCCTGTTTGTGCTGGCAAAGAACTTTCCGGCGCCGGCCATCCTCAGGGCGCCGTGGGTAGCATTGGCACGCTATTTCTGGCACACCTTGTTTCTGCTTGGGGGACGCGGCTCCGCGGCACGGTTCCGCGAAGAGGGCAACAACGGTTTGCGTCTCGTGTGGTACGTCATCCGGGCACACTGTGCTCTCATTCGCAACTTGCCGGCCCTGTGGAAGAAACGCCGTGCTATACGGCGCGGGGCGCGAATTCCGGCTGCCGAATTCCTGAAACTGTTGCAAACTCACGCGATCTCCGCACGGGAGATGGCTGCGCTATGACGCCTACGTCCGAATGTCCCGGATTGATGATTATCATCCCGGCCTATAACGAGGCTGCGACCGTCGCCACCGTGGTGAAGGAAGTCCGGCAGACCGTCCCTGGGACGCCCGTCGTCGTGGTTGATGACTGCTCCATCGACGGCACGGCGTCGCTCGCTCGCGAGGCGGGTGCATCCGTCCTCGTCCTTCCACATCATCTCGGACTCGGCGGCGGGGTACAGGCCGGGTACAAGCTAGCCTACGAACTCGGGTGCGAGTACGTGATTCGCATGGATGCGGACGGGCAGCACGATGCGCGCGACATTCCCAGACTTTACGAGGCGCTCCGCCGGTCGTCGTGCCAAATGGTGATTGGCTCGCGCTTCATGGAGAACGACGAAGGTTTCACGAGTTTTATGCGCGGCTTCGGCATCCGTTTCTTCCGCGCCATATTGCGGCCCATTTTGGGTAAGCCCGTCCACGATCCGACCTCCGGGTTTGTCGGAGTCAACCGGCAGGCGCTGCTCGTTTTCAGCCAGAGTTTTCCGCTCGAATACCCTGAGATTGAGGCGCTCGTTGTGCTTCAACGCCGCGCATTCCAGTTCATCGAAGTACCGGTGAGGATGCGCGAGCGGATGGGGGGACGAAGCACGATTACGAGCGTCAAATCGGTCTACTATATCTTGCATGTCCTGCTCGGCGTCTTCGTGAACATTCTCAAGTTCGAGCGCCGGCGCTGGAGGAGATAGCCGTGATCAGCCTCCTCAACTTCATGACTATTTTGAGCGTCGCCCTGATCCTCGTCGTGTTGCGCTCGGTGCGTCGCGCCCATATACGGGTTGAGTACTCCGTGAGTTGGCTAGGAGCCGCAGTCGCATTGCTCATTATTTCGCGCTCCGACTGGGCGTTAACGCAGGTAGCCAGACTGCTCGGCATTGCCTATCCACCGCTGGCGCTGTTGCTCGTCGTGGGCTGCCTTTTTTTGATTGTTCTCTATCGTTTCTCCATCGTGATCTCAGACTTGAAGGACGCAAACATTTCGCTCGCGCAGCGCGTAGCAATCCTGGAATTTCATCTTCGGAAATCGCATGAAAACCAAGAAGCCAGTACGTCCCGTTGAGAAGCCGGCAAGCTTTTCTCTGAGGCCCTGGCACGTTGTAGTGGGAGCCCTGGCCGCACTCGTCATCCTCATTGAGGT
>JBDKSR010000512.1:0-3538 GCA_039680545.1 Bryobacteraceae bacterium | reverse complement strand
CCGGCCGATTACTGATAAGCTCGCGCTCCAACTCAAGGATGGTATTGGCTATCTGCCACGATTGCGTACCCGATCCGACTCCGAGGTTGACGGCCGGCTCAGGCACACCCAGCTCCCGGAAGAACACGCCAGCCATGTTGTCATCGTAGTGTTGACCCGTGTGGACGAGGCGAAGCCTCAACGCCGGCCGGCGCGCCACTGCCGCACACAAGGAAGAGGCCTTCACGAAGTTTGGCCGCGCGCCAACGACAAGAGTTATGTTTTTCATCCGGCTCGTCTCGTGACGGCATCCAACATGAGATTCTCAACTTCTGACACAGTCTGCGCCCAGGAGTGTCTCGCCAGGGCATCCGTTTGAGCAGTCTTTCCGAGACTTGCCCGCAGTTCGCGCGATTCCAAGAGCTCGATCAAAGCCTGGGCAAGTGCATCCACGTCATCAGGGGGCACAAGTAGCGCATTAACTCGATCCGTCAGTATACGTCGCATGTTTGGTACAGCCGGCGCGACGATCGCTTTGCCCGCTGCCATGTATTCAAACAACTTCAGCGGAGACTCAACGATTTCCGCCGCCTCAGCGCGATGACAGATCACAGCGACTTCAGCGGAGGCCAAGAGCGGTCCCAGCTCCTCATGCTTCAACACCCCGGTAAATACTACATGACCATCCAGGCCTAGCTCCGTCGCTGTTCGTTCAGTGGCCGGCCGTAAAGCCCCATCGCCCACGAGAGCCAACTGTGCCTTGCCGCAAACAGCCGACACTTTCTGAAACGCCTTTAAGAGTAGGTCGACACCGTGCCAGGGTTGGAATGACCCCACAAAGATCACAAACGGCCGGCTATCGAGCATATACCGGGAGCACACCACGGGGTTTGGGCGGCTGCTGGCAAAGAGTTCTACATCCGCACCATTGGGAATTACACTCACTTTGCTGGAATCAAAACGCCACCGCCCAAGGATCCGTCGCTTGATGGTTTCGCCAACAGCGACAATCCTATCCGCACGGCAAAACATCCATTTAGTGACGACATTAATAGCCCACCACTGCGTCCGCGAAATAGCTAGCTTCTGTTGCTTATATTCCTCAACAAGATCCCCGTTCACTTCCAGAATAATCGGTATGCCCAACCACTTTGAGGCAAGAAGTCCCCCGGAGCTCATCATCCCGAATCGCTCATAGAGCACGTCGTACCCAGCGAGTGCCGAGATGCATGCATCGGCGAACTTGACACTGTCGAAGAATCGAAAGAACGGCAACGTGAAAGTACTCTGGATTCGCCGCAGCGGACTCTCGATGATTCGAAAGAAAAATGAGCGAGTGAACGAGAACCGGGCTGGCGCCCAGTCAACGACATCGTCCGTCCAGAACGTGTTGCCATTCTGAATCGCCACCATGCGCACTTGATGTCCCCGCGCTTTCAATCCCTCAAATACCGCACAGACGTGCGACCGAGGCCCGGAGAAGTCCGACATCGGGACAGCCTCCGCCTGCATGAGGTAACCAATCTTCAGGCGCTTGTCTGCCATATGGGTCGGGAGCAAGCCGGGCTATGCCGCGAACGAGCTGATGGCGGATACAACTGCACTCTGCATGCTCTCAGTCAGTTCGGGATAGATGGGCAGGGCAAGGGTTTCTTCAGCAGCTTGTTCACTGTTGGGGAAGGCGCCTTGTGTATACCCCAGGCCTGCAAAACACTCCTGCAGGTGTAACGGAACGGGATAGTACACTTCGGAGCCAATGTGTTGTTGCCGCAGATGCGTCAAGAGTGCGTCTCTGTTCGCAGTTCTGATGACGTACTGGTTGTAGACATGCCGTCCATAGCCAGCATCATGTGGCAAGACAACTCGTTGGTCTCCGGGACGGGCCGAACTCTGACCGTTCGACAATCCGGCGGAGAGGAACAGGCGTCTGTAGGTGTCAGCGTTCCTACGGCGATTGTCTGTCCATCGATCCAAATACTTCAGTTTTACCGACAAGACTGCTGCCTGAAGAGCATCCAGACGGAAATTTCCACCGATGACTTTGTTGTGATACTTGGGCCGGAAACCATGGTTGCGCAGCAAGCGCACACGGTCGGCTAGTACGGGATTGTTGGTGGTCACGAGGCCGCCATCGCCGAAGGCGCCCAAGTTCTTCGAGGGGAAGAAACTGAAGCAGCCGATGTCGCCTGTCGATCCCGCACGCCGTCCATGATACTCAGATCCAATCGCCTGCGCGGCGTCCTCAATTACAGCCAGCTTGTGGCGACTCGCGATTCCACTGATCGCATCCATATCTGCCATCTGGCCGAACAAATGGACGGGCATGATGGCTCGAGTTCGCTCGGTGATGGCATCCTCAATCCCGGCCGGGTCGATGTTGAACGTTAGTGGATCGATGTCGACAAAGACCGGTTTCGCCCCGACGCGGGCAATGGACCCGGCGGTAGCGAAAAAGGTGTAGGGCGTTGTGATTACCTCATCGCCGGGCTTGATTTCGAGCGCCATAAGCGCAATCAAGAGGGCGTCCGTGCCTGAGGAAACACCAATGCCGAAGGCACACTGCGAATAGGCCGCAACGTCCCGTTCAATGCCCTCAACCTCAGGACCGAGAATGAAGTGCTGAGAGTCGATCACACGATCCAAGGCTTCGCGCACCTCGGACCGAATGTCCGCATACTGGGCTTTCAAGTCCAGGAGCGGCACACCTGTCTGCTCAGAGGGATGGCTCACGCTCTCGCTCCTTTCGCTTGTGGCAACGCTGAATCCTCGGGCCAGTCCAGGCAACGAAATACTCCCGGTTCTACTTCCTTGTAATGCCAACCGCTCTCCGGGCAGATCATGACGCCATCGGGGCCCCGATCCACAAGACGATAACCGTGACGGCTCATCCAGGCTCTACGAACAGCGGGAACTCCGAGCATCAGGGCGTAGTCGGGGACATCACCCCGTACCACAGCGCCAGCCCCAATGAACGCATAGCGCCCAATTACGGCTCCGCATACGATCGTGGCATTTGCTCCGATGGTCGCGCCCCGGCGCACGATCGTTCGCTCGTAAAGATGGTGCCGTATTATCTGCGAACGTGGGTTCGTTACGTTCGTGAACACACACGACGGGCCACAGAACACGTCGTCCTCCAGTTCCGCGCCCGTGTAGATTGAGACGTTGTTCTGGATTTTAACGTTTCTGCCGATGACGACATCGGGAGCAACCATCACGTTTTGGCCCAGCACGCAGTTTTCGCCGATCTGCGCGTTCGCCATGATATGGCAAAAATGCCAGATCTTAGTTCCGGCACCAATGCTGCAGGGCTCGTCAATATACGCACTGGGATGAACAAAGTATCTCGTTTCACTCATATAGCTGTCGCACCTCCGCATCTATACAAACCGTTTTCAACGGCTACCGGTTCACCATTCCCTATCAATGACTGTTGAGCAGCCTCCAAAACCCTCAACACGCGCGCACCGCTATATCCGTCCGTGAGGGGCGGTTGCCTCGTGAGCATCGCGTTCAAGAACGCCTGACACTCGAGAAGTAGCGGCTCGTCCGGTGGATA
>JBDKSR010000511.1:0-2529 GCA_039680545.1 Bryobacteraceae bacterium | reverse complement strand
GCAGGTCTCCGCTTTCGAGTTCCTTGACGATCTTTTCAAGCTCGGCGAGGCTCGTCTCGAAGCTGGCAAACGGCTTTTCCGGCTCCGGCGTCTTGGGCATCGCTTTATTCTAGCGAACCTGGACAGCGTCCACGTTGCTTCACAAGCCGGCTTAGCCGACTCCGAGATTCTGATACCCTGTTGATCATTGACGGTACCGGTATTCGCTGAGGCTCAGCATGGACACTAGCCCCGTTCTTTCCGAATACGTAGACAGATTACAGCAACTCGGTACTAGCTTCAGGAAGTTACGAAGGCATCACGCTGTAGCGGCGACGGGCCTGACGATCGCGATAATCCTGTTTCTCATTCTCAGCTTTTATGCTCTTCGGCAGCGTGTTCCGCCCTGGTGGCCATTGCTGGCGGTTCCGCCCGTCGTTGTCTCGGCGGAGTGCTGCCAGCGCGTCAAGGACGGACTGTCGAAGACACGCCGGTTGACACGGTTCTATGAGCACGGCTTACAGCGCCTGAATGGGATGTGGGCAGGTAATGGCTTTGCAGGCGATGAGTTCGACGATCCTGATCACCTATACGCAAAGGACCTGAACGTCCTTGGCAAGGGTTCGCTCTTTGAATTGCTTTGCATCGCCAGAACCGCAGCGGGCCGAAAGAGGTTAGCGGACTACCTATTGGAGACTCCGACTCTCGGAGAAGCAATCGAAAGGCAGAATGCGGTACGAGAATTGCAGAGCCGCATTGATCTTCGGGAAGAAACCACGCTGCTTGGCAAATTCGAGTTCTCAGAAGTGGCCGTGGAAAGTTTCGAAGACTGGCTGAGTTCGCCGGTGGCCCCGACTAATCAGTACCTGCGCCTCATAGCAGCCCTGACATCTTCGCTGACTGCCGTGATTGTACTTGCGGGTGTCGTTGGACTCCTTTCATTGGTTCAGGTGGTGATCTGGATTTCCCCGTTCGTGCTGTTTCACTCGATAGTGGGATTCATTTTCAAGCGTCGAGTGAATCAGATGACGGATATGCTTCGTGGCGTGTGGATGGACACGCGGGTACTTCGAGAAGGCTTGCAGCTATTGGAAGTTCAAGAGTTTCGTTCGGCAAGACTCAGAGAGATTCTGGACCTGATCCACAACAGCTCGAAATCCGTACGTAGGTTGGAGCAGCTTGTCGGAGGCTTTTATGAAAGGAATAAGGAATGGTTTTATTTCCCGTCCATGCTTCTAGTGCTTGGAACGCAGTTGTATATGGCTATTGAGGATTGGCGGGCACGAAATGGTACCGCCCTTCGGTCCTGGCTGACTGCCTGGGTAGAATTTGAGGCTTTGAACTCCCTCGCCAATTACGCATGGGAGAACCCCAGCTGTACGTATCCGCAGCTCGTAAGTGGAAAAGCATGTTTCGAAGCACAAAAGCTCGGAAATCCACTGATAGACAACACACTCTGCGTTCCTAACGACATCGAATTAAATAGCAAATCGCGTTTTTATCTTGTCAGCGGATCCAACATGTCTGGCAAAAGCACTCTATTGCGGACTATCGGTCTGAACACCGTCCTCGCGCTTGCCGGAGCTCCGGTGCGTGCTCAAGTCCTTCGTCTATCGCAGTTGTCAATCTGTGCTTCGCTTTCAGTCGTCGACTCCCTTATGAACGGCAAGTCCAGGTTTCTCGCTGAAGTAGAGCGACTACGCCACACCATCGAGTTGGCGGGGCGTAATGGACATGTGCTCTTTCTTGTCGATGAGATCCTTGGCGGTACAAACTCCCGTGATCGTCGCAAGGCATCAGAGGCGGTGATTCGGGCGCTGGTGGACCATCGAGCAATCGGAGCTCTGTCGACACATGACATGGCACTCACCGAGATCGCTGAAATCGAAGGACTTGGTGGAGTAAACGTTCATATGGGATCAAGGAATGAGAGCGATCCGATGGATTTCGATTACTTATTAAAACCAGGGGCCACCAAGGAGTCCAACGCATTGGCCATTGCGAGACTGGCAGGGGTGCCGGTATAAACACGCCGGCGCCGGATTAGGCCAAGCGGAATGGAATCACAGTGCTTCGATCTATGGGATGGAAGCACCAGCAGCTACATGAATCCATCCCACAGCCGAATAGATGATTCTCGCCACTAAATCTCCGGGAGGCTCCAAGGGGCGCGCATCGGGCGAGACAACATGCGGTTGGCTTCGTCGTCGTTCAAGATGCGTTCGGCAACGGGGTCCCACTTCAGGTTTCGGCCGAGACGCAGGGCGATGTTGCCGATGTGGGCAATCGTGATCGACCGGTGTCCATGCTCCACCGGAGCGATCGGTTCCTTCCGGCTGAGCACACAATCGATGAAATTCTCGTAGTGATTCTCGCTCTTGTAGAGGTGAATCTCGTTATCCGCTATATCGCTGTAGATTAAGGTCGGGTCCGGTTTACTTTCAAGGTAGCCACGATCGACCCATATGGAACCCTCGGTTCCCTCGAACGTGACGCCGCTCCGCGCGCGGCTGGAGATCACCATACGCACACCGCTCTTGTAAATCGCTT
>JBDKSR010000510.1:0-6941 GCA_039680545.1 Bryobacteraceae bacterium | reverse complement strand
AATAGATGCGCTGGTAGCCGCGGGAGTGCAACGCGTTCTTCAGATACCGCACCTTGTTCAGGGGATCATAGCCGGGGCCCGCAGGGACGCGCTCCGCCCGCACGGCCTTCAAGAATTTGGTGTACGGTAAGCCAAATTTCTGTTCGTCGAACCTGAACATATAAAGGTGATAAGCATTGCGCGTGCAGCCGTCGTACATGCGGGCCGGCATAATCCCCGGTATTTCGCGTAAGAGGCTGGTCAGGTATTGCGCGTTCTGCTCACGAGTCTTGGATTGCTCCTCCAGACGAGTTAACTGCGCCACCAGCATCGCCGCCTGAAACTCCGTCATGCAGAACTTCGTTCCGTGCATGACATCGGCCATGGCGCCCCGTCCACTGCCGTTGTAGTGAGCGGCGTAACACTTCTGAAACATCTGCTCGTCATTGGCGATAATCGCTCCGCCTTCGCCGCAGTTGAGGTTCTTGGAAGCCTGGAAACTAAAGCAACCCGTGGCGCCGTAGGTTCCTGCCTTGCGGCCACGCCATTCCGCGAGAACGCTCTGACAGGTGTCTTCGACAACCGGCAGTTTGTGTTTCTGTGCCACCGCCATAATTGCATCCAGATCCGCAACCGAGCCGCCGAGATGTACGGGCATTATCGCCACCGTGCGTGCGGTGATGGCGGCTTCGATCTTCTTTGCGTCGATTTGGAACGTCTCCAGGTCGGAGTCCACGAACACCGGGAGCGCGAACATGTTCAGAATCACGTTGAGCGTGGCGATAAAGGTGTACGGCGGCAGGATCACTTCATCACCCGGCCCGACGCCGAGCGCGGCGAGTGACGCCTGCAACGCGCCAGTCCCGCTCGATGTGCCGATGCAGTATTTCGCTCCGGTCAAGCGCGCGTACGTTTGTTCGAATTGGGCGACATTTTTGCCCTTAACGCGATTCCAGATCCCGCTTCGCACCGCGGCGACGAGCGCCTGCTCTTCTGTCTGGTCGAAAACCGGCCACGACTTGAAACGGGCGGTCACGGCTGGTTTGCCTCCCAACAGCGCCGGTTTCTCTCCAGCGGCCTTCAAAATCCCACCTGCCAGGCCTACTGCCGGCGCGCAAAGCAAGGTACGACGTGTCACACTACTCATTTCGCTCTCCTCCCAACGATCGTTTGTCCGGCAGTCTTGGCAATTAGCCGAATCCCGCCACTGGATATTCCGTCCTATCTCTTCACTGGCATCCAGAACTTCCAGCTTAAACAGTGAAAGAGCAAGATTGACGGACAGAATCCCGACTTTCTTGCAGACTGCAAGAAAGGCTGTGCGCGGTGAAAGGTCCAGATACTTGCCCTTCACCCGTATGCATTGGACTAGCTCTCCAGTGCGTAAAGGCAACAACTTCGTACTAACTCAAGGTCGCGCATTAGATTCACAGAACTGGACCGCCTGGCCCTTCTGATAATCCTTCAAGAGGATATAGACGTAACTTGTGTCCTCGCGATTCATGCGAGCCGCTCTTTCGACGGTCTTCTGCTCAGCGGGCGACGGTGCACGGCCGGAAAGGCTCGTGCGGCAGACTTCTGCAAGCTGTAGGGTGAGTGGCGTATCGACAAACCAGTCCCCCAGGGTGTAGAAACCCTCCCACTTACCGTATTCCGCCTCGCGCAGCGCCGCAAAGATGGCGTTGAGTTCCTTCACGGCTGCATCAATCCGGGCAAGCCTGGTCTCCCTCGATGTTTCGGGGATGGCCGCTTCGGCGATGGCACGCAACATGCGGGTATCGTGCAGATGGACTCGGACCTGGGTGAGAACATGCGCCCGGAAGAAGTCCTGCCGTTCCGCGGGAATCTTTACCCGGGCACGCTCAGCAAGCGCCGCGGCTCTCTCCCATCGCGGCTCTGCTTCCCGGCAGATCTCGGCCACGCGCCTGGCGTATTCTGCCGTATTTCGCACCTTCAGGAAGCGGAACCGGACCGGAGACTCTGCGTCATTTTGAATGATCCGCACGAGCAGGTCGTGGGCGCACCATTGCATGAACTCGTCCGATACCGTTGCGTCTTCAGCGGTGTCATATCGCACAGACGCCGCAAAGTAAGCCTTGTAATACTGCTCGACAAGCGGGGCGGCTGCCTCGCCGAACTCTTCCCTGCTCCAAGCGGTCAGAAAGTCCGAGCTTTGATCGCGTCCTTCCGCAATCCACGGTTTCGCGTCCCAGGACAACTCCATCACCGCGCGAGATGTCATGGCAACCGGCCGGATGTCGGACAGGTTGAGCAGCATGTAGCGGGTAGCGCCGGCTTTCGCCGCCCGGCCCAGTTCCCGCGCGATGCGCTCGATAGGGACCCGTTCGGTGAAGTTGTTGCCGTTCCCGCCGACAACGGCCGTGTGGTAGTAGACGCCCTCGCCCGCCTGTATCAGACCGCCGTCCTGCAGCGTACCTCTACCGTTATCGGCCCAAACCCGCGCCACCCCAGCGGGGAGTTGAAGTGATCCCTTCCGTAACAGTCCGCTTCCCTCCATCCAGCTATTCAAGATGAACTCCGGCTTGGAATTCGGCCGCATCGAACGTACCAGATCGATTTGCTTCTCTATCGCTTGCCGGATTAAGCGCGATCTCTCCTCCGGCGTCTTCGGGGCGCCGGGCATGTCGGGCCAGAACGGGCGGTCATAGCGGCCTCGCAAACCCACGGTCCACACAACTTCTATATCTTTGGGATACTGCTGTACCGCGCAGCGCCAGGCCGCGAACAGGCGATCCAGGTTGTAGGGAACAGAAGCGGGCCACCGGTAGACGTTCAAACCCAATGGCTCCATATGATGCTGGGTGATTGCGAGGCCCCGCTCCCCGGCGGCGCGCACCTGCGGTTCGTATGGAAAGATGAATGTCGTGGGGATGATCATGTTCCCCTTCAGACGCAACAGAGCCTCAAAAATTCGGTCCCACGTTTCGAGCGAGATTCCGGTCTTGTCAGCCTTACCCGGACGCCACGCGGTGAGCAGGTCCTCATCGTTCAGAAACCAGCCGCGATAGCGGAAGGTGGGCGATCCCTGCTGCTCCACAAACCTGGCTGGAATCACGACGCTACGCTGCCGCGCGGGCGGGCTATCCGTCCACCAGTAGAACGGGTCCACCTTCAAAAAACGATGGGAGAACTCATAGATCGAGTAGATTACGCCGCGCACATCCGACCCGGTAAGAACCACAGCATTTCGCACGGCGGAGCCAGGCCAGGGCCTCGAAACAGCTTCGAGGCGCAGCACCTCCCAACCTGTGGGGCGTGTGACGCTCTTCGGCAGGTTATGAGAGAAGGCGATACAAATCACAGTGGACGGAGTCGCCGGGACTTCGTGAACCAATTGGGCCGGCTTGCCGAACACAGCCTTCCAATCCGACGCCAAGTCACGCGCCGCTTTCTGAATTGGTCCCGGTTCGCGAGGATCAATCAGGATGGCGGTATCGCCGTCGACTGTGATCTGGGCATATCCCATGCCCGTCAGCAGGAGGAACGCAAGAAGGCCGCGCTTCATCATGAAACGAGGATATCAAGCTTGTCCGAATCAGGGCTTGAAAAGAGGAGAGAGGAACGCTGAGAGGCTGAGGTTGCCATGGGGCACACAGGGGCAGGAGTTTACTTCTTCAGCACTTCCTGCCAGTTCAGCACAACGGTGATCGCGGCTGATGAAACGATATCAACAGGCTTCCTGTTGATTAGAAAGCGTTCGCCGTCTGGAGTAACGTCCCAGTTCCAGGCACCAGCAGTGTCCATCGTCAAATAGATGGGTGCCTGGAAAAGGGGCTTGGCAACACCCGCTTTGAACGAAGGGCTCGTGGTGACTGGCGCCCCCATCAGTTGGTCATCAAAGGAGATGTAATACAACTCCCTGCCGTCCCGCCGCCAGCGAGGCTGTCTGCCACCGCCGCTGGACACCATCGTCATCGCGTTCGCGGCCGTGGAGGATGGGAAAGGCGAAACGTAGACTTCATCATTCCCCGAGACATTGGACACATACGCTACCCATCGCCCGTCAGGAGAGAAGCGGCCATAGCCTTCGTTGAACTTCGTTGTAAGGTATGGAACGGGCTTACGCTCTCCATCGAGTGGAAGGACCCAGAGATCTGTCTGAGCGCCGGTCGTCAAAGTGTAAAGAATGAATCGCCCGTCGCGAGACCAGTCCACAGGATCCTTGGCTTGTGGTGACTTCAAGAGCAGTTCCTCTTCCCCGGAAACATTGGCAGACTTCCGATACAGGTCAAACTGCCCGCCACGATTCGAGGCAAAGACGATCTGTTTCCCATCGGGGGACCAGACCGGGTAGGATTCATTCGCCGCATCGATTGTCAGGCGCGTGCTTGATCCTCGTTCGAGTTCAATGAGCCAAAGGTCCTCGCCTGTGTTGTCCCGGCGGAATACGACCACCCGCGACCCGTCAGGAGAGAGCGCCAGTTCCTGGAAAGAATGTGGGCCGGCGGCGGTGCCGATTGCTTTTCCCTGCCGGTCGAACCAGGTCAAGGTCGTCTCCAAGCTGCCCGCTTCCAGGTAGGCCAAGACTCCGTTGGCGGAGGCGGAAAAAACACTGCGCACGCCGGTGCCGGTTATCGGAACCGAGTTCCCGGATAATACTAGCCGTTCCGGATCAAACGGCTGCGCCATCAGCGTGGTCTCGCGCACAAAAAGGAGATGTCCAGATCGGCTGCCGGGAGAGGGCACAAACTGAGCAGTACTCGAGTCTGCCAGCAGGCGCTTCGCGTTCTGCGCTTCCGGCTTGCCATCCAGCGAACCAACATAGATACCACCCCGATCGGGGTCTGCAGAAGTCACCAGGTAGAGGAAGTGACGCCCATCCGGTAAAAGAAAGGGACAAATGTGCGCTCCTTCGCCGTGTTTCTTATCTACGTTCGTGATCACCGAGAGAGTGCCACCAGCGGCCGCAACGTACCGCAAACCGCTGTTGGATCCGAACACGATCCTATCGTCCTTCGTCCAGAAGCCACCCACAACCCGGCCCAGCACGTTGCACAAATTCTGAGCCGGGCCCCCGGATATTCCCACTTTCTTAAACTTCCCACCGGCCGAAAACACGAGGAACCTGCCGTCCGGCGACCAGATTGGAATTCCCTGAATACCTTCCGTACCGGCCACGGGCCGGGACATCAGCGAATCCAGCGGACGAACCGAGAGACGCGAGATGCCATCCGGACCGATTGCAACGAACGCCAGCTGCCGGCCATCAGGAGAGAGGGCTCCAAAGAACCCCTGATAGATCCAAGTTGATCTCCCCGGAGCCGGGACCTGAAAGCGCACCAGTTGCGCGGGCGGAGGCGTTTCACGGAAAAGCAGTGATGCGAGCCCAACGGCTATGAGGCAAAACAGAGCCATGCCGGCCCACGGAAGCCACTGACGGGGACGTCGGGCCATTGGAGGCGTCTCGTCCAGAAGCAACTTGGCATCCGCTATGTCATGCAGTCGCTGCTTGGGATCTTTCTTGAGGCAAGCCTGCAACAGCCGCCGCACTCGGAGAGGGACGCTATCGAAGTCCGGCTCGTCCTTCAGCACCGAAGCCAGCGTGTCCGAGACTGTCTCGCCATCGAAGAGCCGGCTGCCCGTCAGCATCTCGTACAACACCACGCCGAAGGCCCATATGTCCGCGCGTTTGTCGACGGCCCTTCCCTTGGCTTGCTCGGGCGACATGTAGCTGGCGGTGCCAAGGATCGCGCCGACGTGGGTGGCGGCTTCCAACGTCAGCGTCGGTGACATGCTCGGATCGCTGCTGGACGCCACCACGCCCTCGGCCATCTTCGCCAGGCCGAAGTCGAGTACCTTCACGGTCCCATCGGACTTGATCTTGATGTTGCCGGGCTTCAGGTCGCGATGCACGATACCCTTGCTATGCGCTGCCTCCAGTGCATCGGCGACCTGGCAGACGATGGCAAGCGCTTCATCGAGCGGCATGGGGCCTTGCTTGATCCGCTCGACGAGTGTTTCGCCCTCCACCAACTCCATCACAAGATAATTGGGCCCGACGTCATGCAGGGTACAGATGTTGGGATGATTTAGTGCCGCGACCGTGCGGGCCTCGTAGGCGAACCGCTCCGTAAATTGTTCGTCGGAGACCTTGACCGCCACCTCACGGTGCAAGCGCGTGTCGGTGGCGTGATAGACTTCGCCCATCCCGCCTTTGCCCAGCAAGGCCAGGATCTCGTAAGGCCCAAGCTTAGTCCCCGCGGTCAGGTGCATCTTGGCTTCGTCTCCTCAGCCTGATGGGCCGCACCCATTCCGCCCTCTCCCAACAACTCGCGGATCTGATGGCGCCAGGGTCCGGCCAATCATGACTGGAACCTCGACAACGAATATAAAGGGGCGCCGAGTCCCCGTGGCGCGTCTCAATTTTAACCCAAAGCGGACCGAATCTCGTCGAAAACCAGCTTCGGCATCGGGTGGCCCTACGAGCGCTTGGCAATGACCAGCGTGATGTCGTCGGTGGCTGGTTTTCCAGCGGTCCAGTCGGCCAGCGACCGCTGGACCTGTTGGGCGATCTCCGCAGCCCGGCGGTCACGATTCTCAACCACGAGCCTCGTGAGCCGCTCCTCCCCGAACTCCTCTCCGGAAGGGTCGACCGCCTCTGTGATTCCGTCGCTGTAAAGAACCAGCATGTCTCCCGCGCGTGCCCGGCACTGGCCGGCGCGGTAATTGGCAGTCGGCAGCAGGCCGAGCACCATCCCGCCCTCTGTCAATAGTTCGACTTCACCGTTCTTTCGCACAACGATGGGAGGATTGTGCCCTGCATTGGAGTACAGCATCGACCCGGCTCCGGGGTCCAGCACCGCAAAGAATAACGTGATGAAACGATTGCTGGGGCAGTTCGCCGTCATCAAGCGGTTCAGCCGCCCCATCCAAGCCCCTATATCGCCGACATCCTCGGCCAAAACCTGCACTTTGGCTTGCAGGCAGGACATTAGCAGCGC
>JBDKSR010000509.1:0-2378 GCA_039680545.1 Bryobacteraceae bacterium | reverse complement strand
CTCCGCAACGGATCCGGGTCGGTGGCAACGTGCAGCAGGCAAAGCTTGTACGCCAACCCCGGCCCGTGTATCCGCCGCTTGCCCGGCAGGCGCGCATTCAGGGACAAGTTCGTCTCGCGGCTGTCATTTCGAGGGACGGGACGATTCAGGAGTTGCAAGTGGTCGCTGGCCACCCGCTCCTGATTCAGGCCGCTCTTGATGCCGTGAAACAGTGGGTGTATCAACCGACCCTCCTCAATGGAGAGCCGGTCGAGGTTTTCACTCAGATCGACGTGAATTTCACGTTGAGTCAGTAGTTTTTAATGTCGTAAGACAAATTCAACTCGCAGGAGATAGAGACAACGCTTATGCAGATGCAGGTTTGGGCGTTCCTTCTCCACTAGGAGGCCGCCGTAGGTTGGGACATCCGGTCGATGTGGGCCAGATGGGTATCCCGGCCGAGTACGAGTTCCTTGAACAGATTGAGGAGCGCCTTCGGCGCGTGTTTCCTCGATTGTATTCCATTCGAAGTTGATGCGACCTTTGCCGCTCTTGGCTTTCGAAAGAAAGAACCCGACGCAAGTAACCCGAACGATTTCTCAATCAGTTCAGGTTTGTGACTCCACATCGAGAGTCTCACTCAGTTTCTCCCCCAGCGTGCGCACGTGCGGCTCCTTGAAAATCGTGTTTCGATCGCCGGGGATCCTATACGTTTTGATCTCCGCCGCCAGCCCCTTCCATCCCATGTCAGATTCATACGTCATGCCGTCGGCGCGGTCGTCAGTTGGCTGGAAAAGGGTTATGCGTCCTGGATAATACATGGGGAGATACGTCCTCTCCGGAGGCGGAGCAAGCACACGGCGGGTTACGGCAGGCGCGAACCGGCGGCTGATCCGTTCAAACACCCGAGTAACAATCTTCCCCACATACGCCGCTCTTTCCCGGGGACTTCCTTTCATGAAATTCCCCATGTGATGAGCAAGCCGTTTGCGGAAACCTGCCAGGTGGACGCCACCCTGCAGATACACAGAGATGATGGCAAGACAATCAGCCGTCTGCCCCTGGGCGTGAAGCTGCTGGGCCATTTCAAAGACGAGTTCTCCGCCGTAGCAGAATCCTCCCAACAAGTACGGTCCATCGGGTTGGATCGCTCGCATCTCGCGGACATACATGGCCGCCATATCCCGAAGCATCTGATTGGCGACGCTATCATCGAGCCGGGCAGCTTCAGGGAAGCGAAACACATAGACGGGTTGTTCCGGGTGAAGATAGCGAGTCAAGTGAATGTAGGTAAGAACGTCGCCTCCATGCCCGGGGACAAGGAACAGCGGTTTTCGCGTTCCCTCGGTTCGTACCGGCACAAGATGTGAATCGGAGCCTGCGTCGCCATCCTGAATCAGCATGGATAGCTGCTTGATGGTCGGCGCGCGGAACAACATCGAAGGCTGGAGTTCCCTTCCGATCCGCGTCCCCGCCTCGGCCATCACTGCCGTTGCAATGAGCGAATCGCCGCCAAGAGCAAAGAAGTTATCGTGAATACCTATGTTTTTCCTGCCTAAGCCCTTCCCCCAGATTTCTGCCAGGGTCTGTTCGGTGACCTTCCTCGGCTCGATGTATTCCCTATTGAGGCTGGATTCAAGTTTCCCCGCCAGGCCAATCCGCTGTAGCTTTCCCGTCGGTCCCTTCGGGATCTCATCCACAATCACAATCTGGCTCGGCACCTTGAAATTCGCCAGCCGCGAAAACGCAAATTCCCGAAGTTCCTTTTCCGAAGTCAAAGCGGTTCGATCCCGCAGCACGACCGCCGCGGCGAGATCCTCACCCAGCGTGGGATGCGGCACCGCGAACGCAACCGCTTGCGCGACGTTCGGGTGATCGAGCAAAACCTCGTCGACTTCGCGCGGCATGATCTTATCGCCGCCGCGGTTGACCATCTCCTTGATGCGCCCGGTGATCCTCAGATATCCCTCTTCATCCTTCACACCCTGATCGCCCGTACGGAACCAGCCATTCGTGAACGCAGCCTGATTTGCAGTGGGGTTGTTTTCGTAGCCGAGCGTGACGTTTTCGCCCCGGATCACAATTTCACCTGTCTTGCCCGCCGGGAGTAGAATGCCCGCCTCATCCATGATCCCGACCTCCGGTCCCGCGGCAAGGCCAACGGATCCCGGCTTGCGCGCTTGCGGCGGCAGGGGATTACTGGCCATCTGGTGAGCGGCTTCCGTCATGCCGTACGCCTCGACTACCGGAGCGCCGAAGGCATCCTCAAGACCTTTCATGACCGGTGGAGGCAGGGAAGCAGATGAAGAACGAATTAACCGCAACGATGAGTCTGCCGAAACATCCCGATGCGAGTTCACACCACTGAGGATCGTCTGGTGCATCGTGGGCACCGCAGT
>JBDKSR010000508.1:0-12976 GCA_039680545.1 Bryobacteraceae bacterium | reverse complement strand
TGGTGCGGAACCAGGAACAGTTGTTCCTGGCGCGTGTACTGCTGGGCATGGCCGAGTGCGCGTACCTGCCCGCGGCCTTCGCTTTCATCTCCGACTACCACCAGGACAAGACCAGGGCCACCGCCATGGGGATTCACATGGTCGGGTTAAGTTTCGGGATGATTGCGGGAGCCACGCTGGCAGGATACATCGGGGAACACTCGGGCTGGCGGCGAAGCCTACTGGTGCTGGCGATTGCCGGTTTCATTTTTGCCGCATTAGCGAAGATTGTGTTGCGCGATGCGGAGTCCAAGCGGCCCGCCGGCCCGGCTCGCGGCGTGCTTTCGATGTTCCAGGATTTTGCACTGCTGTTGCGCATTCCCACTTTTCGCTATCTGCTGGGATCGGCCATGATGGTCTCGCTCGGCGTCTGGATCTTCCTTAACTGGCTGCCTCTTTATATCAACGAAAAGTACGGAATGAGCTTAGCGGCGGCCGGTTTCTCCGGCACGTTCGCGCCACAATTGGCCGTGGTCGTGGGCACACTGGGCGGTGGGGTCCTCTCAGATCGCCTGGCTCGGCGCCACCCCGAAAGACGGATGGTGGTCGGTGTCTTTACGTACATCATTGCGGCGCCGTTTCTGCTGGCCTTCCTGGCGACCCCCGGCATCCTGGCGATCAACGTGTGCGTGTTTGCTTACTCGTCCCTGCGCGCGGTGGGCACCGTGAACGAGCCCACCATCGCCTGCGATCTGCTGCCACGACCGCAGCGTGCGGCGGCGCTGGGCATAGCGAATATGGCGAACTGCCTGGCGGGAGGTGTCGGGGTGATGGTAGCGGGTTTCCTGAAGGCCGATTACGGATTGGGCGGTGTTTTCGCAGGTGTTTCAGTGATCATGCTGATTGCGGCGGGGTTGCTACTGGCGGGCTACTCGCTCCACTATCGCCGCGACCGCTTGCGGATTGCAGCGGCGGCAGAGGAAGGAAAGGTTCTCATCTAACATGACCAAGAGTCGCGTATTACAGAAGTTGAGGGCAGGGGATTACGTCCTTGCTGCCGCTGTGGGGCGCGTTACGGAACCCTGGCTCACCGAGATGATTGGCCGCATCGGTTACGACGTCATCTGGTACGATCTCGAGCACCGCGCTTTCGGTTACGACACCATCGATCCCATTTCATTGGCTTGCCGAGCCACGGGTATGGACCTGATGGTGCGAATCCGCAAACATGGCTATGACAGCCCGATGCGCGCGCTCGAGTTCGGCGCCAATGGCCTCATGGTGCCGCACTGCCGCAGCGCCGAGGAGGCACGGCAATGGGTGGAATGGGTACGCTTTCCTCCCCTCGGCAAGCGCGGTATGGACGGCGCAGGTGCTGACGCCGACTTTGGCCGGGCGAACCCTCTGGAATACATCAAGCACGCCAACCGTGAGGTGTTCCTCGCTGTGCAGATTGAGGATAGGGAGGCTGTGGAGCGGGTCGACGAGATCGCCGCAGTAGACGGAGTGGATCTGCTGTTCGTGGGCCCCGGCGACCTCAGTCTGAGCTATGGTGTGCCGTTCGATTTCGGGCATCCGCTGCTCGAGGAGGCCATACGTAAGGTTGATTGTGCCGTTCGCAAACACGGCAAGTGGTGGGGCACTACGACCGGCACTCCGGAGGCGGCACAGAAAGCGCTTGATCGCGGCGCACGGCTTGTCACCGGCGGCGTGGACCACGTCTTCCTGATGAACGGGTTTGCGAACGCCTTCCAGGACTTCAGCAAGATTGAAGTCCACCGATAGGTTGAGGTTCAGTAGACGAACCGGACTACTGTCCCGCAGATTCTAACGCCAGTCCGGCAGCCGCGCTGAGAGAAGCAGGACAGGCATTTCTCCTCGCCTGTCCTGTACCGCTTGAAGCGTCAAAACTCCAATCGCAAAGCCAACTGAATATTGCGTGCGGTCCCTTGCACGCTGCTGATGACTCCAAAGTTGCTACCTCCGAGTGTGGAGGACGGCAGCCCGAGGTTGACCCGGTTGAAGAAGTTGGTGGCTTCCATACGGAAGGCCAGCAGCTTCCTCTCAGCCAATGGAATGCCCTTCTGTAACGCGAAATCCACGACGGCGTAACCCGGACCACGGAGCATTCCCTTGCCTTGGTTGCCCCACACGTAGTTGGCCGGCATCGAAAAGGCGTCCGTGTCGAACCAGCGCTTAATGGTGCGCTCGCCCACAGGCAGATCGGGGTTGCGTAAGACGTTCGCGCGGTTGCTGCCAGCGCCGTTGTTCATGATCTGCCCACTGACGTACACAGAGAAGGGAAATCCCCCTTCCAGTGTGACCATACCGGAAGTATCCCAGCGGCCCAACACGTGCCGCATGTAGCCGGGCAGACTACGGGGAGTGGGAATACGGTAGGTCCAGGAAGAGACCCATCGTCTGCGGAAATCGTAGGACAGTGGCCCATAATCCCACCGGAAGTCATATGGATTGTTTATGTGGTCCGTCCCGCTCTGGGAATCGGTTCCCTGTGAGTACCCCAGCGACTTAGAGAAGGTGAAAGCGCTCTGAATTGCCAATCCATGGTACTCCTTCAGTCGGAACGACATCTCCAGACCGTTATAGTTGCTGTCGCTGACCGGGACGAACTGCCAGAAAGAGCCGACATTTGGGTACGGGCGGCGGTCCTGCAACGTACCTGATCCGGGTAGCGCGGCGTTCCCCTGCACCAACGTGGGGAATGCGAGCGCCCGCTGGCCGCTATAGCCCAACTCGATCCCTATGTGGCTGCTTGGACTGTACTGTAAGTTGAGACTGTACTTTTGTGTGTACGGGTCGTGACGATCGAGAGGCGTATAGTAGGCGCTGAACGTGCGCGACGACAAAGCTCCAGCAAGTCCAGAGGGCGGAAAACCACTCGTGATCTCGATAGGTCTGACGATCTCCGAACATCGAGAGTAGCCGGCGAAAAACATGCTGCCCTCGGTGCCGGAATTGCTCGCGTTGTTGCTCACCGTAACGCCATAGAAGATGCCGTATCCCCCGCGGATTACCAGTCGCTTAGTGGCGGCATATGCGAAGCCAAAACGTGGAGCGGTGTCGCGATAGTTAGCGTGAGGGACGACGTCACTCAGATCTCCGTAGCGCCATGTCGACGATGGAAGCGCACCGCCTGCGAAGCCCAATACGTTCTGAACAATCGTCCGCGTGGAACTGGGTACGACCCGCTGGCCAGTGCGGTAATCGAAGTTCCCGAAGCGGTCCTGCTCTTCTGTATAGGGGCCGAAATAGTCCCAGCGCAGGCCTATGCTCAGCGTGAGCCTACGAGTTGCGCGCCAATCGTCTTGGATGAAGACGCTAGAGCGGTTGGATCGGATGCGGATGGCATCGAGAGCATAGGTCGTGCTGTAACTGTACGCCAAACCCAGTAACGCATCCGGCACACCGGTCCTTGCGGTTTCGAGTGAACCTCCGACGCTACCCGTGGTGTAATAGCCCTGGAAGCTCATACTGACGCCGCCGACTTGTCCCTGGTGGCGATTGTTGGCTACCCGGCCGTACTCCCCGCCGATCTTGATCGCGTGGTTGCCCTTGTGCCAACTCAGGTTGTCCATGTATTGCCACGAGTGTTCCACCAGAACGAACGGCGTCGGCACGCTGGAGATCGGGCGCGAAATACTGGCGCTGGCGTACTTTCGCAGACTTAGAGCGGGGTATCCTTTGGTCGCCTCGGTGATCGGCAAGCCGGGGATGTCAAACTCGTCCAGAACGTAGTCGTGCTGCAAGACTTCGTTGCCAAAGCGCAGGTAGTTGTAGCCTATGCGTGCCTCGTTCACCATGGTTGGGCTGATGATACGGGTATAGGTCATACCCGTGTTGGTGGCATTCAAGGAAGCCTCGGCGCCTATCACGTCATTGGGCATCCAGTTGCTTCTCTTCCGTCCACCGCGTTGCTGTGAGTAGCGCGCCATGAAAATGTCCTTCGATGATGCACTGTAGTCGGTCTTGATAGTGAAGGCGTCGAGGTTATCGCTGTTGCGCACGGACGTGATGTAGTTATTGGTGGTCGAAGCGTCGGTGTAGTTTGGGTTGGGATAGTAGCCGAGTAACTTTGGCCCGATGGAACTGATTCGCGATGACGGAATCACGTTACCTGCAAACGCGGTGCGAGTGGCGCCGGTGGTAGTGCCGGCGGTTGCGGGGTCGTAAACAATGTAGCTGCTCTTACTGAAATCACCTGACTTCTCCAGTGCCGTCGGTACCGCGACTGTGCTGGTCGAACTGCTTGGGTAGCGCGTGCCTTCATAATTGCCGAAGAAGAAGAGGCGGTTCTTGATCATGGGTCCGCCCAGTCCGCCGCCGAATATGTTGCGGCGTACAGGCGTCTTCGCGGGGTTTGTGCCGGTGAAATCGAAGGTGCGGGCGTCTAGTTTGTCGTTCCGGAGGTAATCGTAGGCAAAACCATGCAATTCGTTGGTGCCGGACCTGATGGCGACATTGACCACCCCTCCACCCGAGCGTCCGAACTCCGCTGAGTATTGGCTGGTTTGAATGGCGAACTCCTGGATGGCATCGATCGCGGGCACCACACCCGTTGCACCGCTGAATTCCATATTGTCGGAAATGCCGTCGATGATGAAGTTGTTGGCCTCCGCCGAGGCGCCGCCGACAGTGATCGACTGGCTCGAAAAATCGCGTTGCCGATTGACCGCTCTCGGTCCGCTAGTGGTTCCCGGCACAAGTGCGGCCAGCGATAGGAAATGCCGGCCGAATACCGGCACATCGTTCAATGTCTGGCGGTTAATCACGCCCCCCACCTCTGCTGTATCGGTCTTGATGAGTGGTGCCGCCCCGCTAACCTCCAGCGTTTCCGTCACCTCTCCAACCTGCAAGGTGGCATCGACGCGCACGCGCGCCTTCACTGTAATGGTGACCGGGGCGTACACGGCTCGCTTGAAGCCCTCCGCTCCTACCTCCACGTTGTACGTGCCCAGGCTGAGGTTGCTGACGAGGTATTCGCCGGTCTGGTTCGTCACAGTCGTGCGGGTGATGCCAGTTTCCATGCTCTTAACAAGGAGTCTGGCGTTCGGAATGGCCGCACCGCTGGCATCAACCACTGTTCCCAAGATGGATCCCTCGGTTGCCTGAGCGGGGAGTCGATGCGGATTTGTGAGAAACAGCAGAGCGAGACAAAGAAGGCTGCAAGTTACACAACGGCCTGCTAACACTCTATGCACCATGGCGGGAGTCTACCACCAAGACTTGATTGGAGAAATAGCCATCAAGAATAGTAAGCGGCTCGCGTCCAGCCTGCTGGACTCCAATTGACCATGTGGGGGGTCGGCATGGTCCCCGGTCTTGAGTGACATTGGCCGATGCGTAACGTACCAAAAGCAGGACCGCGTTTCATCGAATGTCCTTAGCAGGTTGCTGAAAAGCGCTTTCGGAGCATCTGAATGACACTTACTAATACCTGTAGGTTGTTGATTCTGTGTTGGGCTGCACGAAAATCTTGGCGCTTTCCAGCATCGTGGGAACCTTTTTCAGCAGCCTGTTAGAGCGATCTAGGACTGCGGTGCGCTTCCGAAATAGTGGGCCATATGTAACTTGCTGTCTGCGGTGAAGCCTAGCCTCACCCTCAGTGGGTGACGCAGGCGTAAAAGCGGTTCTCTGCGGACGACGTTCATTGCACAACTAATCGCGAAACGGAATCCGATGTGCTACAAAGGCCAGGTTCCGGGGTTCAACTGGGCTTCGTCTCCCACCGAGATCGCCCTGATCTGCGAGGTGACTTCCTCTGCTAAGGGACCGCGCGAGGCGTAGCGCACGGTGGATTCCAGTTCATCCAGCCGGCAGGTACCCACCAGTGCAGTGTGGACCAGTGGATTGTGCAACACATACCGGTAGGCCAGTTCGGCGGTCTCGCCATCAGCCAGTTCTTCCACGCGCGCCGCTGCGGAACGCAAGCCCACGAGCGACTCCGGTAATTGGCGCCAACGGTGGGTGAGAGCGCCCTTCAGTAAAACCGAGCGAACCACGATGCCCACGCCGGCGGTCTGTGCCTCTGCCAGTACCTGCTTTTCCGGGCGCCGGTCGAGCAGGTTGTACGCGATCTGCAGTGCGTCATAACGGCCGGAACGAATGGCCAGCAGCGCCGCTTCTTCGCCATACACACTGGCGCCCACGAAGCGGATTGAACCCTCGTCGCGCAATTCTTCCAGTGCTCCGATCACCTCACCGCCCAGGATCACCTCCGACGGCGCGCTGTGAATCATCATGAGATCGATCACGTCAGTGCGCAGCGCTCGGAGACTCTCCTCGACCGACGAACGCACGCGTGCACGCAGTTCGCCTGCGGTGAGGTCCTCCGTGTGAAATGACGGAACTTTGGAAGCAAGCACGAACTCGCGGCGACGCCCACTGAGCACGCGCCCGATGATTGCTTCACTCTCACCGTAGAGACGAGCCGTGTCGATGACATTGATCCCCAGGTCAAGTGCGCGGTTCAACAGGCGTTCAGCACCTGCGGCGTCCGGACGCGCATCCGCCCCCACCGGAGCGATCCCGTAATCCATCCCCAGTTCGACCGTGCCGAGTGAGATTTCCGACACCTGGAGGCCCGTCCGCCCAAGCTGCCTCTTGTTCATTGTCCAGCTCTTTCCGGGCGCCAATCGAAGACCGCCGCGATCAGTTCCTTGGAGTGTTGCCGCGCGAGTTCGTAAGCCTCAAGCATGCGTTCGGCAGGCAGGCGGTGCGTGATGATGCTATCGAGCGCCACGGTACGCGCGGCCATCCAACCCAAAATGCACGCCAGATTGCGCCGCAGGTTAAAGCGAATCTCCCAGGGGTCGCAGTCCGTTTTTGGCGAGAAACCGGCGCCGATCAAGGTGAGCTGCTTACCGTAAAACCATTTGGCGTCCAACGGGTTAAACGAGGGCGGGTCCTGGGCGCGACCAGGGAAGCCAAGCACCGCCACACGGCCCCCGTAGCGCGCGGTCTCGACGGCTGTGCGGTAGGCATCCCACGTATTGGCAGTCAGCACCACCACATCCGCGGCATTGCCGGGGCAGTTCCCGATGAATACCTCGTCAGCACCGACCCTGCTCGCCGCAGCCGCGCGCACTGGGGAGTTGGCGATGGCGGTCACCCTGGCCCCCATGGCCCTTGCCAGCGCCACCGTTGCCAGCCCGATTACGCCGAGCCCGATCACGGTCACGGTCTCTCCCGGCTGATAGTGCGCCTGTTGCAGGGCCGCCATTCCTAGCTGGGCCAGGTAGGAAAGCGAGGCTTCCTCCGAACTGACTCCTTCGGGGACCGGAACGAGCAATTCGGTTTCTCGCGCGAGAAACACGGACTGATGCGGCCGCGTCGAGAATACACGCTGTCCGGGGCTCAGACGGGTCACGGCCGAACCAACCTTGACCACCACACCGGCGTTGCTATATCCGACCGCACGCGGGTATCCGGGCGCGCCGGGGACCTCCGTGGAGCGGCCTTCGAAGTTCCCCAGGTCTGTGCCGGTCGACAGCGCCGTCACCTCGGTTTCGACATAAACCTGGTCCGTGGCGAGAGTAGATATGTCGAGCGGGCGTTCCTCCAGCCGGAGGTCGCCCGCGCCATAGAGTACGGCCTGTTTCATGATTGAAAAACTTGGGTTCCCCTAATACAAAATCTAATTCGAAAAACGAAACGCGTAGAGGTCGGCATCCTTCATCACAAAACGTATCCGTATTGGCTTGCCTGCCAACCGGCTCACGTCGCAGCCTTGTTTCCAGGCCACCACGCGCGCGATCTCGTCACCGATGATTTCCTGCGCATCGGCGAGTCCGAAACCCGGTATGGAGTTACCCGTCTCGTCTTGAAGCTCCACCTTGATCCCGCCGGCCGCCGAAGTCGCATAGTTGATTTCGAGCTTGCTGCCCTGGAAACGAACGGTCTTCGTGACTATTTCACCTCCGTTGTACGGTGCTTTCACGGAAGCGAAGCCGTCCAGGCGCAACGTGTACCGCCGCAGGTAAATAGTGGGCTGCCCGTAGTTGCGCCCGACATAGAAGGACATTTCGTTTGCGCCGGTAGGGACCACGTTCAACGCCGGATAGTTCGAGCGCGATACCCAGTTCTCCCAACCCAGGCCGGGACGCAGAAAACCTTCCATAAACGTCCGATCGTAACGGTTTCCGCCGCGGCTTGTGATCAGAACGGCATCCGAGCAGTCTTTGAAATACTTCGGATCCACGCGGACGGTAGCGGCCTGTTCATCGGTCAATATCTGTCGGCCCGGCTCAAAACGCGCGCAGACGCCCACATACAGGTGCGGCGCGCGGAAATACGCACTGGTTTGATTGGTATAGAGATGTTCCGGTGGCGCGTCTCCGTAAGTCATCTCGACAGGAACGGCCCAGTGCACGAAATCCTTGCTGAGGGTACGCGAGACCCAACGGTAGTTGATGCCCTGAATGCGCTTCCACGACCGGAAGTAGCAAACGTAAGACTGGTCGGCATCCGACCAGAAGGCCACGTTCTGAGAGTCGAACACGAACTCTTTCGGGGAGGGGATCACCGGCTCCTCGCGCAGCTTGCGCCAGTGGATGCCGTCGGGCGATACGAAGGCCACCAGACCACTGCTATGTATTCCGGCCAGCGCCTTCCAGCGCTCGGCTGGCGGAACACCGGGCCGTGTGTCGATGAACGGACTGAAGTTGTGGGTGAGCGGCGCTTGATTAGCAAGGATGACGTTATTGTTCCGCGTCCCGTGGACCTCATACAGCCCTAGATCGGGCCGGGTCCACTTGACGCCATCAGTCGACTCGGCGACGCAGGTCACCTCGTTAGAGTTGCCGTCGCTTCCGGCCTTCGGGACGCCGCGGTAGTAAAGCCTGTAGCGGTCCCCATCCTTGATCACTGTGAAGTAGGCAGAAAAAGCGCCTTCCCACGGACGATCCAGTTGCAGCACCGGACCCGCGTCGACAGGCTTGGCCAGCGACAGGTGCGCACCACGCATCTGGCCGATCAGGTGGATGTCAACGAACAACTCACGGCGCGATCCAATATCAATCACGCCCGAGGAATCCGCAGCAGCGCCGGCAGCTGCGAATAAAAGCAAACTAAGCGAAAGACGTTTCATGTGGCTATTCCCTGATCTGTATCGAATAGAGGTCGGCATCCTTCAGAACGAAGCGCAACCGCAGTGGGCGTGCTTCCAGGCCCCGGCCCACCTGATGCTTCGCGCTCTGTAACTGCACGGTGTCCTCAATGTGGTCGCCGTACAGCAGCTTGGTTTCCTCCAGGCCGTAGCCGGGCAGTGGGTTGCCGTTCAAATCCTGAACCTCAAACCGGATGCTGCCCACCGCCGAGGTGGCGTAGTTGAGTACCATTTTGTTGCCTTCGATCCATAGCGGCTTTGTGATGAACTCGCCGCCTTTGTAACCGGCATGAACGGATACGAAGCCATCCGTGCGCAGGCTCATCCGCTCCAGGAAAGCATCGGGAAACGTGTAATGGCGGGAGACGTAGATAGACAACTCGTCGTTGCCAGTCTGAACGACGCCCGTCGCAGCCATGCGATTGCGATGGACCCAGTCGCGCCGGTCACGCCCCGGCCGCACAAACGCCTCCATAAACCGGCGGTCCCAATGCACACCGTCGCGGCTCGTTATGAAGACCGTTTCGGAAACGCCCGGGCCGGTAGCGTCATCATACGGCTTCCGCCAGAAGACGAAACGCTTGGGGAAGGCCAGGTAGATCTGGGGCGCGCGGAAGTAGGCCACCGTAGCGTTGGTGTAAAGTTGCTCGGCGGGAGCATCACCGTAGTCGGCCCATTCGCCTGGTGTCCATTTGAGGAAGTCTTCCGAGGTAGCGTACTTGATGGTGCGAACGCCTTGCAGAAAGTCGCGATAGACGGCCACATAGCGGTGTCGCGCGGCGTCCCAGAAGACCACGTTAAGGGAGTCGAAGGCGCCATCGGTGATGATGGGCTTGTCGCCCATGCGCTGCCAGTGGATGCCGTCCGCGGATTTGAAGGCGAACAGGCCCTTCTCACTTCCAATAGCCTTATATCGCTCCGACGCAGGCGCTGCGGGGTTGTCGTCGCGAAACGGGGCGAAATTGTGTGCTCCCAAACCGTCCCAAACGATGTTATTGGCCTTGGATCCTTCGAACTCGTACAGGCCCAACGACGGTTTGGTCCAAACGATGCCGTCAGGGCTTTCCGCGTAGCAGGTGTACTGTCCGATCTTGCGCGGGGCTTTTTCGCCGGGCTTCAGCGCTGAGGAATTGATGTAGGCCGGATCGGCCGTGCCCCGGTAGTACATGCGAAAACGCTTGCCGTCCTGGAATACTGTGACATAGGCGCTCAGATTGCCCTCCCAGGGCTTGTCGAACGCGATGGCTTTGCCGGCGGGCTGCGGGGAATGCAGCTTCAGATCGACACCCTTCATCGATTCGATCAGGTAATCGTCCACGAACAACTGCAGGTTCGTGCCGATCTTCAGTGGCTTGTCCCCGCCGGCGGCGAGCGCGCTAAGAACCGGTAAGAGTAACAGGGCCTTAAATGGCTTCATGAGGACCTCCCCGTGAATCTAGTTCAAAGCGACCCTCAACGTCCACATGCTTGAAATCGAAACATGGTTAGACGTCCAGCATACTGGATCGCGCAGCCGCCTCAACTCTGCCGGATGCCGTTGACAAAGCGAATTGTTTAGCTGGGCGTGAAGACGACTTTGTACGCCTGCTTGGGAGTACTGAGGAGCAGGTCGAAAGCTGTCTGAAATTCATTGAGTGGAAGACAGTGCGAAATCATGGGCCCGGCGCGGACTCTCCGCGAGAAGATCAGTTCGTAGGCCTCCCTTACGTCCTCATAAAAAGCATTCGATGACGTAGTCAGGGTGCGCTCGGAACCCAATAGGGCGGCGTTCAGATTGACCGATGTGCCGTGGACGGCCAAGTTCACATACGTTCCTGATTCCTCAAGCAGCGGCAGGGCCCCGGTGATCGTATCGTTGCTGCCGACTGAATCGTAGATGGCCGCGACCTGGGGCTTCTCTATGAGTTCCGAGAGCGCGTCGCGCAGTGGTTGGGCCGTCGGATCGATAATGGTGACGTCGAACTGGGCCAGTACCTGCCGGGCGAGTGCCGAGGTCTCCACAATGAAGACTTGCCCCGCACCGCGTGCTTTGGCCACTTGTGCGATGCTTAACCCCACGGGTCCGCCGCCGATGCATAGCACCGGGGCGCCAGCCGGAATCCTCGCCCTCCCAACGACGTGGACGCCGACGCAGAAGATGTCGCCCATCGCGGCTTCCTGGAAAGAAATGCCGTCGGGAATCGGGTAAAGCAAGTCCCCCCAGCCCAGACAGTATTCGGCATACGCGCCTGGGTAGAAGTCCATCTCGCCCCAGCCCTGGCCATGGCCCATGTGAATGGTGTTCTTGCAGAGGTTCTGGCGCCCGGAGCGGCAGAAAGCGCACTCGCCGCACGTGCGGTATGCCTGCACGCCCACGCGGCGACCGACCAGGTGTTCGTACTTCGCCGAATTGACCGCGGTGACGATGCCTGCGTACTCGTGTCCCAGGATGATATTCGGAGGGCTGTCGACGTGGTGTCCGAGCGTGTGCAGTGCCCAGGGATTCTCTCCCGCCCAATAGCGCAAATCACTGCCGCAGATGCCGCATGCCTTGACGTTGATGAGGACGTGTTCCTCCCGCGTCAATTTCGGTATGGGCACCTCCATCAGCGCAAGGACCTTCGGATGCTTCAGTACGACCGCTTTCATACGTCCGCCTGGCGGATTGTGCTTGTGTCACAGGCCGACTGGCATTCGAGCACCTCAGCGAAACCCGCCAGCAGCAACCCTCGCGCTATCATTCTAGCCCGCACTTCTGTCCAGCGGATCTCGTAGTCGCGCATGGGCTGCACGTTGGGGATACCAGACGCGCAGTTCATGCATGGCCGGATTCCGCGGGACCCGGTTGCCCTACCGCGCAACTGCCGTAGAATCAACACACTCTACTTCATGACGGGCAAACGGATGCCTGGAACTCCGATTGCCCTCAGTCTCAGTGTGAATTGAAAGCGTCCGCAAGGAGAACATCATGAATCGCAAAATGTCAGTGGTTTTATTGGCGCTGAGCCTGTTTTTTGTGGCCAGCGTCACTCTGGTGGCCCAGAACGGAAACGGAAACATGAATCAGACCGGGATGTTCGGGTCCAGGCAGTGCGTCGCGTGCGGCGCAACAGCAGCATCGTCGCAACCGTTGACGGATACCGAGAAGACTTGGCTTCTCTTCATGCGCGAAGAGGAAAAGCTGGCTCGGGATGTGTATCAGGTCCTCGCCGAGAAGTACAACCTGAGAGTCTTCGCCAATATTGCACAGAGTGAACAGAGACACTTCGAGGCTACCGGCATCCTGATTACTCGTTACGGCCTGACAGACCCGGCTGAGGGCAAGGCTGCCGGTGAATTTACTAACCCCGACCTCCAGACTCTGTACAATAGCCTGGCCACTCCGGGACCGGCGACGTTGATTGAGGCGCTGCAAGCCGGTGTGACAATCGAGACAAAGGACATCGAAGACCTGAAGGTGTCCATCGCTAACGCTCAGAATACAGATCTCATCAAGATCTATAGCAACCTGTTGTCAGGTTCCGAACGCCATCTTGATTCTTTCAACAGCCACCTTGAGGTGCTGGGCGTGGTGAATCCCTAGGAGAGGCGATCTTCAGACGGATTGTCACTCTTGCGCGGGGTGAGGCAGCCATTCATCTGATCTGGCGATGCTGTGCTGTCCCCCCGCGTATCTTGATCGGATCGGATCTGACACGTCCGCGTGCCGTAACAGTCGCAGCAGTGGCGGCTGCGTGCATTTAGGGGCTCTTCAGTTCGCGGCGTATGGATGGATATACGGCGCGCGATACGGGCGCTTGAGCAGGCGAGCGGCCTTCGGGTTGTCCAGGATTTGCTCGCGCTCCAGATCCCAGTTCACGCTGGTCCCCGTGCGGTAGCTGATCATCGCCAGTT
>JBDKSR010000507.1:0-5091 GCA_039680545.1 Bryobacteraceae bacterium | reverse complement strand
CGTTGGACTATCGATCACCTCGAAGGGCACGCCAGTGGCGAGAAACAGACTGTTCGGACGATCGTTGCTGACATAGCGGCTGCGCTCTCCCCAGTGGTGTTTGAAAGGCCCGCGCGGTGTGTGTCCGACAACGCGGGCATGGAGGCGGGCGTGCTTGCGCATGGCCGGGCCGAGCGTCTGCCAGTGTGTGCGCGGAAACGCCGTCGCACCGCTCATAAACATGGTGTTGCGCACGTCGCTCAGAGTGGAGACGGCGAGTTTAGCCACCATATTGGCGGCCGAGAGCCGGTTCGCGGGGAACGCGGTGGTCTCGCTATAGGCCAGCTTCGGTTGGGCGAAACGCCGGTGGAACAACGAACTGAATAGCTCGTCAGTCTTCCCTTTGATCCTCCCGAAAGACTTATCGTCGAACATCAACTCTCCCACACGAAACGGCACGTTCCGATAGTCCGTGAGCCTTATACCGGCCTTCTCCGAACCCATCCACATGACCATGATGCCCAACTCAACCGGCGGAGCGGCTTTCTGAATCGCTTGAAAGCAGCCCGATAGCTGATCGCACGTGTAATCCACCCACGCGCGTAACACTGGAGTAAGTTCGCGTTTGGCGGCGGCCTCGATAAGTTCGTCTTTGACCGAAGCCCCGTACCCGTGCAGACGCCGGAACTCCTCAATATGTTGATCGCAGCGGCAGCCCCCGATGAGCCCGGGACCCTGCGCAAGCCTGAAGTCGTCGTCCAGGAAGATCCGCCTGACGCCGAGGCCGGCGATGCGTCGCGCGGCCGCTGCGTTCTCTTCCGTGGCGGGAGCATGCAATGAGTTTCCCCAATGAACCTTGCCGTCGAGCCGTACGCCCTGCTTCCAGTGTGGCGGCGGAACAAGCGGCAGTTGCCCTGTGACGGCGCCGAGTGAGTCGCCCGGGTGTCCGAGCGGCACGTTGATCACATGGGCCGCCATTCCCGCCTTGACAACCACGCGCAGCAGTCGGTCGATCCGCTCGGGTGTGTAATACCAATGGCCATAGTGAAAGCCGCCGATCCAGACGTCCGTGACACCCGCATCGCGCACCAAGCCGAGCAATTCCGGATCGGCATCCAGAGCATCCGCGGAGATCGAGAGATGATAGCGGCGCACGGCCGACGGTTCAGCGGCTGCCAATGTCGCCGCCAAGAATGTCCTTCGCGAGATCATGCAGGAAACCTTTCTTCGTTCCACCCGCTTACCGCCTGGGTTTTCCGCCGCATCAGCGTATCACAACCCGCCTGTGGCGATTCGCTGGCCGGTTCCGGATCGTAAGAATGAAGTAAGATGTGACGACGATGCTCACTCGACGAGTCTTCCTAGGTGCCTGCGGTTCCGCCGCGATTGTCCCGGCCGCCCAGATCCGGCGCGAGATCTTCCTCGCCTCTTCAGTTCCGGGTTCTGCAGCTCTTGTCTCTGCCTACTACGTCCGTCCGGCGGGCGGCGACATGGTCTCGATTGAAAGCCGGATGAGCCGCTCGGATACCGTCGATAGCGTCTACTACCGCTACTCCTCCGATTACGGCCGTACCTGGAGCGCTCCCTCCGCCCGGTTGGTTACCGAAAAGCGTCCCAATGGCGCATGGCGTAAGGCCCCGCGCGGCGTCTTTGTCGACCCCACCGGCATTGCGCTTGAGTTTTGGATGGAAGCCACCCTTCCCACCGACGACCCGCTCGAAGGTCTCCGGCGTTGGACCATATGGTATTCCGTCTCTACCGACGGCGGACGCAGCCAACGCCTCTCGCGCCAGATCGTGCACCACGGTGCTGGCTTCACTCCGGAGCACCCCCTACCGGGCGTCTACATCGGCAAGAACAGCTATATGTTGGGCGATATCACGTCTGTCCCAATCTGGCTTCCCGATGGCTCGCTGCTACTACCGGCCATGATCGCTCCGCTGGCTGCCGATGGAACCTCGCTCTACAACCCCTCTAATGCGTACACTTATCACGACACGGCCATCTTGCACGCGAGGTGGAAGGGCGGCGAACTCGTCTGGGAACTGCGTGGACAAGTGGCATCCAACCCCGAGCGATCCACGCGCGGTTACATAGAGCCCACGCTCGGTTTGCTGAAGGATGGCCGGCTGCTCGTCGTTATGCGTGGTTCAAACGATCGCCGTCACGAACTTCCGAGCTACCGCTGGGTGGCCTTTTCGAAAGATCAGGGTCGAACTTTTTCCACTCCTGTTCCCTGGACCTATGCGAACGGCGAATCCTTCTTCTCCCCGAGTTCCTGCTCGCAGTTAGTCGCCCACTCCTCCGGCCGCCTCTTCTGGCTGGGGAATATCACGCCCACAAATCCGAAGGGGAATCGCCCGCGCTACCCGTTCGTCATCTGCGAGGTTGACCGGGCTTCCGGACTTCTCCGCAAGGAAACCCTTCGGACCGTCGACGATCTCCAGAGCGGGGAAGACCCTGTGCTCACCCTCTCCAACTTCTACGCACGCGAAGACCGCCAGTCGGGCGACATACACCTCCACATGACCCGCCTCTTCGCGTCTTCGGAGAAACCCTGGAAGGGCGATGCTTACCTCTACCGCATCCCGATCAACGGATAGCAATGCCCGTTCGTTCGCCAGTTGAAGCGGCGGGTTGCAACTGTGATGGAGTCGCGCCGCCCACGTGGCGGCGAATCTCCTTCTAACGCGGGACCGGTTTGTCGAGGGTATCCCAGTTGTACGCGCGGGCAACTCGCTCGCGGATTTCTCGCGTCAGGATGCCGCCATTGTCGCCGTTGGTCATGATTACCACACCGTAGCCTTTCACTCGATGTGCCGCCATGTCGGAGATAAATCCCCAATTGCCGCCGCTGTGGCCGAAATACCATCCCTCACCCTGCTTTTCGATCTTGAATCCAACGGCGTAGGGACCAACTCCAACCGGCGTAACCATTTCCAGCATCATGGTTCGTGAAAGTACCCGGTTTGATTTTCCTGCAAGCGACAACTGCGCCTCGATGAGTAGTCTTGCCAGATCGGTCGGAGTTGTCCAGAGACCGGCCGCGGCCATTTCAGGATAGACATGCCACTTTTCGTTCTTCGGCCGTCCCGACATGTCGTGCGCTCGCGCAGCCTGCCGTTCGCGCTCTCGTGGGAGCGGCTGTTCGAACGTACTGTTTGTCATCCCAATCGGATCGAGGACGAACTCTCGCATGAGTTGCGGAAATGGTTTTCCAATCACCTCGGTCAATGCTAGTTGCTGGATGGTGACGCTGCCCCCCGAGTACTTGTGAGCGGTCAGCGGCGGCCGTTCCAGGCGTACCGGACCGGTGTTCGACGGTGGAAGTCCATCGAGGATCTGCGGCAGCGTCGGAAGAGGCGCGGAGGGAGCATAGCCTGGAAAGCCAAAGCCATCTCCCATTCCGGATGTATGACTCATCAGTTGGCGCGGCGTCACCGGATTATCTTTTGTGAATGGGCTCGCCGGAAGCTTCCATGATTTCAAAATCGTATTGATATCCTGATCGAGCCCAAACTTCCCATCCTGAACAGCCTTTAGTGAAGCCATCGCGGCCACCGGCTTGCTCATCGATGCTGCTTGAAACATCGTCTCAATGTCCACCGCAGCGCCCGATTTCACATCGGCCAGCCCCCAGCCCTTGGCCCAATGCACTTTGAAGTCCTTAATCACGGCGACGCTCACGCCAGGCACATGAAACCGGTCCATGATCTCGCGCAGCGTGTAGGGATCGAGGCCCTGCCGGTTTGGAAGCTGCCGGTCCTCAATAACTTTGATCATCTGCGTAGCATCCTGCGCGGCAACTTCATGAACGAAACACAACAGAAGTAAGCTTTGGGATAAAATTAGTCCGCCACGTCTCATCTGGGGCCTCCGATTTTCTAATCTCTACCGACTTATACTACGCGATGCTGCACGGGGCGCCAACGCAAATGGTGAGATCGGATCGTGAGGGATCCACCCTGCGAGCGAGCACGCCTACAATGGAGTAGGCCTGACCGTCATTTCAGGCCGGGCCAAGGAGCAGCGGCCATGATGAAAGACCTGCCTTTGTCCAAAGTCTATCAGTTGCTCGAACCGGGACCGGTGGTTCTGCTGACCACTGCCCGTAAAGGACGCGCCAACGTGATGACGATGTCCTGGCACATGATGATGGAGTTCGAACCGCCGATGATCGCCTGCATTGCCAGTCGCGCTAATTTCAGTTTTGCCGCGTTGCGGGCGACGAAAGAATGCGTGATCGCGATACCTGCGGTGGAACTGGCGCCCAAGGTCGTGGGAGTCGGCAACTGCTCGGGACAAGACGTCGACAAATTCGCCAAATTTGGCCTGACTCCAATCGCAAGCCGGCATGTCTCGCCGCCTCTCGTGGCGGAATGTTTTGCCAACTTGGAATGCAAGGTAATCGATACCAGCCTCGTCAACAAGTACGGAATCTTCGTCCTCGAAGTGGTCAAGGCTTGGATCGATCGGACGCAAAAGAATCCGAAGACCATCCACCATCACGGATACGGAAAATTCGCCGTGGATGGGGAGATGATCAAGCTGAGGTCGACGAAGCCCTGATCGCGCACGTTTGGTGCGATGGCCGGGCCGTCGCACTGACCGGCTCCGATAGCAACAGAATGGAGCGGTGCGCGCAGAAACCACTCGTCCGGTTACTTAGATGGATCTCTAGCTAAGCACCCGTGACCCTCACTTCAGGTGCTTCTCGAACCACTCCACCATCTTCTGCTTCATGTCGTCGTTGTAAACGTGGCCTGTCTCCGGATAGATCACACTGCGGAAGTTGTCCGGTTTTCTGTGCACCTGATAGACCCGTGACAGGACCTGCTCCAGCGTCTTCATCCCTGTGGGTGGGGAACCCGCGTCCCGGTCGCCGGTAAGCGCAAGGAATGGACGCGGCGCGATGAGCGCCATCACCCCTTCGCTGTCGAAGTGTTTCAGGATGCCGGGCACGAAATAGTAGATGCCGTGTGCGCGCAGGTTGCGCGTCGCGATCAGGTCCTCATAGCGCGTGAAACACGCCACGCCCACCACGGCGCGTATGCGGTCGTCGATCGCCGCCAGCCACCACGAGCGCGTGCTCCCCATGCTCATGCCCTGCGC
>JBDKSR010000506.1:0-7279 GCA_039680545.1 Bryobacteraceae bacterium | reverse complement strand
CGAGCGTGCCAGGGAAGTAGTCTGTGAGGGCCAAGTTGACCGCCGTCACTGCGGCCGGCCACTTCAACACGTGGCGGCACAACGACAACATCACGATTAAGAACGGGAAAAAGGACAGAAGGATACTAGCAGCGACCGAGAAGGCATACACGTGCACTTCGGTCTCCATCCAATATCGGAAAGTCGGGCGTAAGTGACGGAACAGTTCCGGCATCGATCCTCGCCTGAAGGGCTCCAACAATACAGCTTACGCCAGTCGTGGCATCCACCGCGCCGCACCTCGTCGGGGCCGTCTCCACAATTGGGCAACGCAGACTGCTCTCTGCTATCTTGGATGGTTAGTTTAGGCCTCCGATGTCATTCGAAGTCAAACCTCTGCGTCAATTCCTGGTGCGCCCGGCTATTCCACCCGCACTGTCGAGACTCACGGAACTCGCTCACAACCTGCTTTACAGTTGGGATCCGGCCATTCGGTCCCTCTTCCGGCGGCTTGACCCGGGGATGTGGCGCGCGTGTAATCGCAATGCCGTCATGATGTTGGGGCGCGTTTCTCAGGACGCGTTGGAGAAGGCGGCGATCGACCCTCGCTACCTGTCCCTCTACCGGCAGACCTGCGACCGCTTCGATTCGTATATGCAGCAGCCCACCGATCCTTCGGCGGGGAACAAGCTGATCGCGTACTTCTCAATGGAGTTCGGCATCGTCGAGTGTTTGCCGATCTATTCAGGCGGCTTGGGCATGCTCGCGGGAGATTTCCTGAAAGCGTGCAGCGACTCCGGTATCCCTCTGGTAGGCATCGGGCTTCTGTATCAAAAAGGCTATCTGGAGCAGTACCTCAATCCCGACGGCTGGCAGCAGGAGCGCTACCCTGTCAGCGATTTCTATACGCTTCCCATCCGGCCTGTGACGGGACCGGACGGGAACGATCTCAAGATAAGTTTCCGGCTGCCAGGACGGGTTGTCTACGCCCGCATATGGCGGGCCGATGTCGGCCGGGTAAAGCTCTACTTGCTCGACACGAACATCGAGGACAACCCACGCCAGGAGGACCGGGACATCACCGACCAGCTTTACGGCGGAGACGTCCACACCCGCATGCAACAGGAGTTTGTGCTCGGGATCGGCGGCGTGCGCGCGCTAAATGCATTGGGTCTTGAGCCGACAGTGTTCCATATGAACGAGGGGCACTCAGCGTTTCTGGCGCTTGAGCGGATCCGCGTCGCCATGCGCGAGCACGGGCTCAGTGCCGAGGAGGCACTCGAAGCCGCGCGGGCTACCAACGTCTTCACAACTCACACTTCTGTCGCGGCCGGCATCGACTTGTATGAGCCCGGAATCATGGAGGAGTATTTCCGGGAGCCTTGCCGCGATGCGGGAATCGAGGTTGAGAGGTTGTTGAGCCTGGGGCGATGGAACCCCAAGGACATCCACGAGCGGTTCTCGATGGCGATCCTGGCTCTTCAGACGTCCTCATACCGGAATGCCGTGAGTCACTTGCACAGGCACGTCTCGCAGGAGATGTGGTCGGGCATGTGGCCCCAGCTTCCCGTGTGGGAGGTACCGATCACGTCGATCACAAACGGCGTTCACCTGAGGACCTGGCTGAATACGGACCTCGCCGACTTGTACGACCAATACCTCCAGCCGGATTGGCGCGAGCAATACGATGAGTTGGGGACATGGGAACTCGTCGACGAAATCCCCGACCAGGAACTGATGGAGGTGCATAAGCGGCGCAAGCGCCGGCTGATCACCTTCATACGCGAGCGTCAGGTCGCCTGCGCTGCGGCACGGAAGGCTTCTTCCGCCGAAGTGCAACGCGTCGGCGAAGTGTTGGACCCCGATGCCCTTACCATCGGATTCGCAAGGCGGTTCGCCACCTATAAGCGCGCCACGCTTCTTTTCCGCGACGTGGAACGGCTGAAGCGAATCCTGGCCAACCCGAAGATGCCGGTGCAGATCGTCGTCGCTGGCAAGGCGCATCCGAAAGATCACCCGGGCAAGATGTTGATCCGTGAAATTGTGCAGCTTTCGCGTGATCCCGAGATCTCGAAACGGCTTGTCTTCGTGGAAGACTACGGCATGCGTGTGGCCCGGGAATTGGTGCAGGGCGTGGACGTGTGGCTGAATAACCCACGCCGGGGCGAGGAAGCCTGTGGGACGAGCGGCATGAAAGCAGGGATGAACGGCGTCCTGAATCTGAGCATCCTCGATGGCTGGTTCGATGAGGCTTACGAGCAGTCGGGCGGATGGGCAATCGGAGACCGCGAGCCGTACTCCGAGGATCAGGACGAACTCCACGCCCGTGCAATTTACTCACTGCTCGAGAACGAAATCATTCCGATGTACTACCAGAGCCGGCAGCATGACGGCCCGTCGGAGTGGATGCGCCGCATGAAGCAATCGATCAAGTACTTGAGCCGCCAGTTCAACTGCCGGCGTACGGTCGATGAGTACATGAGCCAGCTATGGGAACCCGCCCATCAGGCTTACACCAGCATCCGGGACTCAGGGTTTGCGAAGGTCCGCCAGAAAGCGCAGTGGAATGCGAACGTCGCACAGGTGTGGGACCGGGTCAGCGTGGTCGATATGGGGGCGGCGCCCGACGGCGCGGTGATCAGCGGCCGTACGATACCGGTGCGGGTAGCCGTTGACCTGGCGGGGTTGACGCCACGCGACGTCCGGGTGGAGGCTGTCGTCGGGCGAGTCAGTTCGAGCGGGCATCTTGAGGACACGGAAGTGATTGCTCTCCCGGCGGTTGAGCAGCACGATTCCGTTCACATCTTCTCCCGGGACGTCCTTCCGCAGCAGACCGGGCGTTTAGGTTACACAGTGCGCATTGTGCCGAACCACTATGACGATCCCTTAACCCGGCCGTGCCACCCGCCGCTGAAGTGGGTCACTCACGTCCGGGGGCACTAACCGTCGCTTGATTTCGCTTCGGCTAGCTCCATACAATGAGGTAGAGAAGGAGGCCACATGAGGTCTATTGGCTTGCCTGAGCTTCTTATCATTTTGGGAATCGCTGTTCTGCTCTTCGGTGGCCGGAAGATTCCTGAAGTGGCCAAGGGTTTGGGTGAAGGAATCCGCAACTTCAAGAACGCCCTAAAAAGCGAGGAAAAGACCGAAGATAAGAAGCAGGCGTAGGCTTCCTGACCCTGCCCGCACTTTGGGCAGCGGACAACTCCGGTTTGCAAGAAACGAAAAACCCCGCGACACTCCGCGGGGTTTTGCTTTTTTCGCAGATGTGGCTGCGGGTTACTTCTTCTTCGGGGGCACGATGGTGTCCCGAACGACCTTGGCGACGCGGAACTTCACGACCTTCTTCGCCGGGATCTTAATCGCCGCGCCAGTGGCAGGGTTCCGGCCCATGCGCGCTTTGCGCTCCACCCGAACCAGCCGGCCGATGCCGGGCATCACGAAAACGCCGTTCTTCTTCGTTTCGGCGACCGCGATCGAAGCATACGTGTCAAGGAATGCCTTGGCAACCTTGTTGCTCACTTCGGTGGCGGCGGCGATCTTCTTCACCAGCTGGGTCTGCGTCATCCGTTTGATGTCAGCCATAAACCTCCTTCAGATTCTCCCAAGTACTGCTTGACGTTTGGCGTTCCGAACCGTAACGTCCATGCGCCGATTTCGGAATTCGCCTTTCCGTTCGCAAAATGCTAACTCATGATAAAGGATGACAGTCTAGAAGTAAAGAGAAATGTGGTTAAAATGCCCTGAAATCGGGCCTTTCAGACATACGTACCATTTCTTCGGCCCGAAAGACGGGCATTTTAAGTTCTTTTGAGCACCCGCACCCGGTCAACGCCCGCTTGCGGCGGCGCACGGCACTGGTGGAGCAGCCGGTACCGCGGGGATTACGGCCAGTCCCAGAAGTTTCCGGAGCTCGGTTTCAATGCGGTTGTTGATGTCGGTGTTTTGCTTTAGAAACTGGCGTGCAGTTTCACGGCCTTGCCCGATGCGCTCTCCGCGATAGCTGAACCATGCTCCACTCTTTTCCACGACGTTCTTCGCCGTCGCCAGATCGAGCAAGTCGGCTTCGCGCGAGAGCCCCTCGCCGTGGATGAGGTCCACCTCCGCTTCGCGGAACGGAGCGGCGACCTTGTTCTTAACCACTTTCACCTTCGTGCGGCTCCCGATGATCTTGTCGCCGTCCTTGAGGGTGGCGGCACGGCGCACCTCAACACGGACCGAACTGTAGAACTTGAGCGCACGTCCGCCGGTAGTCGTTTCCGGGTTGCCGAACATCACGCCAATCTTCTCCCGGACCTGGTTAATGAAGATCAGACAAGTGCTGTTGCGAGATACAACCCCGGTTAGCTTCCTCAGCGCCTGGGACATCAACCGCGCATGGAGGCCGACGTGGCTGTCGCCCATCTCGCCGTCCAGTTCTGCCTTCGGAACAAGCGCGGCCACCGAGTCTACAACAATCACATCGATGGCCCCCGACGCCACCAGTGCGGAGGTGATTTCCAGGGCCTGCTCTCCGTAATCCGGCTGGGAAACCAGCAGATTCTCAATATCCACACCGAGTTTTCGCGCGTAGATCGCGTCCAGGGCGTGTTCGGCGTCTATAAACGCGGCTGTCCCGCCGGCTTTCTGGCCCTCCGCGATCACCTGCAGCGCGATCGTGGTCTTACCTGAAGACTCCGGCCCAAAGATTTCAACGACTCTCCCCCTCGGAAAACCACCGACGCCCAACGCGGCGTCAACCGAGATCGACCCGCTTGAAATCACATCTACGGGGACGACGTTCCCCGCCCCAAGCCGAAGCACGGCGCCCCGGCCAAACTGTTTCTCCATCTGTACGAGGGCCAGATCAATTGCCCGACGGCGTTCTTTTTCGTCCACGTCAATTGTGTGGCTTACCGCAGGAAAAACTCTCAGTCGACTGTAATACACCCCATGGGAGTACAGTACCAATGCGATTCATGTATACTGTGGCCGTCGCGCGAAACGAAAATGACACCCCCCGGGCTACAATCCGCACTGCTATGGATCTTGTTAGGGCTGCTGGTTTTACTCCTGTATTTGATTGTTAAGCCGTTCCTCGTCCCACTGGTATGGGCCGTCGTCATGGTGGTGTTTCTGTTTCCCGTGCATCAGAGACTGGCGGCCAGACTCCGAAGGCCCAATCTTTCCGCACTGTGCACGGTTTCACTCGTGACCGTGGGGCTGGTCGTCCCGTTCGCTTTGCTGGTTCCGGCATTCATTAGCGAGACGATCTCGTTTTTCCGGACAGCGGACACAGTCGAGCTATTTCGCGGTTCGGCAGCGCGCCTTGACGCATTTCTGCTCAGCGTGGGCGTCAAGATCCCCACAATCGGCGAGTTAATCGGCAACTTTGGGCAGGAGATCCTGAGTGTGGCTGCGAAGCAGTCGGCGCAAATCGCAGGTAGCGTTGCGATGACCTTGTTCGAGCTGGCTGTGATGCTGTTGGCGATGTTCTACCTGTTTCGGGACGGACCGGCGCTCGTCCGTTTTCTCAGCGACATCACGCCGCTGAGCAGCGAGCGGCAAAAGCTCATCTTTGGCGAGACCACGGACATGATACGGGTCACGATGAGCAGCGCATTCGTCGTGGCCGCCGCACAGGGAGCAGCAGGCGGGCTGGTCTACTGGATATTGGGGCTTCCCTCGCCGGTCTTCTGGGGAGGCATCATAGCGATTCTGTCCCTGTTGCCGGTCATAGGGACCTGGCTTGCCTGGGGGCCGATGGCGATTGTTCTGCTGTTTTCCGGTCAGACCGTGAAGGGGATCACGCTGCTGGTTCTGGGGACCCTCTTGATCGCCGGAGTAGACAACATCCTGCGCCCGGTTTTGATCTCCGGGCGGGCGCAAATGAATGGATTGTTAATCTTTATCAGCCTTCTCGGCGGCGTGGCTGCCTTCGGATTCCTCGGCGTCGTCCTGGGACCGGTGCTCGTTGCCACATTCGTAGGCTTGCTCAAAGGATATAGGGACTCGTTGAACGCAAGCTGATCGTCCGCCCGTGGAGCGTCCTAGTGGTGATAACGCTTCTCGCCCGCCGGAATCCGCACCTTCAGCCGATTCTGCCTGGGCGGCAGAGGGCAGGTGGCATACGGAGTAAATGAGCACGGCGGATTGTACGCCTGATTAAAATTCAGAACAACCTTCCCGTCCTTCGGCGGATCCGCGTAAAGGAATCGTCCCGCCTGGTACGTCTCCTTCACGCTCGTCAGGTCCCGAAAGATGAACCAGAGCCGCCCGCCTTCCGAAATGGGTTCGAGACGACACCGCTTGCCTTTCAGCTTGAACACGGCGTAACCGGGACTGGTGTGCTCTTCCGTATCGCCTAGAACATTCGGGATGGAAACCCGTCTCGGTGGGTTATACGGCACGAACCGGGCGACGTCGCGATACGCCTCGTTGACGGGATACCAGTTGAGGCCCGTGAATTTACGCCGGAACTCGCTGTTTTTGTCCCGCAGGCGGACGCCAAACCGCTTGCCGCGCTCGATAACCGACATCGACAGGTTTCCGAACGAGATGATTTGCGGGCTCCCCGACGTGTCGGGCTTCATCTCGATCGTCGTGACGTGCTTTCCATCCGACGTCACTGCAACGCCGCGTTCGGCAACAAAGATTGTCTTCCCGCCGTCGAAACGAAACGTTCCGATTCGCGCCGGACACGACCCGGCGGGCAGGACGATCGAGTTATCCGCGCCCGAGCCAGCCGTATTGTCTCCCTGCGTCAACCAGAACAGCCCCGCAACCGTAAGCCAGCCGTTATCCGTCTTCAGCCGCTCTTCCCTCTGGTTGCGCCATTTGTTGATTGCGGCCGGGTATGCCGGGTCACCAGCAGCAAAAAGCGGGGAAATCAGTGATAGGAACACCCCCCCGGTGGTGAACCATCGATGCAACCTTCTGCCGGAACGCATGGCTATCTCACCGTCCCCGCGATGGAGCGGAATTGCATTTTGGGGGCTCAGGAGCCGGGGCAGGGGACGCCGGGCGCTCTTCGCCGTGGTTCAGGCCAAGGATCTTTCGCAGCTCGGAATCCACCTTCTGGCGGATATCGGGATTGTCTTTGAGAAATTGCCGCGCGTTCTCGCGTCCTTGGCCGATGCGCTCGCCCTTGTAACTAAACCAGGAGCCACTCTTTTCGACTACATTCTGCGCCACGCCGAGATCGAGTAAATCGCCCTCACGGGAGATGCCTTCGCCGTACATGATGTCGAACTCAGCCTCACGGAACGGGGGCGCCAGTTTGTTCTTGACGATCTTGACTCGCGTGCGATTGCCGGAGATC